>CAMXZR010000128.1 GCA_947253595.1 uncultured Olsenella sp. | reverse complement strand
CCGCACGACCCCTCGCGCTGGACGTTGCCCCCTCGGGGCGGCCAGACGACATGCCAAGCTCGTCCAGGTCGACGACCCGGCCGATTCCTGCCCGGGCCGCGCGCGAGCGCAGAGACCCCGAGACCTGCCTGCCCACCAGCACCACCTCGCTCGCCAGGCCATCCTTGGCCAGGGCGGCCGCGAGGTTGACGTCTGACACGCCCCTCCCCGACAGTCCCACGATGGCGCTGACGCTCTGGGGCTCCTCCTCTCCGAAGCGCCTTCGCATGTCTGCGGCATCATCGGCAAACGAAAGGACCGCAAAGGGCTCAATCGACCTGAGCGCACGTGCGACCTCCGCCCTGTTTCCCCGCGACGTGCACCCCAACCAAAGATCGCCCATCCCCGCACCTATCCCTTCCTGTCCGTCGCCTGCCCCGTCCCTGCACTCCCGGCCGTCGCAGGCCATCTGGCCTGGTTCGTGGGCTTGTCCTTCTCGCCTGCTCCGCCCTTGTCCTTCTCGCTCTGCCCGTCCCTCGCCGCCGCTCCGTCGCACGCCGTGGCACCCTCGGGCGCAGACGCCTCGGCAGGATCCTCGATCGCCTCCGGCGGCCTGGTCGCCGCGCCGCCCTCCCCATCCCTTACGTCCTCTGCGGGCAGCACCAGCCTCAGGTCGCCCTTCGCACTGGACGAGAGGACCGCCGCCACGTCCTTGGGGAGCACGGCCAGACCCAGCTGCCCCGAGCTGGCGATGGAGGAAGTCCCGGGAGACGAGATGACCTGGATGTCGCGGGCGAGGAGCTCGGAGCCCGAGTCGCCCACGCGATAGGCGATGACCTGGGAGCCCACGGCCACGCTGCGCGAGACGCCGAGCTTGTCGGTGATGGGAAGGGAGAGGCCCACGTGCCCCGTCGGAACCTGGGCAGAGTCTGAGCTGCTGCGGAAGGCGAGCTCGGTGACGGGCGCGTTGCGCGCCACCGGGACGCTCACCTCACGTCCAACGACGTCCTCCAGCCGGGTCGCCGCACCCTCGGGCGCGAGGGCGACGGCCCAGTCGCGCACGCTCACGTCGGCCTGCCCCACGACCTGGCCTGGCTCCAGCCCCTCGCTGGCCACGACCAGGCCCACAATCTCTCCGCCATAGCGCGCGATGGCCTCCGACCTCGCATGTTCGGCCTCCTCCCGCACCCCCTGTACGTAGACGTGGCAGAGGAGTAGGGCGAGCACCGCGCAGGCGGAGGCAAAGACGACCCTGAACCTAAACGACATGCGTGCCCCTCCCCAGACGACTTCTCCCGGACTCGACCGCCCGTGAGGAGATTGTCCCGTCCGTGAGGGGGGCCGTCCGCATCCTTGAGAATCGAGCTGGCACGAAGCTCGCGCGCAGCTGGCATGCAGCTGCGCGCATCTATGGTCTGAACAGGCGTTTGTAGAGAAGTTAGAGGACCACGTCCGGGTCCAGAACACCCAGAGAGGAGCGCATCTCGCGCGCAAGGGCCACGTAGGCGTCGTACTTCGGGCGGCAGACGGCACCGGAGTCCAAGAGCGCCCTCACGGCGCAGCCAGGCTCGTGGGTGTGCGTGCAGTCACGGAAGCGGCAGTCACGTGCCGCGTCGGCAAGATCGGGAAAGACCAGCGCCAGACCCCTCTCGTGCCCCACCAGGGGAAGGCTCCTCAGGCCCGGCTCGTCCACCACCACGCCGCCTCCGGGAACGCTCACCATGCGCCTGGCGACCGTGGTGTGGCGACCCGCATCGTCGGAGGCGCGCACGCTCCCCGTCTCCAGGGACTCGTGTCCGAGAAGGGAGTTGAGGAGGGTGGACTTACCTGCACCCGACTCGCCCAGGACGATGGACACGGATTCCGGGGGAACCAGCTCGCGCACGCCCCCCAGGCCCCAGCTGGCCCCCGCCGCGCGGGTGGCCTCCTCCAGGTCCAGACGCAGACACGCCTCGGCATCCGCGAGGCAGCTGACGCAGACAGGAAGGTCCCTTCCCAGGACGGCGCGTATCGCCTCGACGTCGCGGACGAGGAGCCGTGACCCCGCACGGTCCGCCTTGGTGAGCATAACGGCGACCTGGCAGCCGCAGTCGCGGGCTATCACGGCCGAGCGGACGATGCGGTCGCAGGAGACGGGAGACTCCCCCAGTGCCTGCACGACCAGCACGACCCCCACGTTGGCGGCAAGGGTCTGCCGCTCTCCCCTCGACCCGCCGCGCCAGCGCGCGACGTCACTCTCGCGCGGGAGCACCTCCTGGATGATGCCCATGTCATGAGCGGGAGGCCGACGCAGGGCAACCCAGTCGCCCACGGCGACGCGACCCTTGCTCGCGTCTGCCCGGCCCGCCTTAGAGAGCGCCACGGCAAACTCCGCCCTGAACGCCCCCTCCTCGCAGAGCACGACGGGATACCCCCTGTCAAGGCGCACCACGCATCCCAGGCTGAGCTCGCCGTCCGCGGGACGGTCCCCCGCCGCCTCGTCCCCGGCCGCGAGCTCGGCGAAGGTGGCCCTCTGGCGCGCGCTCGCCCGCAGC
>CAMXZR010000127.1 GCA_947253595.1 uncultured Olsenella sp. | reverse complement strand
GGCCGCTCGGCTCCACCCGGACGAAGCCTCCGTACTGGGATGCGGACGCGCCACCGTAGGCGGTCGCGGACGGCCTGACGGCCTCCGGCAATGTCCCCGCGTCGGTCTTGCTCCTGACGTTGAGCGCGTGGACGACCACCAGCGGGCCGAACGTCTCGTAGGAGAGGCTGGCGTTCACGGCGACCCGGCCCGACCTCGTTCTCCCCTCAAGGAACCCCCTGAGGCCATCGAGGTCGGAGGAGGAAGCGGCGCCGAGGGAGGCCCTTGCCGCGGCGGCGCTCGTCGCCCCCGTGCCGCCGTTGGCCACGGGGAGCGCCCCCGTGGTCGTCCCGAGTCCTAGGCGCTTGCGCTCCTCGCGCGCCGACTGGACGCCCGTGCCACCACGGGAGGCCGGAAGGACGCCGGAAGACACGTCCGACGCGGAGTGCTTGTGGGATGAGCCTGCCTTCCCGTCCAGCGCCTTCGCCAGGAGCCCGAACATCTCGACGAGCTTCCTGCACAGGTACGTGAGCCCGCTCAGGTTCAGGACCTGCGTGCCCTGCCTCCCCTGCGAGCCGTAGTCCAGGGCGGCGTCGATGTCCTCTGCCGTTATCGGCTCGGCGGTCGCCGAAGACTGGGAGCCGATGCGCTCCCAGCCGCCGCCAATCCACATGAACTCCAGGTAGCGGTCGCTCGCGTTCTCCCCTGCGGGGACCACATAGAGCCTTCCCGGCTCGCCATCGACGGTCGGCCTGCCCAGCGACTCCGAGTACTGGTTCATCTGTAGCTGCACGATGACGAGCCCCTTGGCGGCGGCGTTGTTCGCCATCTGCGCCGCGTTGTTGGCGAGCTGCGCGGCGTCGTTCGCCCTCTGGGCCTCGCCGTTCTTGGCCTGCGCGGCGTCGTTGGCGCCCTGCGAGCGCCTCAGCTCCTCGGTGGCCGACGACGACTCGGCGGCGGCTGCCTGCGCCCTCTGCGCGGCGGACCTCGCCTCCGTGGCCGCCTCCGTCGCCACCGTTGACGCAATCCTGAACACCCTGCCGTCCGACATGCGGACGCGGTCGATGTTGCCCGCCTCGTCCTGCAAGAGCGCCGCCCCTGCCATGTGCGCCTCCCTACCTCGAAACTATCCCGATGACGACCAGCCCCGCCCCGACGCGCGCCAGCACGCAGCGGTCGCCCTCCCTCGCTCCCCCGCATGCCGTGGTCATGGGCAGGCCCGCGAGGGTCGCCCCCATCGCCTCCACGGTCGCGGTGGCCCCGGCGACGGAGGAGACGGTGCCGAAGAACGCCCCCTGCGAGGCCTGCGGCCTGGCCCAGAGGGCGTCCGCGAGCCTGATGCCCGCCGACCTCGCGGCCCTCGCCAGCTCATCGCTCAAAGCGCCTCACCTCCATCTCCATCGGGCATCCTCCCACGAGCGTGAGAGCAATCCTGCGGACGGCGAACTTCCCCCTGATGCCCGCCGACGGCCACAGCACGTCAACGGCGTCCCCGACGGACAGTGGCGCGTAGACGTGCCTGGCCGTGACCCTGTGGACGACGCTCTGCTGGCTCGCGAGCAGCTCGCGCGCCTTCGCGTCCGCCGCGGCCTGCCGCGCCTGCGCGCTGTCGCCCTGCGGCAGGTCGCTGAAGCTGTACGAGGCCGACTTGCGCCAGCCCCTGCTCACGGTGCTCCACGGGCTCTCCTGGTCGTCGTCAACGGCCACGCCCACGACCGTCTCCTCGGCGGTCGAGTAGACCGCGTGGACGACGTTCGCCACGCCAGAGGCGTCCCTCTCGTCGGTGCAGGAGTCGCAGAAGCGCGCCAGAGGCCCCTCCTCCATGCGCAGCGACGGGGCGCGGCCCTCGACGCCCACGTGGCGCCTGAGCATGACGCGGCCCATGGGGTCGGTCCGGGCTGCCGAGAAGCCCGCCGCCTCCAGGAGGGCGTTCGCCGCCCCCAGGCGCGTGGACAGCCTCTCGTCCTGCGCCCCGGCGCCGAGCACCCACGTGGACGACGTGGCCCAGTCGGAGTCGTCCGCCACCACCTCGAGCCCCGCGTCCCGCAGCATCCCGGCGGCGTGGGACACGGCGTTGGTCCCCGTGGGGACGGCCATGGGCTCGAGCTCGTCCTCGGCGGCCTCGCGGAGCCTCCCCGACAGGTCGGCGGTCCCCCTGGACACGCCGCCCGAGCGCTCGGCCCTCGGCACGGAGACGAGGAAGGTCCCCAGCGGCTCGGAGGCCGTCGTCCCGTCGGCGAAGGTCGCGTCGAGCCAGACCCTCAGCAGGTCCGCCCCGAGGTCGAGCTGGCCCACGAAGTCCACCGAGCCGGTCTCGTAGGCCTTGTCCAGGTTGCGCTCTATGGTCCCGCCCGCACGGACGTTGCCGAGCCTCCCGACCTCCATCCCGGTGGCGCGCGAGACGCGCATGAAGCGGTAGGAGGCGGAGAAGCGCCTCGACCAGTCAGCCATTGGACGGCTCCTCGAAGTCCTCGTGGGTCAGCCTGACGGCTGTCTCTTATACACATCTCCGAGCCCACGAGACTCCTGAGCATCTCG
>CAMXZR010000126.1 GCA_947253595.1 uncultured Olsenella sp. | reverse complement strand
TGGCGACTGCTGGGAACCACGCCGAGCCCGCCCACGAACATGGACGAGGGAAAGACCGACTCCGGCGTGAGCTCAACCTGGATGGCCACGTTTCCGTCCGAGACGTTGCAGCGGAAGTCCGCTTCCAGGCGATAGGGGAGCTGGAGGTTCTCGATGGCGGAGGAGATGGCTCGACGCACGGTCCACTCCCCGTCGGGGAGCTCTCCCTCTTGGAGGGGGACGGGCTGGTTGAGGGGCGGCATCTGCGCGCAGATGGAGGCGGCAAGCTCCCGGTCGAGCTTGCAGCAGTCCTCCATGCTCACGTCATCGGGGTCGTCGAAGTAGCTCGCTGCGTAACGCACGGAGTTGAGGGCGGCCTCGATGGCGAGCACGCGCAGTTTGGCCAGGTATGGAAGCTCCTGGTCTAGGATGCGCAGGTAGATGCCTTGGGTGGAAGAGAGGACCACGGCGTCGACCGAGGGGAGGCGGACGTCCTTAGAGAAGAGGCCCGCCTCCTCGAGCCTGCGTGCCAGGTAGAGCTCGAGTCCGGAGGGGACGCGCTCCTGTCCCTGCGCGTGGGGATGCGGCCTGCGGAAGGCGAGGGGGTCCAGCGACTCGCTCCTGGGCTGATTGGGCGGCAGGGGGGCTTGCGCGTCTCCCTCTGCCTGTGCCTGCCGAATTCGAATGTCGGTCGCGAGGGCCTTGAGGAGGCCAAGGGGGTCTGTGGCGGAGGCGAGCGCGCGAGCGAATGCGGGGTAGTCGAGCTTGGAGCGCGGGCTCTCGGCGTCGTCGGCCGGGGTCACTTCCTGGATGCTGGCGGAGGTTGGCTTGCTGCCTGCGAAGGGAGCGTTCTGGTCCGCGGCTTCGGACGGGCTGCCGGTGGCAATCGGCAGGGTCGCGCTTTGGGACGTGGCGACGGGAGCGGTGACGACCTCCTCCGCCTCCGCAGGGCCCTTTCCATCGTTCGCGTCGCGCGCGTCGGGCGTGGTGGCGCGCTGGGGCAGTGCCGCGGGCTCCCTCCGCTGCGCTGCATAGGCAAAGAGGCCGAGGCCTACTCCCGCTCCCGCCGCACAGGTCGCGATTAGCCCCCAGGCCAGGCTTTGCGTGAGCAGGGCCTGGTGGCCTGCATAGGCGAGGCAGCCGGCCAGGGCGAAGGCCGGGATGGACAAGAGCAGCGCGCGTACCTCAACGTGATGGTGCCTGACTTGCATGGTCCTCCAAACGACGGTTCCCCTTCCCTGCCTTATACCCAGGGAAGGGGAACCGTTCTGCAATTCGCAACAAGGTCGCGGCCCTGCATGCGGGGCCGCGCTGGTTTACGCGTCGCCGATCTCGGTAGGCCATACGCAGCCCTCGGGGAGGGTGGCGTTGCCGGTCTTGATGTCATCGGGGATGGAGCTGTCGGAGGCCAGGAGCTCGTTGAGGGTGACGAGGGTGTAGCCCTGGCCTTGGAGGCTGCTGATGATGGTGGGGAGCGCCTCGATGTCCTGATCGCGGTTGCCACCGCCGTCGTGCATGAGGATGATCGAGCCAGGGGCGATACCGCTCAGCGCGTTGGAGGCGATGGCCTCCGCACCAGGTCTCCTCCAGTCCTCGGAGTCCTGGTTCCAGAGGACGGAGCACGAGAGGAGTCCGCCGGACTTGAGCCAGGTCGACTCCTTGAACGCCCCGTAGGGGGGACGGATCATGGTGGTGCTCACCCCGTCGGTGTTCCGGATGGCGTCGAAGGTCTTCCCGAGCTCCTCCTGGAGCGCCGCCTGGTCCAGGCCGGGCAGCTCCGGATGGGTGTAGGAGTGCGACGCGACCTGGCTCCCCTGGGCGACGACCGCCTTCGAGAGCTCGGGGTAGGCCGCTATCTGGCTCCCCAAGCTGAAGAAGGTCGCGCGGGCGCCATACTGGTTCAGGATGTCCAGGTAGCGCTGGGTGTACTCGCTTGGTCCATCGTCGAAGGTGAGCGCCACGAGCTTCTGGTCGTTGTCGGGCTTCACGTTATGCAGGAAGACGATGCAGTCCCGGACCTCCTCCACGGTCGCGTCGGCGGTCTCCTTGGACTGCACGCCGGTGCGGGTCTCCACCCTGCCCGGCCTGCCCCACTGCGACACGTAGGCGACGGCACCGTAGCCGCCCTGCATGAGCAGCTTGGGCTGGACCTCCCGAGTCGTCGCGGCGTACTCCTCGACCTGGTCTGCGCCGTCCGAGATCTGGATGTCGTCGCCCGCCTTGGCGCGATAGGAGTCGATCTGCCCCTGGTCGAGGTCGGCATCGTTGACTCGGGCGGAAAAGGCATGCCCCTTTCCCTGCTCGAGCACCCTGCCCGAGACCGAGACGAGGTTCCCCGCGTTGGGCGAGAGAGACGCCGCCTTCCCGACCTGCTCCAGGGTCGCTCCCTTGGCCACCTTCATCTCCTGGCCGTTCACCTTGACGAGGACGGGTCGGCTGTTGACGAACCAGAACCCACTCGCCCCCAGCGTCGCGACGCCGAAGAGCGCGATGGCCCCGCGGCGCGTCACGTTGGGACCGCCGCCGTCCGCCCTGCCCTGGGTCCCGCGATGCGGCCGGGAGCTGCGATGCGCGCTGCCATAGGTGGCGGTGGGGATGTAATGGCTTGCTCCGGTCGTTGACGCGGAAG
>CAMXZR010000125.1 GCA_947253595.1 uncultured Olsenella sp. | reverse complement strand
GCCCAACGGACCCACGCCCTGGCTCTGCGGCAGGGTCGGGGTCGCTCCCCGGGACGTCTCGTGGACACCCCCCAAGTGCCCCTTGCGCCGAGGCGCGAGAAACCCCACCATGTGTGGGAGCGACGGAAGGAAGGAGCCACCGTGCCCGCGATTCTCACACACGACTTCTTTGGCAGGGATGCCTACGCCGACGTCTCATCGCGCCTGGGAATGCTCTCCGTCGAGGAGCACGATGCCTTCTTCTTGGGCAACCAAGGGCCTGACCCCCTCTTCTACCTTGTGGTTGACCCGCGCGTCTCGAAGGGCAACCGAGTGGGCAGCCTCATGCACCATGCCCGCCCCGCCCGGCTCCTGCTCTCGCTCCATGACGCGCTCTCGATGCTCACCCGTGAGGAGCGTCCCGTGGGGGAGGCCTACGCGGCGGGATTCCTCTGCCACTACATCCTGGACCGAGCAGCGCACCCACTGGTCTTCTTCAACGAGTACGCAATCTGCGACGCCGGCGTGGACGGCCTCGACCGCTCCGACGGAACGGAGGTGCACGCAGAGATCGAGCGCGACCTGGACGAGATGGTGCTCTTCACCAAGACGGGCAAGACGGTGGCGAGCTACAGGCCCTACGAGGAGGTCCTGCACGCCAGCGACCAGACGCTGGCCGTCATCGACAAGCTGTACTTCTACATGAACCTCTGGACCTACAGCCGCACCCTCGACCTCGACTGCTTTACCCGTGCCGTCAAGGCCTTCAGGCTCATGCAGCGCCTCTTCTACACCCCGCGTCGCGGGAAGGCCGGCGTGCTCGTTCCGGCGGAGCGGCTCCTCGGCCACAAGCGCTACTCGCTCTACGGGGCCATGTCCCACCGCGTGCGCGCGGAGAGGGTCTCTGCCTTCGACAACCACGACCACCTCCCCTGGAGCCATCCCTTCGTGGAGGGCGTCACGAGCACAGAGAGCTTCTGGGACATCTACGAGGATGCCCTCGAGGAGGTGTTCGACAACGTCACGGCGTTCTTCTCGCCCTCCTTCGACCATGCTGCGAGCTTGCGTCTGGCGCGTGACCTCAACTTCTCGGGCATGCCGGTTGATTCGGACGACGCCGGCGACGGCAAATGGGAAAGGCGGTCTCCCACAGCATGACCAGCCTTGCCACGCGTCATGTGATGCAGGCCAACAAGAGCAAGAACACCAAGCCCGAACTCAGGGTGCGTGAGGCCCTGCGCATGGCGGGGTATCCGGGCTATCGCCTTCACTGGAAGAAGGCTGCGGGGAGTCCCGACATCTGCTATCCCGGACGCAAGGTGGCCATCTTCGTGAACGGCTGCTTCTGGCATCGCTGCCCCCACTGCGACCTGAGCCTGCCCAAGTCCAATGTGGAGTTCTGGGAGGCGAAGTTCAGCCGCAACAGGGCCCGCGACGAGCGTGACCAGCTTCTGCTCATGGAAGATGGCTGGACGGTGGTCGTGGTCTGGGAATGCCACCTCAAGGGCGATCGCTTCGAGCCCACCATGCGCGACGTGGTGACGGAGGTCGAGCGCGCCGGAGACGCCCCTTCGCATGGGGGGCGGATCGTGGAGGCGAGCTCCGTGTCTGGCTGGAGGCTCAGGGCCATGAGGGTGGGCAGGCGCGTGTCGGGGCACTACCGCTAAACTGTGAGTCGCGACCAGGCGAAGCCGCCACCGACGGGGCCGCACGCCGCCATCTGAGGAGGAGCGCTCGTGTCAACCTACGTGTTCTCGGACGTGCATGGGCATCAGGCCCCCCTCGACCGCCTTCTGGAGCGCATATCCCCCGGCGCTGACGACAGCATCTTCATGCTGGGAGACATGATCGACCGCGGTCCCGATCCCGTGGGGGTCCTGCGCTGCTGTCGCGACCTCCCTGGCTGCACCGTCCTCATGGGCAACCACGAGGACCTCCTCCTCTCGTACCTGGAGCAGCCCGACGACCCCATACGCCAGTACAACTGGGAGGTCAACGGAGCGGCAAGCACCCGCGCGGGGCTCGACGGACTCGAGGCGGGAAAGAGGGCGGAGCTCCTCGGCTGGGTGGAGCAGCTGCCCGTATGCGCCATAACCCAGGTGGGCGAGAGGCCCTACATCCTGGTGCATGCGGGCATCCGCGCGGACGGGCTTGTCCCGCGCGAGTCTTGGGACGTGCAGGCCCTCCTCGACCTTCTCGACCAGCAGCTTGTGGACGACCTCCTCTGGATTCGCGAGGACTTCTGGGGACGGCCCACGAACCTCGTCGACTCCGGTGGCCGGGGCCCCATCGTGATCGCGGGCCATACGCCCACCGCCTACCTGGACGGCATGGCCGACCGCCCCGAGCGCTCTTCGAGGTCCGCTGACGGTCTCTGCCAGATGGTCAAGGTGGGTGCCTGCGAGGCGACGGGTGGCGTCTCTGACCGCTGGGACATTGACTGCGGCGCGGCGGGAGGTGCGGGGTTCGGCAAGCTCTGCATGCTGCGACTGGACGACGGCATGGAGTTCTACGAGCCCGTCCGCGAGGGAGAGTAGCGTGGGCACCGGTCGCGGGACCGGGACCTCCCGTCCCCTGCGTCACGTCGAGTCGCCGCTTCCGGCCGTGTTCGATGCGGGCTCGCGGGTGCTCATCCTGGGGAGCCTGCCGAGCCCGCTCTCGCGCGAGCGCGGCTACCACTATGGAAA
>CAMXZR010000124.1 GCA_947253595.1 uncultured Olsenella sp. | reverse complement strand
GGCCGGGGCGGCCGGGTCGTCTGGCGTCGCGCCCAGCTCGTGGCTAGCCAACCCTCGCGTGACCCGCGAGGTCCTGGACGGCTTCGGCCTCTTCGCCAAGCATCGGCTGGGCCAGAACTTCCTGGTGAACGACGGTGTCATCACCCGCATCCTGGACCTCGCCGAGCTTGGTCCCGACGACGTCGTCTTCGAGGTCGGTCCCGGCATCGGGACCCTGACCGTCGCCCTCCTGCGCCACGCCGGGGCTGTGGTGTCGGTCGAGGCTGACCGCGCCCTCGAGCCCGTGCTCGCCCAGACCTGCGAGCGCGACTCCGAGCGCTTCGCCCTGGTGATGGGGGATGCCCTGTGCGTGGATGCGGGGGGACTCTCGTCTGCCGTCGCCGCACTGGGCCTGGATGGGCTCGACCCCGAGCCGCACCTCCTGGTGAGCAACCTGCCGTACCAGGTGGCGGCGACCGTGATCCTGCGCGCGCTCGAGCAGATGCCTTGCGTCCGGCGCGAGGTCGTGATGGTCCAGGCCGAGGTCGCCGATCGCATCGCCGCCACGCCCGGCGGCAGGGACTACGGGGCATACACCGCCAAGCTGGGACTCTATGCCCAGGTCACGGGTCGCTTCGAGGTGGGTCCCGGCAGCTTCATGCCGCCTCCCCACGTCCAGAGCGCCGTCGTGCGCATCGACCGCAGGCCCTGCCTGGGGCAGGATGGGAGGCCACTCTCGTCCGAGCGCATCGCCGCGACCACCGCCGTGATCGACGCCGCCTTCGCCCAGCGCAGGAAGACCATCCGCAACTCCATGACAGCCTCCGGCTTCGACCGGGAGCTCCTGGACGCCGCTTTCGCCGCGACGGGAATTGCCCCCACGACGCGAGCGGAGAGGCTCGGGACCGCCGACTTCGTACGCCTCGCGGAGGCCCTAGGCCGGTAGCGGCGGCGGGCCGCGCTCCGCGACGCGCCGGCGATGATGGGCCACGATGCGCCGGCGGCAGCAAAACGCCAGAAGAGAAGGGCGAGAGGAACGCGCATGGCACGGGACGAGCTGCTCCAGAGGCTGGGCATCGACGAGGACGGGACCCTCTTTCACGACAATAAGGGCCGCCCCGTCGCCCTGCCTCCCGCGCCGTCACTCCTCGCGGACAGCCACGGTCACCTGACCAGCTTCGTCGGCCGGGACGCCCCGGCCGTCCTCGTGCGCGCCGCGCTCGCTGGCCTGAGGCTCCTCGTTGTCCCCGTCGACCCGGTGGACGAGATCCCCCGCAGGTGGGGAAGCGCGTCCGAGCTACTCCGGTGGGTCGATGCCCAGGAGGACGAGGCCCGCGGCCTGCTCGACGCCTGCGCGGCCCGCGGGATCCTCCCTCCCAAAGCGCCGGGCCACGAAGACCTTCCGCCCCTTCTCGACAACCTGCGCATCATAGCCGGGGCGCATCCCTACGGTGCGGCAGAGCTGGACGCTGCCGCCCTCGCGCGTCTGGACGAGCTCCTCGAGAGCCCGCGCGCCGTGGGCGTGGGAGAGATTGGCGTCGACCTCGGTCCCTACAACGAGCTTCCCGCCTCCGTGCAGGAGCACGCCTTCCGCCTGCAGCTCGGGCTCGCCCTCGACCGTGGCCTGCCCGTCGAGCTGCACATCCGCGACGGCGTCCAAGACGTGCTGGCCCACGAGCTCGCCGCGCGCGTCCTGGGCGAGGTGGGCCTTCCCGCCGCGGGCTGCGACCTCCACTGCTTCACGCAGGGTCCCGAGGTCATGGCGCCGTTCGTGGAGATGGGCTGCCACGTGGCCTTTGGCGGGGCGGTGACCTTTGTCCGGTCGGACGACATCCGCGACGCCGCGCTGTCGTGCCCCGAGCGGCTCCTCCTGAGCGAGACGGACGCCCCCTACATGGCCCCGGCTCCCCTGCGCGGTCAGCGCTGCGAGCCGGCAATGGTCGCCTTCAGCGCGGACTGCGTGGCCCACGTGCGCGAGGAGGCGGGAGTCGCGCCGCGCGAGCAGACCTACGAGGCGCTGCTGCACAACGCGCTGGACCTGCTCGCGCCAGAGGGGAAGAACCGCGACTAGGTGGGATGCGTCCCGCCCTCTTGCGACGCCCCGAATCGGGTCGCACGTCACCGACACCACCCCAGCCGCTCCGGTCGTGGCGTGCTACCATCGGCCCACAAGCCAACGACCCCTCGCGCGCCCCGGCGTCAGGCTTGCCATGCGCATCGACTGTCTCCCTCCCGTCCCATCGATCTTCCGGGCGCCATCGTCGACACCCGTCACGTCGGTCCAGCCGAGTCTGCCGGCCCGGCTCGCCTCTTCGGCAGGCGCTCCCCACGGCTCGCTCCTCTCGCGTGCGGCGCACGAATTTGTCGAGGGTGCCCAGGAGCTCCTCTGGCCCACGCGCTGCTTGGGCTGCGACCTGGGCGGGTCGCTCCTCTGCCCCGACTGCCGCGCGTCCCTGTCCTGGATCTGCCAGGCCTGGGCCTGCCCCGGCTGCGGGGCTCCCCACGGCTTCATGACCTGCACGGAGTGCACCGAGCCGTGGGAGACGCGCGCCTGCGTGAGCTCGCTGCCCTTCGGCGGCGTCGCCTCTCGCCTCGTCACGGGTCTCAAGGACGCCCACGAGCTGCGCCTCGCGCCCGTGCTCGCGGCGATCGTGCTCTGCTCGCTCGACGAGGCGGCGTCCTGGCCCGCCTCAGACGGACGGCCTCGCTTCGACCGGGCCGACCTGGATGCGGTCTGCTTCGTCCCGGCCACGCCGCAGGCCTACGCGAGGCGCGGCTTCGACCACATGGAGCTGGTGGCGCGCTCCCTGTCGGCGCAGCTGGGGCTTCCCCTGGCGGACGTGCTCAGCCGTAGGTCGGCCAGCGACCAGCGCGGGCTCGGGCGAGAAGAGCGCGCCTCCAACCTCGCGGGGAGCATCAACGTGATGGAGAGGGTGGACGGGCTCTCGCTTCTGCTCGCCGACGACGTGGTCACCACGGGGGCGAGCGTGCGCGAGTGCGCGCGGGCCCTCCTCGCGCGCGGGGCCCGGAGCGTCACCGCCTGCTCCGTGGCCCGCGTCTGGTGAGGGCGGCCTGCGCCCCAGCCTCCCACGCGGGCCACGGAGCAGGCGG
>CAMXZR010000123.1 GCA_947253595.1 uncultured Olsenella sp. | reverse complement strand
CTCCCCATGCCTGCGGCAACCGCGCCTGACGAGACGATGACCACCCCCACGCCACGCGCAACGAGCTCGGACACCTGGTCGCAGACGGACGAGATGAGCGTCAGGTCCGGGCTGCCATCGGCGGCGACAAGGGGGGAAGAGCCGAGCTTGAAGACCACGCGGGAGGGTTGGGCCGCCACACCTATTCGCCGCCCTCGTCCGCCGCCCCGAACCCCTCGTCGAGCTCGGCATAGTCGTCGCCCGCGGCCTCCCCCTCGTAGTCGAAGGCGAAGCCCAGTATGCGGACCTCGTCGCCCGCCCTGCAGCCCGCAGACGCCAGCCTGGCGTCGAGGCCCATGCGGTCGAAGCGGTGCTGCAGGTAGGCGACGGCCTCGTCGTTGTCCCAGTCGGTCTGGACGACCATGCGCTCCACCAGGCCGCCCGAGACGCGCCAGACGCCGCGGGACTCCATCTTGATTTGGATGGCGCGGTCGCGCCGCTGGCGCTCCCTCTCGACGGCCGCGTTGAAGTCGGGGAGGATGGCCGTGGGCTCGATCTGGCTCCTGAGGTCGGCAACCCTTGCGGCGCAGGCGACGACGAAGTCCTCGAGCCCCTCGCCCGTCACGGCAGAGACGGCAAAGAAGGGACGTCCGTCGGCCTGGACCGTCTCCCTCAGGCGCGCGAGGGCGTCATTCGTGCCCGGCATGTCGCACTTGTTGGCAAGGACGATTTGGGGCCTGGAGGCGAGCTCCTCCGCGTAGGCGGCGAGCTCCGCGTTGATGGTACGGTAGTCCTCGAGGGGGTTGCGCCCCTCGTAGCCGCCCGTGAGGTCGACGACATGCAGGATGAGCGCAGTGCGCTCGATGTGACGCAGGAACTCGTGACCGAGCCCGCGGCCCTCGGACGCCCCCTCGATGAGTCCCGGGACGTCTGCCGCGACGAAGGAGGTGCCGTTCTTCGCCCTCACGACGCCCAGGTTGGGGACCAGCGTGGTAAAGGGATAGTCTGCGATCTTGGGGCGGGCTGCGGAGAGCCGGGCGATGAGCGAGCTCTTGCCCACCGACGGCATGCCCACGAGGGCGGCGTCGGCCATGAGCTTCATCTCGAGCTCGATCCAGTGGTCGAGGGCGGGCTCTCCCTTCTCTGCGAAGGCGGGGGCCCTGCGCACCGAGGTGACGAAGTGGATGTTTCCCCTGCCGCCCACGCCACCGGGTGCCACGACCACGCGCTGGCCGGGCTGGGTGAGGTCTGCTATCTCGAAGCTGGGCTCCATCGTCTGCGGGTCGAGCTCACGCACGACGGTGCCCAGCGGCACGCGTAGGACCAGGTCGGCTCCCTCGCGCCCATGGCGGCGCGCCCCCTGCCCATGCGTGCCCCTCTCGGCCTTGAAGTGGTGCTTGTAGCGATAGTCGATGAGCGACGAGAGTTGCGGGTCGGTGACGAGCACGACGCTCCCGCCATCGCCGCCATCGCCGCCGTCAGGCCCCCCCTTGGGGACGAAGGCCTCGCGTCGGAAGGACATGCAGCCTGCCCCGCCGTCGCCGCCCTTGACGTTGATGTGACAGAGGTCTGTGAAGGTGTTGGTGGGCATGATCCTCTCTTTCTCATGGTCATGCCATGGTAGAGCATCGGGGCGCGGGGGCGCTAGAAGAGCGCTCCGAGAGCCACGAGCGCCACACCAGGAAGCAGGCAGGCGACGTCAACGACGGAGAAGGGGTAGCGCTTGTAGGACGACTCCCTGTCCCTGAGGTAGAAGCCCCTCTCCTCCGCGGCGAGCGCCGTATCGTCCGCACGTGCGACGGAGGAGATGAGCAGCGGCGCGGCAAGGGGCAGCATGAGGCGGAGCCTGCGGAGGGGATTGGGAGTGTCGAAGTCGACCCCGCGCGCGGTCTGGGCCTCCACGATCCTCGCCATCTGCTGCGAGAAGATGGGCACGAAGCGCAGGGCCGTCGTAATGGTGAAGGCGTAGCGGTAGGGGACGTGCAGCACCTCCACGGCGGCATTCGCGAGGTCGGTGAGACGCGTGAGCGAGAGCATCATGACCAGCGGCAGGGCGAAGGCGACCAGACGCAGGGCCACGTGGGTGCCGCGGTCGAGGCCCTGGTCGGTGACCCAGAGGAAGACCGGCGAGCCAGAACGCACCACCACCGTCTGCACGAGCAGCATGAGCGCGCCCAGCGTCAGAAAGCCCGCGAGCAGAGAGAGCGTGCGTCTGAGGATCCCGGCGTAGGCTCCCAGAACCACCAGGAAGGCAATCACGCCCAGGAGCATGGCGTAACCCTGGGAGAGGAAGGTCGCCACGCAGACGCAGGCGGCCAGGGCGACCTTGGTCACGGGATTGGCGCGATGCAGGAGGGTCGAGCCCTCGGAGTAGTCGAGTACGGATGCCACCTAGCCCACCAGCCCTTCCGTGACGGCAACGATGTCATGGACCTCCGTGACCCCCGCGAAGGAGGGAGAGACGTCGGCGGCGAGGCGTCGGGCGAGCTGGGTCACCTGGGGCGCCGCCACGCTCGCGCGCTCCATCAAGTCCTCGTCCGCGAAGACCTCACCGGGAAGGCCGTCCGCGCGGACGCGTCCGTCGGCCATCACCATGACGCGCGTCGCGAAGTCAGAGACGACCTCCATGTCGTGGCAGACCATGGCCACGGCACAGCCCCTGGACCTCGCGACCTCTACCGCCTCCATGACGGTCATGCACTCGCGATAGTCGAGCCCGCTCGTTGGCTCGTCCAAGATGAGCACCTCCGGGTTGGTGACCACGACGGAGGCCAGCGCGACGATCTGCCGCTGCCCGCGCCCGAGCGAGAACGGGGCCGCGTCGGCGGGGAGACCGAAGTGCTCGATGCAGTCACGCGCGCGGGAGAGCGCCTCGGCATCGGGTACCCCCAGGAGCTGGAGGCTAAAGGCGACCTCCTCGACCACCGTCTCCTTGCAGATCTGCCGGTCGGGGTCCTGGAAGAGGGTGGAGACGTGACGGGCGATCTGGCTCGTGCGGGCCCTCGAGGTGTCGAGGCCGACGATGACGACGCGCCCTGCGGAAGGCTTGAGGAGGCCGTTCATGAGCTTGGTCGCCGTGGTCTTGCCGGCGCCGTTCTGCCCCACCACGGCA
>CAMXZR010000122.1 GCA_947253595.1 uncultured Olsenella sp. | reverse complement strand
CGTGGGCTCGGAGATGTGTATAAGAGACAGGCCCGCAGCTGCGTCGGCCAGGCTCACGCGCAGCGTCATGCCCATGTCGCGCCCGCGCGTCCTCGCGGCGCGCTGGCCGCCCTGACGCCCTCCGGCACCGCCGAAGAAGGAGTCGAAGATGTCGTTGATGCCAAAGCCGCCGCCGAAGATGTCGGACATGTCCACGTAGTCCGAGCCGAAGCCGCCCGGGCCGTCGGGAGTGCCGTAGCGGTCGTAGTTGGCGCGCTTACGCTCGTCCGAGAGGACGGAGTAGGCCTCGTTGACCTCCTTGAAGCGCTCCTCGGCATCCTCGTCCTTGTTGACGTCCGGGTGGAGCGTGCGCGCCTTCTTGAGGAAGGCCCTCTTGATCGTCTTCGCGTCGGCGTCGCTTGAGACGCCGAGCACCTCGTAGTAGTCCTTCGAAGCCAATGTCACCAATCCCCAAAAAGCAGTTTCGGTCGTGCGAATCGCGGGCGCGTGCCCGCAGGGTGAGCTAACCCCTGTAGCCGGCGCTTCCCAGCCCCGCGCCGCAAGAGAACATCATCACCATGAAGAGAGCGAACACCAGGCCCGAGCTCACGCCGTTGGCGAGCGACCTGAGGCCGGACCTCCACCAGGCGCGCGCGTGGGACAGGCCCTCGCCGAAGGCGAGGAAGGTGCCGAAGCCCACGAGCATGAGGATGACGAGGGCGACGGACCCCAGCGTGTTGGTGAGCGCGCCCAGCACCAGGAATGGCACGGCGAGTCCCAGGGAGTGGAAGCCCGAGGCCTGTCTCTGGCTCAGGCGTTCGGAGGCGACCCCAACGCGGCAGACGAAGTCCCCCGCAGCCCGGCCGTTCGTCCCGGCGTTACCCATGCCGGGGATGCGGACCTCGTCGCCATCGTGCGAGCCTGCAGGGACCTCCACCACGACCTCGCTGGCGGAGAGCACCCTGCCGGAGCCGCCACAGCCAGGACAGGGGTCGCTCACGACCTTGCCCGTGCCCTCGCACTCGGGGCACTCCACCTCCATGACGCCAAAGCCGAAGACCCCCGTGAGGTCGACGCTCATGTGGCCGCTGCCGCCGCAGGTGGGGCAGGTCTCCGCGTGGTCACTGCGCACGGACCCCTTGCCGTGGCAGACGTCGCAGCCCACGTAGCGCTGGTAGGTCACGCCACGCCTCACGCCCTTGCGAGCCGATTCGTCATCCAGGTCCAGCTGCACCGTGACGTCCGCGCCGACGCGAGGATTGTAGGAGCGCGAGCGCTGGGCGCTGCGGCCCCGCTGGGCAACGTCCGAGAAGGGGAAGCCCCAGCCGAAGGGAAACCCGCCATAGCCGCCGGCGTAGGGCCCGGACGAGCTACCAGAGGGGCTGCCGTAGCCTGCTGCGGAGGCGAAGGGATCGCCCGAGCGCATGGCGTCGTAGCGGTGCCTCTTACCCTCGTCCGAGAGCACGGCGTACGCTTCCGAGACCTCCTTGAAGCGTTCCTCGGCGTCCGGCTCCTTGTTGACGTCCGGGTGGAGCTTGCGCGCCTTCTGCTGAAACGCGCGACGGATCTGCTCCGTGCTGCTGTCCTGCTCCACGCCCAGAATCGCGTAGTAGTCTTTCTCGTTCATCGAGGCCAAATGCCTGCCCTACCTTCCCCCCGCGCGCCGCCATGGCGGCCTGACGTGCGGAACTATACCCCATGGCGGCGGCTCGGATACCTCCGTCGCGCGCACTTCACGAAGGGCGTGGGACGCGGGAGTCCTATGCCGCCCCGTGACAGCGCGAGACGCGTGTCTCTCCCTCGGCGAGGTCCCAGAGGGTGCCGTAGAGCTCGTTGCCCAGAAGCCAGCCCTGGTGCGTGGGGACGAGCCACCCCTCCTCTCCCCGGGCCAGGAGACCGCGGCGCACACAACCGGCCAGGGCTCCGTCGACGCGCGACGGCCCCAGGGCTCCGCGCGCATGCGAGACGAGCGCCGGATTGAGCCCCCGGCTCAGGCGGGCACCCAGCATGAGATCCTCGGCCGCCGTCTGGCCCTCGTCCAGCTCCTCTAGCTCGAACGAGAGCGAGGAGAGGCGGGGGTCGGCCGCCAGCTGGCGGCGGCCCGAGAGGACGCGGAGCCGCAAGCGCGTGCTACCCAGCGCGGGCTCGGGGAGCTGGGGGCAGCAGCGCTCGCGCAGCGCCAGGTAGCCCTCGCGGGTCAGCATTCCCGAGGCCGAAGAGCCCAGGCCCAGGTAGGGACAGCCCGTCCAGTACGCCTGGTTGTGCATGCAGGCATGTCCGGGAAGCGCGTAGCTCGCTACCTCGTAGCGTAAGAGCCCGGCCCGTGCCAGGACGCGCCACGCCTCCTCCATGCATGCCGCCTCGCGCTCGTCCGAAGGCTCTTCCATGCTGCCGTCGGCCACCGCCCGCCCGAAGGCCGTCCCCTCCTCGACGATGAGGGGGTAGACGCTCGCGTGGACGACGCCTGCATCGAGCACACCCTCGAGACTGCGTCCCCAACTCCCCGACGTCTGGTGCGGGATGGCGCACATAAGGTCGCAGGAGACGTCCAGCCCGCTGGCGACGGCGAAGCGCAGCGCGGAGCGTGCCGTCTCGGCATCGTGGATGCGACCCAGGATGTCCAGTTCCCCGTCATCGAGACTCTGCACCCCCAGCGACACGCGCGTGGCACCCGCCTCGGCTAGCGACCCTCCCATGGCCTCGCAGAAGGACTCGGGGTTCGCCTCCACGCTCAGCTCGAGGGCGCCCGTGGCGTTGGCGACCGCACGCACGAGGGCGGAGAGCTCCGTCGCGCCCAGGAGGCTCGGCGTCCCCCCTCCCAGGTAGGCGGTCTGGCAGGAAGAGAGGAGGCCCGCCGCCCCGAGCTCCGCGAGCTGGGAGCGGAGGGCGCGTGCGTAGGCGGCCATGAGGGGGTCTCCCGGCAGGGTGGACCAGGACGAGAAGTCGCAGTAGGCGCACTTGCGCTCGCAGAAGGGAATGTGGAGGTAGAGCGCGGCCGCGGCCCGCGCGTGGAGCCGCGTCTCCCAGGACGGCCCAGCAGGCGCCCCGTCACCCATGCGCGTCGCCCTCCCGATCGCCCAGCCCCTCGACGCCGATGAGCTCCCGCACCCGTCCGAGGAGGACGAGGTAGTCG
>CAMXZR010000121.1 GCA_947253595.1 uncultured Olsenella sp. | reverse complement strand
CCCCTCCCCTAGCCCCAGATGGTCTGCCAGCTTTCATAGCCCCCTCCCAACCACGATGGCCTCAGTTCCTCGCTTGCCTTGACCTCGAGCACCACGCCCTGGCCATCGCTCATGCCGGCCAGGGCCGCCACCGCCCCCAGGAGAGGAAGTGGCCTCGCATGCCCGCGCAGCTCCACCTCGACGCGTCCCCCCGAGCCGGTGACGCCGACCTCCCAGCCTTCCTCCCCTCCCAGGTGGAAGAGGGGCACGTTAGGCACGGCGGTGAGCCTGCGACGTGCAAAAGCCTTGCATCCATCGAGGTCAGAGGCCTGATTGGTAAGAACTGCGCGGGCAGTCTCGGCCGCAGCGGCCCTCATGACCACGAGCGAGTAGCCAAGGCAGGCAGGCTCCAGCAGAAGGGCCAGGACGAGCATCAGCGAGGGGAGCAGGACGGCGGCTTCGACCGTCGACTGGCCCGAGCGGGACGCGAGGAGGGCACGGGCCCCGCACGTCGGCGTGCCCCCACTCCCGGAGGACACTCCCGAGCGCTCAGTAGAGGAGGACGTCCTGGAGCGCGGCAAGGAGACCTCCGGGGGCGAGGCCGTGCGAGACAGACTCCAGGACCTTGTGCATGAGGCCGCCCCCGCTCGCCTTCCTCCACACGACCGCGAGCACGAGCGTCGGGACAAGGAAAGCCAGGGTGACGAGGAGGTACTCCACCGTCGACTGGCCCCGACGGTCGAGCGCCAGGGCACGTGCCCTCCGGACTGGCGTGCGGGACCACAGCGGCCAAGGCGACTGCCGACAGCGTCTGCGGTGCGCACGAAGACCCCCTTGCGCCATTCCTCCCTCACAGGACATCTGCCTCCTCCCTCCACTCGCGCGCCTCCATCCTCGTCACCGCCTCGCGACAGCCCCCGTCAGCGGTCGCGGAGAGCTCGCACACGTCCACCCACCCGTCACCCTGCACGACGCAGGTCCAGACCCTCCCGAAGAGGTCGGCGTACCCCGCGCTGACCAGCACGCAGCAACCCTGCTCGCGATACCCGCCGAGCAGGGCCCCGGCGACCTCTGGCACGCCCCGCGATCCATGCGCCAGGACATGGCTCCCCCCTTCCCCGGCAGGTCCAGGACCTGGCCGCTCGCGTTGGCCTGCCACTGCATCGGAGACGCCTCTCGTCCGGGCACCGCCGTCCCCGTCTGACGGAACGCCATCCTGGTCGGCAGCTCTCTCCCCTCTTCGGGGGGCATCCGCGGCGGTGCCCTCCTCCGGGCGTTCGTCCCCCCTCCATGGAGGGACCCTCACGTCCCCGGAGCCCCCTCCCCAAAGCGCCAGCACGCCCGCAAGGAGGCTCGACGCCAGCAGGAAGCACACCACAGCGACGGGCGGGACCCCCCGGCTTGGAGCGGCACACCGCGTCACAGCGAGTTGATGCCGTCTGCGATGGCGGACCAGAGCTCCTGCACCTTTCCGCGAAACGCCACGATGGCGACGATCGCGATGACCACCAGAACGCCCACGAGAATCGCGTACTCTGTCGTCCCCTGACCCTCCTCGTCCCTCACGAGCTCGCGAGCCCTCGCGGCCAAGGTCACCATTCCCTCGTTGAAGCCAAGCATCCTCGCCCACCTTTCTTCCCTGCCCCGAGGGGCGTGACTAATGTCCCAATGCAAGAGAGGAGCCCAGGAGCGGCCCCAGTATCGCCAGCAGCATCGCGGGAACGATGAGGGTCCCCAGGGGAACGAGCATCTTCACCGGAACCCGCTCTATCTCCTCCTCGACCTGCGATCTCTGCTCGTCCCTAATCGTCTGAGCCTGGCCCTCGAGCGCCTTCGCCAGGGGTGAGCCGAAGGCGAGCGCCTGGGCTACCGTCTGGGCAAAGCTCCGGAGCGCATCCACCCCCAGATAGTCAGCGACGGACCTCAGGGCAGCCTCGCGCGACGTCACGCCCATGCGCCAGGAGGTGAGCGCGGAGGAGAGCCTGTCCGCGAGCAGACCGTCATAGCGCTGGCAGTAGAGCTCGAGCGATGCGTCGAACGAGAGACCGGAGAGAAGCCCCAGGGTAACCACGTCGAGCATTGCGGGCATCTCCCTAAGGCAGCCGACCCGAGTGCGGGCACGGCCCGCCTGCAGCCTGGCACGAAGCAGGGGGCCGCACCCGTCCAGCACGTCCAACACCCCCTCAGCCAGCGGGAGGAGTCCGGATGCCGACGGTACCACGGCACGGTGCCCCCTCCTGCGCCCACCCGGGCCAGGTCCCAAGGCCACGAAGGCCCCCGCGAAGGCGAGCAGTACCACCGTAACGACAAAGACCAGCTCCGCCGCCATCAGAGCACCCCCCTCATCAGGCGCCGGATGACCAGGAGGGCAAGGGCGTCCATCGCTGCGGCGACCAGGACGCAGCCCGCCCCGAAGAGCGTGGCGAGCCCCGCACGGAAGTCGGGCGATACGAGCGAGAGGACCCCTATGAGGATCGCCGGCAGCGCACAGACCACGCGGGCGGAAAGCCTGACCTGGGCCGTCTTCACCGCGAGCAGCCTCTGGAACTCACCCTGCCGCTCGACCATCAACGCTGCGTGCTCGAAGAGCTCCCTGAGAGGACTGCCCGTGCGCTGCGAGATGGTGAGCGCCGTGGCGAGAAGACCCACGCCGGGAGCATCGAGCTCCCGGCGAAGCTCATCCATGGACCCCTCTACGGAGATCCCGCAGCGCAGCCTCAGGGAGGCCCGCACGAAGGACGGTGCCACGTCGCTCGAACAGCTCGTTCCCAGGTAGTCGATTGCCTGGGAGAGGGTCTCGCCGGAGGCGAGGGCCATGGCGAGCGTGCGGAACACCCCCGGCATCGCCTGGGCGAGCCTCCTCTCCCTCCTCCTACGGAGCGACTGGGTCCAGAGCGGCACCCCCGCGACAAGGGACAGGCAGGCAAGCGGAAGCCCCAGCCAAGTTCCAAAGAGAACGGCAAGGGCGAGGCCTGCGGAGGCACCGCCGACCAGAATCAGCGCGCACGACTCCTTTCGCGAGACGCGGAGCCCGCCACGGGCCATCCAGGAACCCACCTCGTCCGACGCCATGCCCCAGTCGTCCCGCGAGGCGAGGGCGGACACAGCGGGAAGCTCCCCCAAGCTCCCCGCGACGACCAAGGCGACGCGCCTGAGCTCGCGCGACCTCCACCCCTCGACCCGCGTGCGGGGAAGCCCTCCTCCCACGAGCACGAAGGAGCCGAGCCATGCGCAGCCGCCTAGGAC
>CAMXZR010000120.1 GCA_947253595.1 uncultured Olsenella sp. | reverse complement strand
GGCTACGACGAGCCGACCCCCGTGCAGAGCCTGGCGATTCCCCAGGTGATGGCTGGCAACGACGTCATGGCGGCAGCACAGACGGGCACGGGGAAGACGGCAGCGTTCCTGCTTCCGACCCTCGACCGCCTGGAACATGCGGGCAAGGGAGAGGGGCCCCTCATGCTGGTCGTGACCCCCACCCGGGAGCTGGCCCAGCAGATCGAGGACGCGGCCGAGCTCATCTGCCGCCACACCGGGCACAGGACCATCGTGCTCGTGGGGGGCGTCGGATACGAGCCCCAGAGGCATGCCCTGAGGAGGGGATGCGACCTGCTCGTGGCGACGCCGGGCCGCCTCCAGGACCTCATGAACCAACGAGAGGCCGACCTCTCGTCGGTAGGCATCCTCGTCCTGGACGAGGCCGACCGCATGCTCGACATGGGCTTCCTGCCCGACATGAGGCGCATCGTCGCCGCGACCCCCCGCCAGCGCCAGACCCTCCTCTTCTCCGCGACCTTGGACGATGACGTCCTATCTAACACGAAGTCCCTGGTCAAGAATCCAGTACGCGTGGAGGTCGCCCGGAAGGGGACCGCAGCCGAGACCATCGACCAGTACGTGCTCCCCGTCTCGCCCGAGGCGAAGAACGCCGTCCTCACGGATCTGCTCAGACGCGAGGGTACACGGAGAGTCATCGTGTTCTGCCGCGGCAAGCACCGCGCGGACGGCATCTGCCGCAAGCTCAGGAAGGCCGGCGTCCTCTGCGCCCCCATACACGGCAACCGCTCGCAGAACCAGAGGGAGCGGGCGCTGGCCAACTTCCGTGACGGACAGGTGGACGTCCTGGTGGCGACCGACGTCCTCGCGCGCGGCATAGACATCCCCGACGTGTCCTACGTGGTCAACTTCGACGTGCCAGGCGACGCCGAGGACTACATCCACCGCATCGGCCGCACCGGCCGCGCGGGAGAGAGCGGCTGGGCGCTGAGCTTCGTGACCGAGGACGACTACCTCGACCTACGTGACGCCGAGCAGCTCATGGGGAGGGTGATTCCCCCCTTCCCTCGCGCCGAGGGCATCGACCTGGGCAAGAGCCCGGTCAGGATGGATCCCAACCGCGACCCGCACGAGAGGCTCCCGGGCAAGAGGGCACGAAAGAAGATTGCGGACGCTCGCATGGCGAGAAGGGCCGCCGCGGGGGGTCCCACGACGGCCGGGGACGGCGCGGCGAGCCCGAATGCGAGCAGAAACAAGGGGCGTATGTCGACCCACAAGGCCACGGCCAAGGGCAGGAGGCCCGGTGGCACGGCGGCAAACGCAGGCGACGCGAGAACGGAGCGCAGCGGGAGAGACCGCTCACAGGCCAGACGTAGAGCCCATGCCCCCGCAGCCGAAGGGGGCTTCAACTTGTCCCCCCGCCGAGACGGGGCAAACGCGCGGCGGGGCAGGAGGCACCCCGGGGACAGGGGCGGCTCGCGCTAGGCGCTGCGCGACCGCGGCCGCAAGACATGGCAATGGCTCTTGGAAGGGCAGGTCGGAAGGCTTTCCGACCTGCCCTTCCTTTGTCATGGGAAGCCTCGCACCCTCCCCGCTCCGCGCAGCGGAGCGGGGAGGGTGCGGCGGAATGCCCCGCCGTGGCATCCTCATGCATACAAAGTCCCGTCTGACGCCCACAAGAGGACCGTGCGGTAGGCAACGGGCGGCGGACGGTGACAGACGGGAGCGCGCGGACCTCCTGCCAGCCCCTCCATGCACCCTCCCACCTGCAGCCCCGCAGACTGGCGCGAGTTATGCACAAGCCAGCTGCCAGCTCGATCCAGAAGCGTCGTGCGCGCCCCGCCCTTCCGACGGACGATTGTCCCACGCGCCCCTCGGGGCGGCCGACACGCCGGAGGAGGCCCCTTCCCCAGGCGACGGATGAGGAGGGCACGGGTGAAGAGACGAAGGGCAAGGAGGCGCGAGACCACGCCCGGCTGGTTCCTCGGAAGGGGACACGCCATCGCGATGGCCACGCTCGCCCCGACCGTGGCGGCGAGCGCATTGCTCGCGCCAGGGCTGCTGGAGGCGGGCTGGAAGGACCCGCAGTGCAGGCCCGGCTCCTACGAGGCTCCTGCGGGAGCGCGAGGAGAGGTACCGGACGCCGATCGGCGAACCGAGGCTGACGCCTGCTCCATGGACATAAGCTGCGCAGCCGCGATGGAGCTGGAGGAGGGGCAGACCTTCGTCGAGGCCCGACTCGAGAACCCCTCCACTAACCACTGCGACCAGCGCATACGCATCTTCGAGAGGGAGAGGCCCGATGACGTCCTCTACGAGTCCGGCGCGCTCTCGCCCGGAGAGCAGCTGCAAAGCGTCGAGCTCAGGCATCCCCTCGAAGCCGGGACCCACCACGCCGTGGTCGAGTTCCAAGGATACGAGCGCGGCATCTCGCTCCTCTCGAACGAGGGCAGGCTGCTGGGACACGACAGCTTCGGCGCATCGTGCGCGGCGGAGGTGGACATCATCTGCCGCCCCCAGGATTAGGCAACCGGGGCGGGCCAGACCGCCCGGAGGCAGAAGCAAGGGCCACGGAGGAAGGCGAGGAAGATGAGGCACACGGAAAGCGCCCGCAGGAACTACGCACGGATGGCCGTCACGGCAGGACTGGGGGTGGTGTTGGCGCTCTTCTCGCCCATGGCGGCGATGGCCGAGGAGGCGCGGGCCGAGGCGGCGGCACAGGATGCGGCAAGTGGCGCGGCGAAGGCCGGGGAAGCCAGCGTAGGACGGGACGAGGGAGGGCAGGGTGGTTCCGCGTTGCCCAGCTCCAAGGGAGAGACGAAGCTCTACGTCGTGGCAGACTCAAGCGCCCTGACCACGCCCGAAGGCCCGGACCCCGAGGACCCAGACGGGCTCCTCGACCAGATCCGCGTGACCGTGCCGGTGGCCATACACTACACGGCGGACTCGGCCGGGTCGCTGAGCGGCCCCAGGGACAACATCATAAAGTTCTCCAACAACTCCACCCTGCCCGTGCACATAGCGAGCGCCTCCGTGAGCGACGGGGGCGGGGCGACCATCGTCACGAAGACCCAGGAGGAGCAGGCGGAGGGCGAAGGCAGGGCCGACTCCATCTGGCTCAGCCTCACCAACTCCAATGGCGATGTCATCGACCTGGGCGAATACAAGAGCGAACGGGCGCTGCGGGCGGGAAAGTGGAACATCGCACGCTCCTCCAAGCCCACGGGCGAGGGGCGCATGGCAGACGACGCCAACAAGCTCTACCTCAACGGGCTGAAGGGCCGCATCTCGGGCTTCGGGGCGCTCGACCCCGCAACAGATACCCAGGTCGGAGAGATCCACTGGACCGTGCGGCCGGGAAGCAACTGCGAGGTCACCCAGTGAGGCGATGGGACTGTCTCTTATACACAT
>CAMXZR010000119.1 GCA_947253595.1 uncultured Olsenella sp. | reverse complement strand
TCGGCAGCGTCAGATGTGTATAAGAGACAGGTCGAGGTCTTGCCGTTGGTGCCCGCCACCTGAAGGCTGCGGAAGCGAAGGTCGGGGTTGCCGAGCTCCGCGAGCATGTCCTCCACGCTCTCGAGCATGGGGCTGATACCGAGACGCAGGGTGGACCGCAGGACGTCAAGGGCATCGTCGTAGCCCAGGGCGGGAACTCGGAACGGGAGCTGGTACATTTCTTGCCTTCCTTCGCGTTCGGTTCGTGGCTGCACGGGCGGACGCCTAGAGGCCGAGGAGCCTCAGGGCCTCCTCTCGCGTGCGGGCGTCGTTCTTGAGCGCGCCGCGCACGGCGGAGGTGACGGTCTGCGATCCCGCGCTGCGGATGCCCCGCATGGTCATGCAGCTGTGCTCGGCCTGCAAGACGACCAGCACCCCCAGCGGGTCGAGGGCCTCCACCATGGCGTCGGCGACCTGAGCGGTGAGCCGCTCCTGGACCTGGAGCCTGCGGGCGTACCCACTCACGCAGCGGCCGATCTTCGAGAGGCCGGTGATGCGCCCATCCCGCGGGATGTAGGCGACGTGCGCCTTGCCCACGAAGGGCAGGACGTGGTGCTCGCACATGGAGGCGAAGGGGATGTCCCTCACTATGACGAGCTCCTGGTTGTGACCCTCCCTGAACTGCCTGAGCAGGTGGGAGGCGGGGTCCTCGGCATAGCCCCCCAGGAGCTCCTCGCAGGCGCGAGCGACGCGGTCGGGCGTGCCCCTGAGGCCCTCGCGGTCGGGGTCCTCGCCTATGGCAAGGAGGAACTCCCTCATCGCCGCCTCGACGCGCGGCCTGTCGATCCCGTGCCCCGTCGGAGCATCGTCGCGTTCCATGTGTGCACCCTCCCCCTCGGCCGCACCCGAATCCAGGCTCGCGCGCGGCGCGTCGACTTGCTATGCCCCGCCCTCCAGCTGGCGCTCGGCCGCCTCGACGACGTGCTCCATGAGCACGGCGGTGGTGACGGAACCGATGCCGCCCGGAACAGGCGTTATGGCCGAGACGAGCGGCTCCACCCGCTCGAAGTCCACGTCCCCCACGAGCCTTCCGGCCTCGGCGTCCCAGCTTATGCCGACGTCGACCACCGCCTGGCCGGAGGACGCGAAGTCGGCGCCCACCATGCGCGGCCTGCCGGTAGCCACGACGAGGACCTCCGCCTCGCGGCAGCGCGCGGCGAGGTCGGCGGTCCTGCTGTGGCAGAGCGTGACGGTGGCGTCGCGCGCCTGCAGGAGCAGGGCGACCGGACGGCCCACGACGAGCGAGCGTCCCACGACGACGACGCGCCTGCCCGCGAGTTCCACGCCATGGAAGTCGAGGAGGCGCAGGACCGCCTCCGCCGTGCAGGGGGAAAAGCCCCGCCCCCCGCCCGCGAAGACGCCGGCGAGCGAGAGGGGCGTAACGCCGTCGACGTCCTTCTCGGGAGAGAGCAGGTCGCAAGCGACGCCCTCGTCGAGGCCCTCGGGAAGCGGACGGAACATGAGACAGCCCGCCACCGAGACGTCCTCGTTCGTGGCGCGGACGGCCGCCTCGAGCTCCCCCTGGTCGCAGCCCTCGGGCAGGGGGACCCGCCTCAGGCCTATGCCGAGGGCGGCGGCGCGCTTGGCGAGGCCGCGCTCGTAGCTGAGGTCGTCGGGCCTCTCCCCCACGCGCAGGAGGGCCAGCACGGGGGGCCTGCCGGATTCGGCCAGGGCATCCACGCGCGGGCGCAGCGCCTCGGCGATGGAGGCGGCGACCGGGGCACCCCTCAGTATCCTTGCCACGCTAGCCCCTCTCCCTCAAGGTCGACTCCACCGATTGCAGCAGCGCCCCGGCCCTTGGCACCCACTCCGCCAGAAGCGCGTCGCAGCTGGCATCGAGCTCGTCGGCCACGTCCCGCCGGGCGAGCGAGCGGGTGTTCACGTAGACGTTCAGGCTCGCCGCCTCCAGCGACGCGCGGCAGAGGGCGGCGGCGCAGCCCACGTCCGAGACCAGCAGCCTCGAGCCCCTCTCGCCCAGGAGCTCCAGCCATGGGAGCGCCCGCCCGACGAGCCCCATGAGCTCGAGGGGGACCGCGCAGGCACCACGGCCCGCCTCCTCGAGCGCCTCAGACCTCAGGGGGTCGGCGACGGGCAGGGCATAGGCGCGGGTCAGCGGCTCGAGGGCTCGGGCGTCCTCGTCCACGAGCTCGACGAGCCTCACCCGGATCCTCTCGAGCCCCTCCAGGGCCTGGCGCACCTCGGCCTCCACCGCGGCGTAGCGGGACTTGCCCAAGGTGAACTCGGCCGCCATGGAGGCGAGGGCGACTCCCAGGGAGGCGGCGTAGGCCACTACGGCCCCGCCTGCGGGGCTCGACACCCTGGACGCGACGTCGCGAGAGAAGTCCTCGCAGCTCCTTTGCACAAGACGCTCTTCCATGCTGGCTCCAGACGTGGTGCGGGCGCCAAAGGCCGAGGCGGCCGACGCCCGGAATGCTTCGCTCTGTGACCCGTCGATGTTCCCACAGCTGGCGCAGGACGCAGGCCGCGCGCGGCGGGCTCTAGAAGAGTCCCACGATGCGGCCGTCCTCCGTGACGTCGATGCCCTCGGCGGCGGGATGCCTGGGCAGGCCGGGCATGGTCATGATGTCCCCCGTCAGCGCCACGACGAAGCCCGCGCCGGCACAGACCCTGAGGCTGCGGACCGTGATGCGGAAGCCCTCCGGGGCGCCGAGCTTGGCCGGGTCGTCGCTGAAGGAGTACTGGGTCTTGGCGACGCAGACGGGAAGGCCGCCAAAGCCCTGCTCCTCGAGCTGGGCGAGCTCCCTCTGCGCTGCAGGGGTCAGGTCCACGCCGTCGGCATGGTAGACCCTCGTGGCGATGGCGTCGAGCTTCTCGGCCACCGTGGAGTCGAGCTCGTAGGCAAAGCGGAAGTTCTTTGGCTCGTCGCAGAGGCGCACCACCTCGCGGGCGAGGGCCTCGCCGCCCTCGCCGCCCTTCGCCCAGACCTCCGAGAGCGCCACGTCCACGCCGAGCTCGCGGCAGCTCCCCGCCACCAGCTCGAGCTCCGCGGGGGTGTCGGTGGGGAAGACGTTGACCGCCACCACGCAGGGCAGCCCCCAGACGTCGCGGACGTTACCCACGTGACGCAGCAGGTTGGGGAGGCCCGCCTTGAGCGCGTCCAGGTTCTCCTCGCCCAACTCGCCCCGTGGCACCCCGCCGTTGTACTTGAGTGCGCGCACGGTGGCGACGACCACCACCGCATCAGGCACCAGGCCCGCCATGCGGCACTTGATGTCGAGGAACTTCTCCGCCCCGAGGTCGGCGCCGAAGCCCGCCTCGGTCACTACGTAGTCGGCCAGGCGCAGGGCGGCAGTCGTGGCCTCGACGGAGTTGCAGCCGTGCGCGATGTTGGCGAAGGGACCGCCATGCACCAGGGCGGGCGTGTGCTCGAGCGTCTGGACCAGGTTGGGCCTGATCGCGTCCTTCAGGAGGGCGGCCATGGCACCCTGGGCCTTCACGTCGGCGCAGGTCACGGGCCTGC
>CAMXZR010000118.1 GCA_947253595.1 uncultured Olsenella sp. | reverse complement strand
CACAAGGAGTATCGTCGGCAGCGTCAGATGTGTATAAGAGACAGGTCCAGGCGTGCTCGGGCCCGTAGTGGCCCGCCACGCGCGTGCCCGGGGCGAGCAGGGACGCGGAGAGGGCCGCGACGTGCGCGACCCCCTCGTCCCCGATTCGCCTCAGGTCGACCCCGAACTCCGAGCGGAGGTCGGCCTCCAGCTCGTTCGGGCACTCTCGCGCGAGCGTGGCGAGCGTGACTAGTTTTTTAGTGCCGCAACCTGCTTCTCGGCGGCCATGACGAACTCGCCCACGCGGGAGAGCGCCAGGTGCCCGTGCTCGTCGCGCAGCTCGTCCTTCACCCGGCGGTACTCCTTGTCGCTGCCGCACAGCGCCTTGAGCAGCGGCACGAAGGCGGCGGCGCTGTCGCCCATATCCATGAGCCGCTCCAGCAGGTCGTAGTCGTCCATCGCACCGGGGTCGACGCGGACGGTCACGCCCAGCGCGGTCACGGTCACCTTGCGCGGGCCACGCTTGAGCGCGTCGACGTCCACGAGCGCCGGGCGCGACTTCTCGTCGGCGAGGGCGCGGAGCTCGTCGGCGCTCATCTCGGATGCCTCCATGTCTCCCCCTATGCCTTGTTGACGGACGCGCTGTACTCGTAGGCGTTGTTGCCCTTGGCGTCGGGCAGCGCGGAGATGGTCGAGTCGAGCTTGTAGAGGGCGTTGCCGGCCTTGGTCACGTCGCCCAGCTCCTTGACCTTCGCGTTGGGGACGACCTCGTCCGTGTACTCGTAGGCGGTATCCGTCTCCCTGGAGATGTAGCGGTAGAGGAGCATGAAGCCCGTGGCGTCGAAGCTGGCGTTGTGCCTGACGGTCTGGACGCCGCTCGCGGTGTCCCTGGAGACGTTGGACTGGCCGAAGTTGAGCTTGAGGGTCTCCTCGGTGCGCTCCATGAACTTCTGCTGGTACGTCTCGGTGTAACCCGTCTTGAGGACGACGACCGTGGTGCCGTTCATGTCCTGCTCCTCCGTGGCGTCGGCGGAGCGCGAGTTGACTATGCCGTCGGAGTCGATGAAGCCCAGGGGCTTGAACCCCGCGGGCACGGTGCGGGACTTGACCATCGCGGGCTCGTACGTGGTGCCGAGCGGCGCCCAGAAGGCGTAGCCCGTCACGTCGCCCTTCATGACGCCCGCGTTGGCGCTGTCGTTGTTTGGGTTTGCCATGCCAATGGCTCCAATCTGCTAGTTGCGGCGCACGACGAGCTGGTAGGTGCCCACGTACTGGGCCACCTCGCCGTCCTGCGCCTGGTACCTTGTCGTCTCCCTGCAGTGCGTGACGAACGCCGCCTCGTCCGCGTGGCGCATGAGCTGGGCCACCCGTGCGGCGAGCTCGCGGGCGCCCCTGGCGGTCGCGTCCCACGACTTCACGACGAGCACGGGTCGGTCCACCGAGTCCACGGCGGGGTCGCCGTTGTCCCAGCTGCCGACGCGCGAGACGGTCACGAGCGGGTAGGTCGGGATCTTGGGGACCCCTGCGGTGGTCACGCGCACACCGCCCAGGTGCGACGAGAGCCACGCCTGGACGACGGGCTCGGCATCCGGTGCCATCGGCTATCCCCCCTGGTTCGCGTAGAACGCCCTCTGCAGGGTGTCGTTCCTGTAGTTGTCGAACCGGGCCGCGTCCCCTCCGCAGTCCACGAAGGCGTGGGCGGACACCCTCAGCACCCTCGGGTGCAGCACGTAGCCGTGCCCGTCCTGGGAGAGGCCGCTCATGGAGTTGGCGCTGTCGCGGATGCGTGCGGCCACGTCGTTGACGGCCCTCTGGGCCCCATCGGACTGCATGATCGCCCTGAGCCCCGCCCCGTTGACGCGCACGCGCGCCCCGGAGCCCATCAGCCCACCTCCTCGCGGCAGCGTATGACCGTGTCGAAGCGGCGGGTCGCCCATCCGCGCTGGTACGGGAGCGGGTCGCCCATCACGAGGAACCTCCTGCCCGGCCAGCGCGAGATGGTCGTGTGCGCCCCTCTCAGCGAGGTCGGGAGGGCGCGCGATGAGGCGTACAGCGTGACGTCTGCCACGTCGCCGTCCGCGTGCTCCATGCCGCCCAGGTCGGACGTGTCACCAGGTGCCACGAGCGCCCAGACCGTGACGGTGGAGGTCTCGGTGACGTCGTTGCCCTCCTGGTCGGTGCTCGTGACGGACTCGACCGAGAGCGTGACCTTCTCGGGGCTAACCATCGCCGCCACCAAGCACGTCGGATCCGGCGAACACCTGGCGCATGCGGCGTCGCGCGGCGTCGATGCCGAGCCACTTCCTCTCGGCGCTGGTGAGGTAGAGGTCACCGGTGGGGTTGGCGAGGGTGACGCTGCCCGTGAACGGGCCGATGCCCTCCTGCCACGACTTCACCGGCGCGTACCCATCCGCGTCGAAGGCGGGCATGGAGCGCACGGCCACGGCGCAGGTTACCGCCCTGATGGCGTCGGCCTGCCCCTGGTCGCCGGCGTCGACCGCCACGCCCGCGTCGGCCATGGCCCGCGAGACGAGGGAGGAGGCGTCCTCGAGGAGCGCCTCGACCCTCCCCCGCTGGTCGTCCGAAACGCTGGGGTAGCGGCGCCTGACGTCCTCGAAGGTCGCGTGGGCGACCATGGCTACGCCTCGGGCGTCGCCTTGAGCACGGCGATCGCCTCGGGGGCCGACACGGCGTATGCGTAGGTGGCCTCGGTGCGGTAGGCGACCTGGTTCAGGCTCTTGAGGTCGCCCTTGTTGTCGGGGTCGCCGTAGGGGATGATCTCGGCGGTGATGTTGCGCACGACGCCCCAGTGGATGACGGAGAAGTCGCCGCAGAAGGCAAGGACGTTGGTGGCCGTCTTCGCGAGTCGTCCGTCCACGGTGCCGGAGGTTGCGGCGCTCACGCCCTCGAAGCTGCCGACCTGGAGGTTCAGCGGGATGTCGGGGTACAGGCGCGCCATGGTGTTCTTGACGCGGATGCGGCGCAGCTTGCCCGCGAGCTTCTTGGACATGGCGATGCCGTTGATGTCGTAGAGGTCTGCCACGGCGTCGACCATGTTGTCGAAGGCGGAGACGAGCTGGTCCTCGGTCGCTGCGGAGAACTTGGCCCCGAGCGCCACCTGCTTGGCGGTGGTTCCGAGGGCGGTGTAGCCGGAGAGGGGCGTTCCGTCCTTGGGCTGGATGGCATGGTACACGACGTAGTCGAGCGCGCGCCCGAGCGCTGCCGCCTGGTCGTCCTGGATGGCCTTTATGATGCGGAGCTGGTTGTCCTCGTCGGCGTAGGTGAGCTGGTTGCTCACGCGCGTGGTGGTCTGGACGGTGAAGCGGGTGCCCGTGATGGGGGTGACGGTCTGCTCGTAGGAGCCCTTCTTGGTTCCCTCGGCCACGACCTCGGCCTCGGACGCGCCGGTGAAGACGAGGATCTTCTCGTCTGCGAACACCTCGGGCTTGGACGGGGACAGGGCGGCGATGGTAGACGTGTCCTTGGCCTTGCCGAGCACCTCGGTTGCCACGGACAGGGGGAGGGCTGTCTCTTATACACATCTCCGAGCCCACGAGACTCCTGAGCATCTC
>CAMXZR010000117.1 GCA_947253595.1 uncultured Olsenella sp. | reverse complement strand
GCGCGTCAACGCCACGCGTGAGGCCTCTGGCGAGCGTCCCTACGACATCACCGAGTTCGACCTTCTCACCGTGGGCGCCTGCGTCGTCTTCGCGCTCCTGGGGGTGGAGGTCGCAGTGCTCGAGTGCGGCATGGGCGGGCGCTGGGACGCCACCACGGCAGTGGGTTCCATCGAGTCCGTCGCCGTGACGGGCGTAGGCCTCGACCACACCCGCATCCTGGGCGACACCCTCGAGAAGATTGCGGGCGAGAAGGCCGCCATCATCCGCTCGGGCAGGAGCTGCGTGCTGGGCGTGGGCACCGCCACTCCCGCGAGCGTCGAGGACGTCTTCCTCCGGCGCTGCGCCGACGAGGGCGTGGTGCCGACGCTCCTCAGGCCGCGGAGGCTCGAGGATGCGGCGGGGGAGCTCCATCCCGGACTCCCGCGCGCCCATGCGGGCCTTCCCCACGCCAGCTACGAGGTCCTGCGGCGACCGGGTCGCATAGGGGGCTCGCTGGTGCTCGACGTCACGACCGCGCACGCCCGCTATCGCGAGCTCTCGGCCCTGAAGCCCGCTTACCAGGCCGCCAACGTCGCCTGCGCCGTGGCGCTCTGCGAGGGCTTCCTGGGACGCGGGCTCGACCCCGAGGCGCTCTTCGAGTCCGTGGTCTGCTGCCCCACGCCGGGCCGCTTTGACGTGGTGCGCGCCAACCCCGTAGGGCTCGTCGACGCCTGCCACAACCCCCAGTCCGTGGGGGTGTTCCTCTCGGCCGTGAGGGAGGTGGCCCCCGAGCCCTCGACGAGGCCCACCCTGCTCTGCGCCGTCCTGGCGGACAAGGACGTGGACGGCATCGTCGGCCTCCTCGCGCCGGAGTTCCCCCGAGTGGTCGTCACCCAGACGCGCTCGCCGCGCGCCCTGGCAGCGCACAAGCTCGCCGAACGCTTCCGCGCCCACGGCGCGGAGCCGGTGGGGGAGTACGCAAGCTGCGGGGAGGCGCTGGCCGCCCTGGCGGGCGAGGCCTTCGTCGCCTGTGGTTCCATCACACTCGCGGGAGAGGTCGCGGCCGCCCTGCGCTAGCCATCTGCTACAATTGCCCGAGCTATCCAAATGGGTCATGGCGCGAGCATGTCCGTCCGTGTGGCACCGTCCTATGACAGCAAAGGAGCACAGCCTTAATGTCAGACCTACTTGACCAGCTCATCACTCCTGAGGTGCGCATGGTGCTCTACCTCATGGTCGCTTGCGTCGTCATGCTCTACATCCTCTCCATCGTCTACGTCATCCGCGACGCCCAGCGACGTGGTGCCGAGCCCTGGTGGCTCTGGGCGATCATATCGGTGATTCCCATCGTGGGGCTCCTCGCCTACGTGATCCTGCGTCCCAGCAGCTACCTGGTTGACCGCGAGGAGCAGGACCTGGACATCGCCCTGCGCGAGCACCAGCTCTCGCACTACGGCATCTGCCCCAAGTGCGGGGCCCCCATCGACCGCGACTTCGTGGTCTGCCCCATCTGCAACACGCAGGTGCGCAACGTCTGCCCCACCTGCCATCGCCCGCTCAACGCGGACTGGAAGGTCTGCCCTTACTGCCGCACCCGCATCCAGTAGCGCGGAAACCAGAGAAGCCTCGGCGCGAGCGCCCCCGTCACCGCGACGGGGGCGCTCGCCTTGCGCGTGGCGGAAATTCAATGTCGTGTGGGCCGTCTCGTTACGCATGCGTTTCGATGCCTATGAAGTTCCGCTGCGACGCCTACGTGCGCCCTTGCCTGGAGAATAAGGCCCTGGAAAAGGCCTACCACTCAGAAACGACACGGAAGGGAAGAGCATGTACCTAGAGAACATCCATTCGCCCCAGGACGTGAAGGCCCTCGCGGGCGACCAGTTGCCGGTCCTCGCACAGGAAATCAGGGACGCGCTGCTGGTGCGTGCAGCGGCGTACGGCGGGCACTTCGGTCCCAACTTCGGCTTCGTCGAGGCGACGATCGCCCTGCACTACGTGTTCGACTCGCCGCACGACCGCATTGTCTTCGACGTCTCGCATCAGACCTACCCGCACAAGATGCTCACCGGGCGCGTCGGGGCCTACCTTGACCCCGCACGCTACGACGAGGTCAGCGGCTACAGCAACCCCGCCGAGTCGGACCACGATCTCTTCGAGGTCGGCCACACGTCGACGTCCATCAGTCTGGCCCTGGGCCTGGCCAAGGCCCGCGACCTCGCCGGAAGGCACGAAAACGTCATCGCTGTCATAGGCGACGGGTCCTTGAGCGGTGGAGAGGCCCTCGAAGGCCTGGACGTCGCCGGCGAGCTGGGCGGCAACTTCGTCATCGTCTTCAACGACAACCAGATGTCCATCGCCGAGAACCATGGCGGCATGTACGCGGGTCTCGCCCGCCTGCGCGAGACGGGAGGCAAGGCGGAAGACAACCTCTTCCGGGCCATGGGCCTCGACTACCGCTACGTGGCGGACGGCAACGACTGTGCGGCCCTCGTTGCCGCCTTCGAGGAGGTCCGTGACATCGATCATCCCGTAGTGGTCCACGTCAACACCCTGAAGGGCAAGGGCTATGCCCCCGCCGAGCAGGACCCCGAGCCCTGGCACTACAATGCCCCCTTCGACCTCGCCACGGGGCGTCCACTCCACCAGGACTCCGGCGAGGGCTATGGCTCCATCACGGCGCGCTACCTGCTCGAGCGCGCCAAATCGGATTGCGACCTCCTCGTGCTTGCCGCCGCAGTGCCCGGCACCCTGGGTCTCGGGCCCTCCCAGCGCGCGGAGCTCGGGGCGCATTACCTGGACGTCGGCATCGCCGAGGAGACCGCCGTCGCCCTGGCCTCCGGGGCGGCGAAGGCGGGGGCGCACGTCGTCTTTGGCACGCAGGCGACCTTCCTGCAGCGTGTCTACGACCAGCTCTCGCAGGACCTCTCCATCAACCGCAACCCCGCGACCATCGTGGGCGCCAACGCCTCGGTCTGGGGCATGAGCGACGTCACTCATGCGGCGTTCTACTCCATCCCCATGGTGGCCAACATTCCCGGCATCAGCTACCTCGCTCCCACCAACGCGGAGGAGTACCTCTCCATGCTCGAGTGGTCGCTCGACCAGGAGAATGGGCCTGTCTACATCGCACTTCCCGCCGGATCCGTATGCCATGCGCCCGAGGGTACCGTCCAGCGCGACGATTACTCCCAGACGCGCTGGGAGCTTGCGCGCGAGGGGGCGAGGGTCGCGATTCTCGCGCTGGGAGACTTCTTCGCCCTGGGCGAGCGCGCGGCAGACCTCCTCGCCGAGCACGGGGTGGAGGCCACGCTGGTCAACCCCCTCTTTGCCTCCGGCCTCGACGAGGAGTCGCTGTCGCAGATCGCCCGCACGCACGAGCTCGTCGTGACCCTCGAAGACGGCTCGTTGGACGGCGGCTTCGGCCAGCGCGGGGCGGGCCGGCTCGCGGCGGACTCCTCCACGAAGGTTCTGGTCCGCGGGTTCGCAAAGGCCTTCTACGACCGCTATGACGCAGACGAGCTCCTGCGCGAGGCCCGCCTCGCCCCCGATCAGGTCTGCGAGGACGTGCTGTTCCAGCTGAGGGCGTAGCCAC
>CAMXZR010000116.1 GCA_947253595.1 uncultured Olsenella sp. | reverse complement strand
ACGAGATGCTCAGGAGTCTCGTGGGCTCGGAGATGTGTATAAGAGACAGTCAATGCTCTCTGAGCAGTAAGGAGCCACACATGGCAATCAACCTCAACGGCAAGTCCAAGGCACTCGTGGAGCAGTTCGGCGCCGCCATCCGCTCCGAGGACATGGACCAGTTCGAGCAGGCGTTCGACGCCCTGCGCTGCGGCCTCCTGGAGGACGTGACCGAGCAGTACGAGCAGGCCGTAGCCTCCAACGACGCCGCCGTCCTCGCGCAGCGCGGCTTCCGCCAGCTGACCGCCCCCGAGACCGCCTACTGGCAGCGCGTCATCGACGCCCTGTCCAGCGCCACCCCCAAGCAGGAGTTCGCCGCCTTCGCGGGTGTCCCCGACAAGATGATGCCCACCACCATCTTCGACGAGATCCTCAAGGACATCCAGGAGACCCACCCCCTGCTCGCCGCCCTCAACATGACCAACGTCGGCTTCGTGACCGAGTGGCTGCGCAACAAGCACACCCGCCAGCTTGCGGCCTGGGGCAGCGTGGGCGAGGCCATCACCAAGGAGATCACGTCCGCCTTCGAGGTCATCGACGTGAAGCAGGGCAAGCTCTCCTCCTTCGCCCTCATCTCGCTCGACATGCTCAAGCTCGGCCCCACCTGGATGGACGGCTACGTTCGCACCGTCATCGGCCAGGCCATGGCCTGCGGCCTGGAGCACGGCGCTGTGACAGGCATGGGCGCCAAGGGCGAGCCTGTGGGCCTCGACCGCGACATCCACGAGGGCGTCTCCTTCTCCACCTCCACGGGCTATCCCAAGAAGGCGGCAGAGAAGGTGTCCGACCTCACCCCCGCCACCTACGGAAAGCTTGCCGCCAAGCTGGCCAAGGACGAGCGTGGCAAGGCCAAGGCCATCGACTTCCGCAACGGGGGACTCGCCCTCGCGTGCAGCCCGGCCGACTACCTCTCCAAGGTCATGCCCGCGACCACCGTGCTGACCGCAGGCGGCCAGTACGTGCGCGACCTCTTCCCCCTGCCCACCGAGGTGTACCCCACCACTGAGCTTGAGGACGGCACCGCCATCCTGTTCCTGCCCCGCGAGTATGACGTGTTCGTGGGCGGCGACCGTGGCATCGAGTATTCGGACGAGGCCAAGTTCCTCGAGGACCAGCGCGCCTTCAAGGCTGTCATGTACGCCTACGGACGCGCCTACGACAACACCTCCGCCATCGTGCTCGACATCTCCAAGCTCGACCCGGCCTACCTCAACGTCGTGGTCAAGGGCACCGTCGCGACAAAGGCGAGCGCCTAGTAGGGAGGAGGCACCATGACCGACGTTAGCGCCGAGGTCATGGCCGCCGTCCGCCGCAAGCTCAACGTCACGTGGGAATCGGCGGAGACGGACGGGCGCATCAAGGATGCCATCCAGTCCGCCTCCGCCACCCTCGCGGCGCGGCTCGGCTACGAGCAGGGGCGCGCCTTCACGCCAAATGACGGCCCAGCATGGGGCCTCTTCCTCAACGCCGTGCTCTACGAGTTCAGCGACGCGCTGGACGACTTCTGGGCGAACTACGCAGAGGAGCTTCGGGCCTGCCGCGCCCTGGTCACCACGCCCAAGGCGGGTGATGAGAGTGAGCCTTAGGGCAAAGCGCGAGGTGTTCGCGCCGACGGACGGGGTGCTGAGCCTGTGCAGGGCCACCGAGGCCCGCATGACGCGCGGCATCGACTGGACGGGCGAGGCGGGTCTGGAGGTGACCTGCGAGCTGCCCTACCGGCGCTCCCGGATGCGCTCCGAGGACGTGGACGCCATGGGGGCCGACGCCCAGTCGGTCACGGCCAAGGTGTGCGTGCGCCGCCCGCCGTCGCTCGCGACCACCGAGGTCGTGACAATCGGCGGAGCAGCCTATGACCTCACCAAGACGGACGAGGACGGCAGGCTCGCGTGGCTCTACCTGACCCAGCTCACCAGCGCGGGCGGTGTGACCCTCGTGGGCACCAAGACTACCTACGACGAGCTGGGAATCGCCAGGCGCACCGAGCGGCGCACGCCCGTCCTCGCGCGGACCGTCGCGTGGGGCGAGGAGGGCGCGGCCACGGGGCAGCTTTCGACGCTCAAGGTCACGCTCCGCGCGTGCGACTGGGCAGGCGAGCGTGCCGTCGTGCTGGGAGACCAGCGGCACTCCGTCACCAAGGCCACCCGAGCGGGGGACTGGGTGACGCTCACGTGCTCCGAGGGGGTGGCCGACGTTGGGCAGGCCACCTAAGGCGCAGGGCAGCGGCCAGGTGACCGTGGGCATCGACGGCTTCTCCGCCGTGCTCATGGAGATGGCCGAGGACTGCGTGTCCGCCAACGACGAGGCGCTCAGGCGCAACGTCCAGCTGGCGGGCAACGCGACGGCCAACGAGCTGCGAAACGGCGCGCTCACGCCCGCCGTGAGCGGCGAGTACGCGGCGGGGTGGTCGAAGACCACCGAGAAGGACGGCATCGGCTTCGTCAAGGTGGTCATCCACAACAAGAAGAAGCCGGGCCTGACGCACCTGCTCGAGAAGGGCCACGAGAAGTGGATTCACGGCGTTGACACCGGCGAGCGCGTGCCCGCCTACCCGCACATCGAGAGCGCCTACGAGGTGGGTGCGGACCGGCTGAGGAGGGGGTAGCCCATGACGCTCGACGAGCTCTGCGGCATCCTGCGCGACGTCGGTCTGCCCTACGCGCAGGTGCAGTGGGACCTTGCGGACGGGGCCAGCCCCCCTCCGCTCCCCTACGTGCTGCTGGTGCCCGGAACCAGCGCCGACGTGGTGGCGGACGGCATCAACTACCAAAGAGTCACGCCGTACACCTGCGAGCTGTACACGCGCGGGCGAGACATGGCGCTCGAGGGCCGCATCGAGTCGGCCCTGACGGGCGCTGGCGCCCCGTTCGTGCGGCGCACGGTTCCGCTCGGAGGGGGCGTGCTCGAGACGACTTACACAGTAACTGTGCTCGGCTCCTAGCCGGGCGAGAGAGGGGGCCACATGGCCGCAGAGGGCAAGGTAAAGTACGGCATCAAGCGCATCTTCTTCGCTGGGCACGACGGGTCCGGCAAGTACGAGAAGCCTTGGCAGAACCCCGGCGCGAAGAGCGTCGCGATCTCCAACGGCAGCTCCTCGAGCTCCAAGATCCCCGCAGACGACAACCCCAACTTCTTCGTGAAGTCCGGCACCGCCGGCCGCGAGGCCGAGATCCAGCTCACGAAGTTCATGCGCAAGTACTACACGGCCTTCCTGGGTCAGCAGGTGGACAGCACCACCGGCGCCCTCTCCGAGGGCCCCGACGACATCTCCAAGGACTTCGCCTGCGGCTTCGAGATGACCAGCGACTGCGGCGGCTACCGCGTCTGGCTGCTCTCCTGCTCCTCCGAGCTGCCGACCTACACGGCGGCGACCAACACCGACTCCGGCATCACCGAGGACTCCGAGACCGCGAGGCTCAGCGCGTCCGCCGTGGTCTGCAAGGACGGCAAGCACCGCACCATGGTCACCTTCGAGACGAGCGACGAAGGTTACAAGACGGCATTCGACTCCGTCCCCTTCATGGACAAGGCCGAGGCCGGGGCCGTGTCATAGCTCCAGACGAATAGCGCCACCGAACGAGGCGCGGGGGGCGGGCGGAGACGCCCCTCCC
>CAMXZR010000115.1 GCA_947253595.1 uncultured Olsenella sp. | reverse complement strand
GTCCGAGGCCGGAACGACCTCGGACTGAGCCGATGCGATGAGAGTGTCCATGGGCGCTTGTGCTTGCGCTGGCGCGGATGCGAGAGCAACTCGCGAGACCGGGCCCGGCACCGGGGCGATCTGCACCATCGGCTCGGGAGCGGGACTGGGTTCGGCCGCGGGGGCCACGGAAGGCTGGACCGGGGCAACCGCGTCCGGAGCCACGATCCCTCCGGCCGAGAGCTCGGCGACGCGCCTCTCGAGTTCGGCAAGGCGATCGGCAATGGAGTCCAGCGTCAGGTCGGACTTTGGCCGTGCGATTCTGGTAAGGGCGACCTCTAGCACGAGCCTCTGATTGGTAGCCGTCCTCATCTCCCTCGAGGCATCACCCATGATGGCGAGCGCCCGGGAAAGGCGATCCGGTGAGCCAAAGGCGGCCGCTTCGTTACCCAGCGCGTGAAGCTCGCCCTCCGGCAGGTCAACGACCCCGTGCCTGGCACCAACCGCAGAGACCACGTAGCAGTCGCGCAGGCGCGCCGCCAGCTCGCGGGAGAACTGCAGCAGGTCGCGCCCGGCATCGACCAGGCGCGCGACCTCATCAAAGAGCGTCGCCACGTCGCGCCTCGCCAGCGCGAGGGAGACCTGTGCGAGCTGCGTTCCCGATACCTCTCCCAGGAGGTCCCGTGCCGCTTCGGCCGATATCTGCCCGTCTCCGAAGACCGACAGCTGCTCCAGCGTGGAGAGCGCGTCTCGCATGCCGCCGCGGGCATGGCGTACGACCAGCTCCAGCGCCGCAGGATCGTAGCCGAAGCCCTCCTGCCTGCACACCTTCTGGAGCTGCCCCAGGATGTCTTCGTTGGCGATGGCGTGGAAGTCGAAGCGTTGGACGCGACTCAGGATGGTGGCGGGAATCTTCTGCGGGTCCGTGGTGCAGAGCACGAACACGACATGGGAGGGAGGCTCCTCAAGGGTCTTGAGCAGCGCGTTGAACGCCGCCGTCGTGAGCATGTGGACCTCGTCGATGATATAGAGCTTGTAGCGCCCTCGAACGGGGGCGTATCCGACGCTGTTGATGATCTCCTCGCGCACGTTGTCGACGCCCGTGCGCGAGGCAGCGTCGAGCTCGTAGACGTCGGGATGCTCCCCGGCCGCGATGAGCCGACACTGCTCGCAGTCGCCGTCGGGAAGCTGGCCAGCGCCCCTCTCGCACATGAGCGCCTTGGCGAGCAGGCGGGCCATGGTGGTCTTGCCCGTCCCGCGCGGCCCGCAGAAGAGGTAGGCATGGCTCTGCCTGCCCTCGAGCACCGCACGCTCGAGGGTGCCCACCACGTGCTGCTGTCCCACGACATCCGCAAAGGTCTGCGGGCGATACTTTCTGTACAGGGATTCCATCTGACCTCCGCGCCTCTTGTCCGAGTCACAAGTATAGCCGCGCGGAAGCACGTCCACACATACCCCGACCCGCATCGGTCAGGGCGACCGCGATGAGCGGGGCGCGGCTGCGCATTCTTTTTGCGGAATGCGCAGCCGCCAGCAAAAGACCAGTTCAGATGCTTGGGACGCGCACACTCTTTCTGAAATGCGCGCCTCCGGCACAAGGCGCGTGGTGGTCGGTGAGCGCAGGTGCGGGGTGGCGAGGGGCGGAGGGTCGGCCCGGAAGGCTCGCGGTGCCCTACCTCGCTGCGGGAGCAATCCAGAACTTGAGTAGCGGAAAGCTCACCACGACGGCAAGCAGCGTGTTCACCACCGAAGCCACCGTCGCCGCAAGCTCCCCGGCCAACCCGAGCGCATTGATGCAGAAGTCCTGGACGTGCCCTGGGAGCACGAGGTTGACCACGACGATCAGCGTCGCCAGCACGGCATACTTGGGCCCGGACTGCGCAGGTGCGGCGTCAGATTTGAAGACCAGCTTCATCTGGACGAAGAAATTGACCACCTGGGCGGCAACCTCGGCAAAAAGGAAGGTAACGAAGGCACCGAGGCCCCCTCCCGCAGACGGGTAGTTGAATATCAGGAAGTGAAATTCCATAGTAAGGTCAGCCAACGCTGCCGTCCCCACCCAGGTGCAGACGAAGCGCGTGATGGTGGATATGTTCGACAGGAGGTTGAACAGGACGAACTGCCAGAGCCCCCTGTTCTTCCGTGTCCATTCTCCGAAGCTCACGCCCCATCCTCCCCCTGCCAGCCAGACATCAACGGCATTAGGTGACTTCCCTTGCCCACCTGCTCACCTGGGCCGCATTGCGCACCATGTTGGCAATGATGCCCCACAACATTCGCAGAAGGCCGATGACCAGGAACCCCCTGGCTTCCATGACCAAACCATCCACGGCCGCAAGCGAGAATACGCCGCCCACGTTCTTGGCGAGCGCCCTCAGGGGCATGTTCCAAACGAACAGCAGGTTGAGGTCGGGTGCACCCTTGCGCTCTCCGGACTTGCGCATCGCGTCGAGAATGGCCCAGATCGCCCAGAGGAGGGGGCTACGTCCATGGACGAAGTCGCAGACGCACATGTTGCGGTCAATTGCGACGAGCTCCCGGGGAATGTCACGGCCCAGGAGCACTGCGAACTCCGCATCGGTAGCCTCCTTGACCCTGCCGGTCTCGTAGGCGGGCAGGACGAAGCCGGCATAGGGGTTCGCCGCACCCGTCCCTGCGACCTCGATCCGCCCACGCAGGCGGATGTCCTCGCAGGACGCACCCACGCGAAGCTCGTACGTCCCCGCCTCGACTTCCCACACGCCGGTCCTCACGTCGAAGTAGCGGAAGGCCTTGTCGTCCAGGGGAATGACGACGTCCCGCCTCTCGCCAGGCTCGAGGAAGGGCTTCGCGAACCCCTTGAGCTCCTGCTCCGGGCGAAACACCTCCCGTCGCGGCTTCGATACGTAGAGTTGTACGACCTCCGCGCCTGCACGACTGCCCGTATTTGTGACGCTCAGCCTCACCGCGTTCGCATCTACCCTGAGGTCGGAGTACTCGAAGCTGGTGTACGAGAGCCCAAAGCCAAACGGGAAGGCAGCGGGCATGCGGGCGGTCTGGTAGTAGCGGTAGCCCACGTAGGGCCCCTCGCGGTACGCAGCGACGTGCCCGCGTGCGGGGAATGTCTCGGAGGTCGGCGTATCCGACAGGCTCTTTGCCCAGGTCTCGGACAGCTTGCCCGAAGGGTTCACCCTCCCGCAAACCACGTCCATCGCAGCGCTGGCACCCGCTTGACCGCCCAGACAAAGGTAAACAAGGGCGCGCGCCTCGGACGCCCATCCGCACTCCATGGGTGCGCCGCCCACAAGCAGCACCACGACGTTGGGATTTGCCGTGGCCAGGCGGCGGAGAAAGTCGACCTGGTTCTGGTTGACGCACATATCGGGACGGTCCATGCCCTCGGACTCCGCCCGCTCATCCAACCCCATGCAGAGCAGCACGACGTCCGCGCGCCTGGCAAGGTCGACCGCGGCGTCGGCCTTCGCCGCGCTCTGTCCGCCGTGGCGCTCGAAGCCCGGCTCAAAGCCCACGCAGTCAAGGCCCGACTCGTCTATGCAGCCACGCAGGGTCTCGAGCTTGGTGGGGTTCACCAGCGACGAGCCGGCCCCTTGGTAGCGTGGGACGTCGGCGAAGTCTCCGACGAGGGCCACCTTGGCCCCTGCCGCAAGGGGAAGGATGGGAGCGAGTGGCTCGAGGTCAGTCCCGTTGCTCCCACCCCTGACGGCAGGCTCGTTCTTGAGCAGGACGATGGAGTTCGCAGCAACCTCGCG
>CAMXZR010000114.1 GCA_947253595.1 uncultured Olsenella sp. | reverse complement strand
GCCTCCTCAGGGGCGTGGAGGCGGCGGGCTACATCCTCCTGGGCGCGGCGCTCAGGGAGGCGTTGGTCCACGTGCCGCGCGGGGTCCTCGTCCCGCTTGCGCTGGCCCTCGCGGTCGCGCTGGCCCTCGTCGCCCGCTGCGTCATGCCCGACCTCTACGTGACCCAGGAGTACGTGGCACTTTTCCCCGGTGGAGAGAGCCCAGCCCTCGCTCTGGCCGTCCTCCAGGCAGCGTTCATGCTGCTTCTGGCGCTGACGGGAATCCTTGCCGTGGCGTTCCTCTCGCTTGCCCTGGGGAAGTGTGGTCCCCTGCGGGAGCTGGGCCGCAGGAGTCTCGTCCTCTATGCGCTCTCGGCCCCGTCGATGAACCTCTGCAAGCTGCTGCTCTTCTCACTTGTCGGCGTCGACCTCCACAACGCGCCGTTTGTCGCACAGCTCGCGGTGGGCTTGCTCCTTGCCCTGGTCTCCGTCCTCATCCTCGTCCCTGTGGAGCGGCTGATTCGTCGGCACCTGCCCTTCCTCCTGGGACGGCCGCGCGAGCATTAGGCACCGTGGGCGAAAGCCGCCGTGCCACGCACATGAGGTGCGGCGCGGGCCTCGGCGTCCCCCAGGCCGCCCGTCTGCCGCGCATTCTGGCAATGTTTTGCGCGCCATTCTCCGCTGACCTGGTATTTTGCTGTGCGGCGCGCATTTCAGATCTAAACTGCGCGCCATGCCGTGGCCGCTGCGCCACGACGCGACTCGCGGGCGCTGCGCTCCGACGCGGCTCGCGGGTGCTGCGCCACGATGCGGTTTGCAGGCGCTGCGCCACGACGCGGGTGCCCTTTCTTGGGAAAGCGTGTGCGAGAGGATTCCTGCCGTCTTGCCGGGACGATGCCCCCGCATCTGCGCTAAGGTTCTGGGGGTGGCCCCCGACTGCGGTGCGAGCCTGCTCTCGCCGCAGCCAGGCCTCCGCCTTGGCCCACTTTGGGCCGGAGGGGGGCAGATGGGCGACTGGTGCGCCCTCTGGTCTTCAAAACCAGTTCGGGCAGGAAACTGCTCGGGTGGGTTCGATTCCCACCTGCTCCCGCCAAGCAAGACTTCGGCGCCGGGCCCGCCCCCGGCGCCCCATGCCGTCCCGACGAGGGAGGACCCCATGGCCGACAAGAGCCTCTTGCGCAGCATCCCGCGGGTGGACGCGATCATGGGGAGCCCTTGCATGGCCGCGCTCAGGGGCCGGGTCCCGACGGGCCTGCTCACTGACTTCGTCCGCTCTTCCCTCGCCCGCCTCAGGGGGGAGGTGCTCTTGGGCGAGCTGGACCACGTCGGAGGAGAGGACGAGCTCGCCCGGGACATCGCCGACGACTACCTCGCCCGCGGCCCCTACCAGTTGAGGCGCACCATCAACGCCACGGGCGTCGTCCTTCACACCAATCTGGGCCGCGCGCCCCTGGGCCCCGAGGTCGCGTCCCATGTAGCCGAGGTGGCGCAGGGCTACTCCAACCTCGAGTACGAGCTCGGCGAGGGAGCGCGGGGAGCGCGCGGCTCCAGTGTCGAGGGGTTGCTTCGCGAGCTCTGCGGCGCGGAGGACGCCCTCGTCGTGAACAACAACGCGGCCGCCGCCCTACTCATGATCGACACGCTCTGCCGCGGGAGGAACGTCGCCATCTCGCGCGGGGAGCTGGTGGAGATAGGGGGCTCCTTCCGCGTGCCGGACATCCTCTCGCGCGGCGGGGCGCGCCTCGTGGAGGTCGGGACCACCAACAAGACGCACCCGGCAGACTACGAGCGCGCCGCGGCCGAGGGGGCAGGTGCCATCCTCAAGGTGCACCGGAGCAACTTCTACATGGGCGGCTTCACCGAGGAGGTGGGCCTGCCCGAGCTCTCCGCGATCGCCCGCGCGGCGGGGATCCCCCTCCTCTTCGACCTGGGCGCGGGTCTTCTGATGCCCGGCGAGGCCCTGGGGCTGCCCGGGGTGCCCTCCCCCCGCGCGGCGCTCAGGGGCGGTGCGGACCTCGTGTGCTTCTCGGGAGACAAGCTGGTCGGCTCGGCCCAGGCGGGCATCGTCGCGGGCAGGGCCGAGCTCGTGGCCCGGCTCAGGGCGAACCCCCTCGCCCGTGCCCTGCGCATAGACAAGCTCTCGCTCGCCGCCCTCGAGGCCACGCTCAGGCTCAGCCGAAGCCGGGCCGACGCACTGGGCCACGTCCCTGCGCTCCGCATGCTGTCCCTCGGGCAGGATGAGCTCCTCGCCAGGGCGGAGGCGCTGGCGGCAAGGGTCGCGGGCGAGCTGCCTGCGTTCGCCTGCAGGGTGGTGGAGCTTGAGGACGAGGCAGGGGGCGGCTCGCTTCCGGGCACGCTCCTTCCGGGGGCAGGGGTCGAGCTCGAGCTCGCGGGGACGCCCTCCGCACGCCTTGAGGAGCTCCTCAGGTCGGCTCCCATCCCCGTCGTCTGCCTCTTGAGGGACGGCTGCGTGGTGCTCTCCGTGCGCACCCTCCAGGAGGGAGACGAGGACGATGTGGTGCGCGCCCTTGGGCGCATCGCGGGCGGAGGCGCCTGATGAGCGAGCTGGTCATAGGCACGGCCGGCCACGTCGACCACGGCAAGACCTGGCTGGTGCGAGCCCTCACGGGCGTCGACACCGACCGGCTCAAGGAGGAGCGCGAGCGCGGCATCACCGTCGACCTGGGCTTCGCGCGCCGCAAGCTGAACGACGGACGGGTCGCGAGCATCGTCGACGTCCCCGGTCACGAGCGCCTGGTGCGCAACATGATCGCCGGGGCGACGGGCATGGACCTGGTGCTCATGGTGGTCGCAGCGGACGAGGGCTTCATGCCCCAGACGCAGGAGCACCTCCAGATTCTGCAGCTCCTGGGTGTGGGGCGGGGCATCCTCGTGCTCACCAAGTGCGACGCCGTGGACGTGGGGTGCCTCGACGTCGTCGAGGACGACCTCCGCGAGCGCGTGAGGGGGAGCTTCCTGGAAGGGGCCCCCTGCGTGCGCTGCTCGGCAGTCACGGGGGAGGGGCTGGACGAGCTGAGGGACGTCATCTCCGGGCTTGCGGAGGGCCCGGCCGTCCGCGAGGCGGGTCGCGCCTGCAGGCTCCCCGTCGACCGCTCCTTCACGATGGCGGGGTTTGGCACCGTGGTCACGGGGAGCCTGGTGGACGGTAGCGTCCACGTGGGGGACGAGCTCGAGCTGTATCCCAGCCGCGTGCGCGTGCGCGTGCGCGGCCTCCAGAGAAACGGCGAGGCCATGGCCAAGGCCGAGGCCGGCATGCGTGTCGCGGCCAACCTGGCGGGTGTCGAGCGCTCCGAGGTGGGACGCGGCGACGTCCTGGCGCGGCCGGGCACGGTCGAGCTGGCCGGGCGCGTCACGGTGGAGCTCGTCGTCACGGACGACGCGCGCTTCCCGCTCAGGAACTCCTCCTCGCTCCCCTTCTTCTGCGGCACGCAGGAGCTGGTGGGGAGGCTGCGCCTCCTCGACGCGGACGAGCTCCTCCCCGGCGAGGGGGGCTTCGCGCAGCTGAGCTTCCAGGGCACGCTCGCGGCGAGGGCGAACGACCGCTTCGTCGTGCGCTTCTTCTCTCCCATGGTGACGGTGGGCGGCGGGCGCATCCTCGAGCTGGGGTCCAGACGCCTGAAACGCCACCGTCCGGAGGTGCTCGCGCGCCTCGCGCGCCTCGCAGGCACGTCGGAGGAGGCCCTGGTCCAGCGCATCGACGACGCGGGGCTCGCGCTGCCGGGGGCGGGCCTGC
>CAMXZR010000113.1 GCA_947253595.1 uncultured Olsenella sp. | reverse complement strand
GCCTGGGGGGAGGCCGTGGGGATTTCGTGGCGCGTTCGTTTCGCGGGCATCTGACGCTGTCGGCCTCAGTGCTGGCTGCGGTCTGACGTATGCCTTTTAGCTGCGCAAACGAAACACTGGCACCCTAGTTTTGAGCTATCGCCAGTCTGCTGGCAGCTGCCAATGAGCTAGCTGCCAGCTCGCACTGCTAGCCTCGCCGCATGGATATCTTCGTGTCGGGTCGCAGCTCCCTGGAATTGCTGCGCAGAAGCAGGGTCGACGACCGGGTCGCCGCTGTTCCGACGGGATTACGGCGGGTGAGAAGGACGGCATGTCCCTACGAGCGGCTGGGTGGCATCGCGGTCGATCGCCTCTCTAGCCTTCTCCTCATCGACGAGGCTCGCCCGCTGCACCTCCATGCCCCAGATCCAGGACACAGGGTCCGGCACCGCCTCGTGGTCAGTGACGTGTGCTCGGTCGAGTTTCCCGCAACTGCCTTTCTCCGACTCTCGTCGGAACTGCTGAGGCCAGGATCCCATGGGCTTGCGATAGACGTCCCCCAGCTCAGCCTTCTGCAGCTCGCGCGGGACCGACAGAGGCGCATGCGCAACGGTTCCCTGGAGTCCTGCGCGGCCCTTGTCGATCTGGCGGAGTTCGCCAGCGAGATGTGCGGCAGCTACGGAAGGGACCCGCAGGACCCCCTGCGGGGAGGCTGCGCGTACGGACTCAAGCCAACCTGGAGCCTCGATGACTTCTCTGGCTTTCTGTCGGGGTGCTCGCACATGCGGGGCGTTGCCTTGGCGCTGCAGGCCGTGCGTCTGGCGGTGGAGGGGGCCGCGTCTCCGATGGAGTCCCTTCTGGCCCTGCTCCTGAGCCTCCCGCCGGAGTTGGGCGGCGTTGGCCTCGAGAAGCCCCTGGCCAACCGGCCCCTGGACCTCGGGCCATCTGGGAGGGGAGTCCAGCATCGGCAGCTCAGGCCCGACCTGCACTTCCCCGACCTGGGGCTCGCGCTCGAATATGACAGTGGTGAGTGGCATGACCTGGCGGCGCAGCGGAGGGAGGACGTGCGCAGGCTCCAGGACTACGCGGCCCTTGGCATCGTCGCCTGCCCGGTGGTCTTCGAGGACCTTCGCACGCCCGCGGCTGCCGAGGCGCTTCTGGCTCGCTTGATCTCGTCGGCATCGCGGCGGATGGGGAAGCGGCTTTTGCGAGAACGGCTTGACCTGCTCGGAGACCCCGAGCTGCGTGCCCGTCGCAAGATACTTCTCCGGCAGCTGCTCCCCCATGGCCGCCGCCGTCAGCCCGAGTGCGCAATCTGAAGCCTCTGAAGCCTCTGAAGTGCGCACTCGAGGCGAGGCGTCGGTCTGGATGGGCAAAACACGTGACTCGAGTGTGCAAACTGAAGCCTTCAGGTTGCGCACTCGAGGAGGGGGGAGGAGAGGGGAGAGGCGCGTCGCGCCCCTCGAGCGCATCCTAGCCCCGCAGGTCTTCCACGAAGCCGACGCGGTACGCAGAGAAGACCACGCTGCCCTCGGCCTGCGTCTCGTCCAGGTCGACGTCGCCCGCGATGCCGAAGTCGCCGTCGCCGTCCGCGTCGTGGAACATCTGCCGCACGTGCCAGACGTGTCCTGACCCCTCGTCCGTCTCGTCGACCCAGAGGAAGGCTGAGCTCCGCGCGTCCCCGTCCAGCAGGACCTCGTCGTGCTCCCCATAGAGCTCGTCCAACGCGCTCTGCCAGCGTCTCTCGCGCCAGCCCCATTCCTCGTCCATCGCGCCCAGTGCGGCAGCGTCGCGCACCGCCGCCGCGCGCACGCGCCGCCAGAGGGCGTTGCGCACTAGCAGCATGAGCCCGCGACGGTCGCGTACGACGACGTCCGCCTCCTGGGGCGCCGTCGCGTCCAGGCCGGCCCCATCCTCCGACCCCAGGCCTGACCACTCGTCCACCAGGCTCGAGTCCACGCTGTGCACCACGAGTCCCAGCCAGTCGACGACCTCATCGAGTCGCTCGTCCAGCTTCGCCGCCGGGACCGTGCGACTCAGCACGCGATAGGCGTCGCTCAGGTAGCGCAGCAGCGTCCCCTCGCTGCGGGCGATGCCGTAGCGCGCGACGTAGCCCTTGAAGTCGCTCGCGGTCTCGACCATGTCGCGCAGCACGCTCTTGGGCGAGAGCTCGAAGTCGCCCGCCCAGGGCACCTGCTCGCAGTAGCGCGCGAAGGCCTCGCCCAGCAGCTCCTCCAAGGGCTTGGGGTAGGTTACCTCCTGGATGCGCTCGATCCTCTCGTCGTAGTCGATTCCGTCTGCCTTCATCTGGGCCATGGCCTCGTCGCGGGCGTGGCGCTCCTGGACGCGCAGGATCTGCCGCGGATCCTCGAGCGTCGCCTCCACCATGCTGATGAGGTCGAGGGCGTACTCGGGCGACTCCGGGTCCAGGAGCTCGAGCACCGCGAGCAGGAAGGGAGAGAGCGGCTGATCCAGCGCGAAGTCCTCCGGCAGGTTGACGGTGAGGGCATAGCTCGCCGATGGACTGCCGTCGAAGGCGAGGCTTCCGTCGCCGGCCTCCTCGCGAGCCACCACGCCGGCGTCCATCAGGGTGGCGAAGATCTCGTCCGCACGCACCCGCAGGCGCAGCTTCTGCTCCTCGGTCTGCTGGGAGTCCTCCACGAGGCGCATCACGCGCTCGTGGGCGTCGCCTCCCTGCTCTACCTCGCCCAGGACCATGGAGTGGGTGACCTTCATGTGCGGTCGCAGGGTCTCGGGCGCGGCCTCTATGAGGTGCTCGAAGGTCTGCCTGTTCCATCCCACGAATCCCTCGGGCGGCTTCTTGGTCTTGATCTTGCGCGCCTTCTTGGGGTCGCCTCCGGCCTTGGCCAGGGCGCGCGCGTTCTCTATCTCGTACTCGGTCGCCTGGGCGATGACCAGCCCCTCGGTATCGAAGCCCGATCTGCCCGCGCGCCCCGCGATCTGGTGGAAATCGCGGGCCGACAGCCTGCGCATCCTCCTTCCGTCGAACTTGCTGAGCGCGGTGAGGAGGACGGTGTGTATGGGGACGTTGATGCCCACGCCCAGGGTGTCCGTACCGCAGATGACGGGCAGCAGCCCCTGCTGGGCGAGCTTCTCCACCAGGAGCCTGTAGCGAGGGAGCATGCCCGCGTGGTGCACGCCAACGCCCGTGAGGAGGAGGCGCCGCAGGGTCTTGCCGAAGGTCGTCGTGAAGCGCGTGCCCTGGACGGCCTCCTTGATGGCGTTGCGCTGATCGCGGGTGCTCACGCCGTAGCTCGCAAGCGACTGAGCGCTGGCGAGGGCGCTGTCCTGCGAGAAGTGCACGATGTAGAGAGGGGCGTCGTCGTTCTTGAGCGCGAGCTCCACCGTGCCCTCGAGCCCCGTATCCACGAAGCGGTACTCCAGGGGCACGGGCCGCTTGGCGTTCAGCACGAGCTCGCAGCTGCGTCTCGTGTGGGCCTCGAGAGAGGCCGCGATGGCGCTGACGTCGCCCAGGGTGGCGCTCATCAGGAGGAACTGCACGTGGGGGAGGGCAAGCAGGGGAACCTGCCAGGCCCAGCCGCGGTCCCGGTCGCTGAAGTAGTGGAACTCGTCCATGGCCACGCAGCCCACGTCGGCGTGCTCGCCCTCGGAGAGGGCGAGGTTGGCCAGGATTTCGGCCGTGCAGCAGACGATGGGCGCCTTGGGGTTGATGGTGACGTCTCCGGTCACCATGCCCACGTTGTCCCTGCCCAGGAGATCGACCATGTCGAAGAACTTCTCGCTCACCAGCGCCTTGATGGGGGCGGTGTAGTAG
>CAMXZR010000112.1 GCA_947253595.1 uncultured Olsenella sp. | reverse complement strand
AGATGCTCAGGAGTCTCGTGGGCTCGGAGATGTGTATAAGAGACAGGCCGTGGGCTGCGCCCCCGTTCTCGAGTTCTTCAAGCGCGGCATCACCGTGGGCATGGGCACCGACGCCTACACCCATGACGTGCTGGAGAGCCTCAAGACCTTCATCATGGTCCAGCGCCACAACAGCTGCATGCCAAACGTCGCCTGGGACGAGGACATGGCCATGCTCTTCAAGAACAACCGCGCCATCGCCGAGAGGTACTTCTCGTCCAAGCCCGCGGGCAAGCCCCTTGGCATCCTTGCCCCTGGCGCCGCGGCAGACATCGCGATCTTCGACTACAAGCCCTTCACGCCCTTCTCTGACGAGAACATCGACGGCCACATCCTCTTCGGCTTCGAGGGCAAGTCCTGCCGCACCACCATCATCAACGGTCGCGTCCTGTACAAGGACCGCGAGTTCACGGGCGTGGACGAGGAGGCAATCAACGCCCGCATCCTCGCCGCCTCCAAGCAGCTCTGGGGGGAGCTCAACGGCCGCGAGTACTAAGTCGCATGCACCTGCGTCGCCCGCGGACGCAATAAATGCGGGGGACATAATCCGCTTTTGGTTTTAGGAGAGGACCAATATGAGCGACATCATGCGCCCCATTCCGTTCGACCAGCTGATGAACTGGATCATCGACGAGCATCGCACGCAGGGGACCATCTTCGGTGTGTCCCGCATGGCCAAGGGCACCAAGGAGGGCACGCGCCGCATCTTCGGTGAGAGCATCGAGACCCCCGTGGGTCCCGCCGCCGGCCCCAACTCGCAGCTCGCGCAGAACATTGTCGCCAGCTACGTCACGGGCGCCCGCTTCTTCGAGCTCAAGACCGTCCAGGTCATGGACGGCGAGGAGCTTTCCGCCTGCGTGAACAAGCCCTGCATCCTTGCGGGTGACGAGGGATACAACTGCGAGTGGTCCACCGAGCTCACCGTTCCCGAGGCCTTCGACGAGTACGTCAAGGCATGGGTCGCCTGCAAGCTGCTCTCCCGCGAGCTTGGCCTGGGTGACGCCGACGGCTTCGTGTTCAACATGTCCGTGGGCTACGACCTCGAGGGCATCAAGAGCCCCAAGGTGGACAAGTACATCAATGACATGAAGGACGCCTCCGCCACGCCCGTCTTCCGTGAGGCGATCGCGTGGGCAAAGGCGAACCTCGACCGCTTCGAGCATGTGGACGAGGCCTTCGTCGACTCCATCACCCCGCAGGTCTCCCGCTCCATCACCGAGTCCACCCTGCACGGCTGCCCGCCCGCAGAGATCGAGCGCATCGCGACCTACCTCATGGGCGAGAAGGGCCTCAACACCTTCGTCAAGTGCAACCCCACGCTCCTGGGATACGAGTACGCCCGCACCACCCTGGACTCGCTGGGCTTCGACTACATCGCCTTCGACGACCACCACTTCCTGGAGGACCTCCAGTGGTCCGATGCCGTTCCCATGCTCGAGCGCCTCATGGCCCTGGGCGAGGAGAGGGGCCTGGAGTTTGGCGTCAAGCTGACCAACACCTTCCCCGTGGACGTCACCCGCGGCGAGCTTCCCAGCGACGAGATGTACATGTCGGGGCGCTCCCTGTACCCGTTGTCCCTCACCCTGGCCGCGCGCCTCTCCGAGCAGTTCGACGGCAGGCTTCGCATCTCCTACTCCGGCGGGGCCGACGCCAACAACGTGGCCGGCCTCGTCTCGTCCGGGATCTGGCCCGTCACCGTGGCCACCACCATCCTGAAGCCTGGTGGATACCAGCGCTTTGGCCAGATCGTGAGCGTGCTGGAGGCGGTTCCCGCCAAGGCGTTCGACGGCGTTGACGCCAAGGCCGTGCGCGGCCTGGTGGAGGAGGCCGTGAGCGGCGATGCCTATCGCAAGCCCATCAAGCCGCTTCCCGAGCGCCATGTTGCGGCCAAGCTCCCCCTCACGGACTGCTTCACCGCACCCTGCCGCCACGACTGCCCCATCCACCAGGACATCCCCGGCTACCTCATGGCCGTGGACGAGGGCCGCTACGAGGATGCCCTCAACATCATCCTCGAGCGCAACGCCCTTCCCTTCGTGACCGGCACCATCTGCCCGCACCACTGCGGCGACGGCTGCATGCGCAACTACTACGAGGAGCACGTCCACATCCGCGAGGCCAAGCTCAAGGCAGCCGAGTCCGCCATCGACCAGGTCATGCCCACCCTCGCACGCCGTGCCGAGGCCTCTGGCAAGAAGGTCGCCGTTATCGGCGGTGGCCCCGCCGGTCTCTCGGCCGCGTCCTTCCTCTCTCGCGCCGGCATCGACGTCACCGTGATGGAGCGCACCAAGAAGCTGGGTGGCATCGTCCGCCACGCCATCCCCGCCTTCCGAATCTCGGGCGAGGCCATCGATCGCGACGTCGAGCTCTGCGGGGCCTACGGCGCCAAGTTCGAGTGCGGCGTGGAGGTCAAGTCCGTCGACGAGCTCCTGGAGCAGGGCTACACCGACGTCGTCATCGCCATCGGTGCCTGGGCACCCGGTCGCCCGACCCTCAAGTCCGGCGCAGAGATGGACGCCATCGACTTCCTTGTGGCCGCCAAGGGTGACCCCGACTCCCTCGACCTCGGCAGCGACGTCGTGGTCATCGGTGCCGGCAACACCGCCATGGACGTGGCGCGAGCCGCCAAGCGCATCAAGGGCGTCCAGAACGTGCGCCTGGTCTATCGCCGCACCCGCCGATACATGCCTGCCGACGAGGAGGAGCTGGCGCTCGCGCTCGAGGACGGAGTCGAGTTCATGGAGCTCCTCTCGCCCGACACGCTGGCTGACGGCACGCTGGCCTGCGAGGTCATGGAGCTGGGCGCGCCCGACGAGTCCGGCCGCCGCTCGCCCGTCTCGACCGGCAAGACCATGACCATCCCGGCCACTACCGTCATCGCGGCGGTGGGCGAGAACGTCGAGGGCAACCTCTTCGAGGCCTCCGGCATCGAGGTCGACCGTAAGGGCCGTCCCGTGGTCGATGCCAGCTACAAGACCAACCTGCCCCACGTCTATGCCATCGGCGACGCCCGCCGTGGGCCCGCCACCGTGGTCGAGGGCATCGCCGATGCGGCCATGGTCACCGTCGCCATCTCGGGCACCGACTTCAATGCCAAGGTCGACACCAACGTCAAGGCCGACTACGAGGCTCCTCTGGCCAAGCGCGGCGACCTCTGCCTGAACGTCAGGGGCTGCGACAAGACCCGCTGCCTGGGCTGCGCCACCGTGTGCGAGACCTGCGTCGAGGTCTGCCCCAACCGCGCCAACGTCGCCATCCGCGTGCCGGGCATGCGCCAGCGCCAGATCGTGCACGTCGACGGCATGTGCAACGAGTGTGGCAACTGCGCCGTCTTCTGTCCCTACCAGGGAGGGCGTCCCTACAAGGACAAGCTCACCCTCTTCTGGAGCAAGCCGGACTTCGACAACAGCACCAACGAGGGCTTCCTGCCCGTCGACGGCGGAATGCTCGTCCGCCTGGACGGCAGCACGAAGGTATACGATGTGAGCGATATGGACTGTGGCCTGCCCGAGGCGGTGCGCGCCGCCATCCTCACCGTGCAGAACGACTACGCCTACCTCATGGTCGGCTAGCCTCGCGAGCCAACGTGCAGCAGTCTCAGACGTAAATCGGGAGGTGGCGCGCTTCAGCGCCTCACCTCCCGGTGCCCAAGCCAGGAAGCCGGGTCGCATATATGGCCAAGAGAAGGGAAAAAATAGCCGTAGTCCACTGCTCGGGTGGTCCGGATGCCAGCAGCCGCTGCTCCGAGGGCTGCATCAGCTGCGGCGCCTGCATGGAGGTCTGTCGCTTCCATGCCATCGAATTCAACCAGAACAACGTTGCCCAGGTGAAGCGCGAGCTTTGCATAGG
>CAMXZR010000111.1 GCA_947253595.1 uncultured Olsenella sp. | reverse complement strand
GAGGCGGGATGGGCGGGCTCAGGGTGCCCGTCATCTCGGTCATCGTGGGCGAGGGCGGCTCCGGAGGGGCGCTCGCCCTGGCCGCGGGCGACCGGACGCTCATGCTCCGGGGCGCCGTGTACTCGGTCGTGAGCCCAGAGGGCGCGGCATCCATCCTCTGGAAGGACACGTCGCGCGCCGCAGAGGCGGCGGAGGCCCTGCACGTCACGGCCCGTGACCTCGTCGAGCTGGGGATCGTGGACGACGTGGTGGACGACGCGGGACTGGGCGGCGAGGAGTTCGCGCGGTCGCTCGCCGCGCGGCTTGCCGAGCAGATCGACGCCCTGGGGAGCCTGGACGCGGACGAGCTGCTCGAGCGCCGCTACGCCCGCTTCCGCCGCATGGGAGGAGACGCGCTATGCCAAGAATAGCCATCGTCACGGACTCCACCTGCTGCCTCACGCGCCAGGAGGCATGCGAGTTGGGATGCACGGTGCTGCCCATGACCTACGTCGCGCTGGGAGAGCGTCGGCAGGAGCTGCCCCAGGGCGAGAACGGAGACTACGAGGCGATCCTGCGCGATGACCCCTTCGTGGGGACCGAGTCAGTCTACCAGCGCGACTTCGCGCGGGCCTTCGAGGGGCTGCTCGATGCGGGTCGGGACGTGCTGTGCGTGACGATGTCGGCGAGGCTGTCCGGCGCGCATCGCGCCGCCCGCGAGGCGGTTGCCACCCTGGGTCGGGAGCGGCCCGGCGTCGACGGGCGCGTGCAGGTCGTCGACTCGTGGGCCACGGCCTCGGGACTGGAGCTCGTCGTGCGCCAGGCCCGGACCCTCGCGGACGCGGGCCTCTCGCTCGCTGAGGTTGCGGACGGCGTGCGGGAGTTTTGCGGGTGCGTGGGCATACGCTTCGCCGTGCCGGACATGCGGCTCCTGCGTCGCAGCGGCAGGCTCGGCACGACGCGACGCTCCGTGGCGGGGATGCTGGGGCGCTACCCGGTCTTTTGCCTGCGGGAAGGTGCCATCGAGACGGTCGAGGTCGTCCGCGGGGGGATCTCTGCCGCGCGCGCCCTCGCGAGGCCCGTTCCCGCGGACGTGGAGACGGTCATCGTGTCGCACTTCGGTCACGCCGACGAGCTGGCGCATGTCGCCACCTGCGGGTCGACCAACGACCTCGCACGACGGCTCTATCGCAGCCCGGGGAGCCTACCCGTGCCGGCCGATCCCGGGGACGATGCGGGCGGACGGGTCGGCCGTTCCTGGCGGGGGAACAGCCGCATCCCCGTCTGCCTCGTGGTCGCCGACGAGCAGACCCAGGGTCGAGGCAGGCTCGGCCGCTCGTGGAAGAGCGGCGTGGACGACTCGCTCATCGCGTCCTTCGTGCTGGCGCTTCCAGCCTCCCTCATGCGGGATTCGGGCGTGGGGCTGCTCACCCTCGCGGCGGGCCTCGCCGTGCTCGACGCCTTTCGCGACGTGGTCGGCGAGGCGGGTGCGGCTGCGGGGGCCGCGGCCGAGGGCGTGGCTGGCACTGGCCAACCGCTCGGCCTCAAGTGGCCGAACGACGTCTACCTGGCAGGCGGAAAGCTTGCCGGCATCCTGGCCGAAGTCGCCTTCTCGGACGCGGACGTCGTAGGGGTGGTCGTCGGCGTCGGGGCAAACCTCCTCGTCGCTGCCGACCGGCTGCCCACGTCCCTCTCCACGTCGCTTCATCTGCACTTCGATGGCCTGCCGCCCTTCGCCGTCCTGCGCGATCGCCTGTGTGCTGACGTTGCGCGGGGGCTGTGCCGACAGACGCACGCGCTCGCGTTTGGCGGCGCGGCGGCGCGGGACGAGCTCGTTTCTCGCGTGAACGCAGAGAACGTGCTTCGCGGGCAGGCCGTCACGGTCGACCTTGCCGCCGGCTGCAGGGTGGAGGGCGTCGCGGGGGACGTGCGCGCGGACGGTTCGCTCGAGGTGCTCCCGGTGGATGGTGACGGAGGCCCAGGTGGTGTCACGCGGTTGATTCCAGTCACTGCTGGCGACGTGCTTCTCCATGGTGCGAGCGGTTCGGGGGAGACGGTCCGCCGATTCGCCCGTTAGTCCCTCTCGTCCAGCCACTCCCGGAGCATGACCAGGTAGCGTGGCGTGTCCTCCACGAAGCAGGCGTGTCGGCAGCCCTCGAAGAGCTCCCAGTGCGCATCGGGGATGCCGTCCGCAAGCTGCTTCGCCACCAGGGGGGAGCAGAGGTCCTGGGTCCCGCTCACCACCAGCGCGGGGCAGCGCACCTCTCCCAGGCGTCCCGCGTACTCGAAGCCGGCGAGCGTCCCGCTGGGCATGAGCTCGTTGTCTCCCCAGGCGGCGAGATAGGCCTCGCGTCCGGAGCGTCTCGGTCGCCTCAGGCACTCCGGGCTCGACTCGTCCGGCTCTCCGGCACTAAAGAGCTCCAGGTAGCGAGCCTCGGCAGCGCGGAACTCCGGCGTGTCGAAGCGCCCGCTCCTCTCCGCTTCCTCCATGGCCCTTCGCTCGTCCGCGCCCAGGTAGCGAAGCCGACGGTGCCCCTCTTTGCTCCAGAGGCTCGCTGACGCCAGCGTGCTGCTGAGCACCACCGACCTCACGCCCGCGCCCCCGCGGTCCACGAGGTGCATGAGCGCCAGCATCCCGCCCCAAGACTGCCCCAGGAGGTGGATGCGGTCCAGCCCGAGTCCCGCGCGCAGTGCGTCGAGCTCGTCCAGCCAGGTCTCGGCGCCCCAGAGCCCGTCGCGGCCGGCCAGCCCGTCGTCCCACGAGAGACCGCAGCCGATCTGGTCGTACATGACCAGCCGCCTGCCGTCGAGGTCGGCCAGGCCGTCCAGGACCTCGAAGTAGTTGTGCGTCGACCCGGGCCCGCCGTGCAGCAGCACGAGCGGCGCGCGTCCGGGCAGCTCCTCGTCCGGCTCCACGACGCGCCAGTAGGTCTGGTGGCCCAAGAAGGGCAGGTGTCCCTCGCTGATGTGCATCTTGCCGTCCTTCCGCCGCGACCGGGTTGGTGGCATATCCACCCGAGCTTATACTCAGGGAGAAACCAAGGGGAGAGGGGCATCGCCCTCCGGGGCGTCGCTCCCGCTCAAGAGGAGGAACCATGGACCAGAACGACTTCTTCGTCAAGTCCGACCAAATCGTTCTTGCGGGTGGCGTCGTCGCCTCGGGCTACCTGCCCGTGGTGGACGGCGCGTTCGCTCCCGTCGTGCAGGAGGTCTCCGAGGGGGCTGAGGTCCTGGACTGCATGGGCAAGTGGGTCACGCCGGGGTTCGTGGACACGCACATCCACGGCTTCCTGGGCCACGACGTGATGGACTGCGACGCCGACGGCATCGACGAGGCCAGCCGCGAGCTCGCGCGCCACGGCACCACCTCGTGGACGCCCACCACGCTCACCCAGCCCGCCAACCAGATCGGCGAGGCCTGCGCGAGCGTCTGGCAGGCTGCCCAGCGGCGTGGCGACGGCTTCGTGGGCGCGCGCATCGAGGGCATCTTCCTGGAGGGCCCCTTCTTCACCTCCGAGCACGCCGGGGCCCAGAATCCCGCGTACATGAGCGATCCCTCGGTGGACCAGGTCTGCTCCTGGCAGGACGAGGCACACGGCCTCATCTGCAGGGCCTCGCTTGCGCCGGAGCGCCCGGGCAGCGCCGAGTTCTGTGCCCAGATGTCGCTGATGGGCGTGGCGACGGCGCTGGGGCACTCGAGCGCCAGCTATGAGGAGGGCATCGCCGCCGTGGGTTCGGGCGCGACCTCCTTCGTACACGCATACAACGGCATGGCGGACCTGGACCACCGCGCGCCGGGGCTGGTGGGCGCGGCTATGACCACGAGCGAGACCTACGCCGAGCTCATCTGCGACGGCATCCACGTTCAGGCGCCCGCCGCACGCGCGATGATCAACGCCAAGGGCTGGCAGCACGTGGCGCTGGTGTCCGACTGCCTGCGCTGCGGGGGCATGCCCGATGGCGACTACGAGCTGGGAGACTTCCCGATTCGCCTGCAGGACGGCGTGGCGCACCTAGTGGCCGCCGACGGAGGCATGGGCAACATCGCCGGCTCCGTGCTCACGCTGGCCCGCGCGGTCAAGAACGTCGTCGACTGGAACGCTGCGACGGCCGAACAGGCCATCCGCATGGCGAGCGAGATTCCCGCGCGCATGTCCGGCGTCGACGACTGCTGCGGCGTGATCCAGGCGGGTCGCGCGGCCGACTTCAACGTGATGGGAGCCGACCTCGAGCTCGAGGCGACCTACGTGGGCGGCGTGCTGGTGAGGTAGGGGGT
>CAMXZR010000110.1 GCA_947253595.1 uncultured Olsenella sp. | reverse complement strand
TGGTTGAAGTTCAGGACGCCGTCTTCATCCTCGGGGAACGAGACCTCGCCCAAATCGTCGCCGTTGTCTCCGACGAAGCTGAGCTTGTTCTCTTCGGTCTGCATGTTCATGCCAGACTCCCTTCTGTAGGTTGTCGACGCCACTGCTGGCCCGTGTGGAAGAGCTGCGGGATGGCGGGCGTCTCGAGTTATGTAAAGCTATGTACCCAACGGCGGGCGAGAGATGCCGACGGCCTTCGGCGGGCACGGGGCCGGGCTGGGTGGCAGGGTGAGCGGCGGGTGGCGTGCCGGACCGGGCCGGGCCAGGCGAGGCCGGGCCGGACCGGATCAGGCCAGGCCGGGCCGGGCCGGACGATATTGTGCGTGCGTCTCTCGCACTAAAACGTCGGATGCGCCCCTCTCTCCCGCACAAAAAACGCCCAACGCGTCTGACTTTTGCGCGAAAACGCTCGGCGCGTCTGACAACAGAATCTGACCTGGGGTTTTGCCGGCGGCCAGACGCGTTGAACGTTCTCGACAATTTATGAGACGCATTGGACGCTATCAGCGATTTGGCAGACGCGTTAAGCGTTGCCGGCGAGCGCGCTGCCGCGCACGTCCCCGGCTCGACCTGCACGCCTTTGCGCGCGCAAAAAACACGCACGCAGTTGGGTACAGCCATGACCTCCGTCAACCGGGGAAACGTTGCCCTGCGCGTGCGTTTGCGCGTGCGGGGCACCGGCGGCGTGCGTTTGCGCGTGCGGGGCACCGGCGGCGTGCGTTTGCGCGTGCGGGATAGCACCCATGAACTTGCGCATTCGACGGTGCGCATTCGACGGAATCGGCACGAAGGCACCTCTCGGCCCGTCTCGACGACAGATAATGTCTGCCGTACTCTCGCCCGCAGACCGCACCCACGCCGCCGCACGCCCGCAGCCCGCACCCACGCCGCCGCACGCCCGCGGCCCGCGCCCACGTCGCCGCACGCCCGCAACCGGCGCACCCGGCCCCCACCCACAGCCACGCCACCCCTAGCAGCAAGGACCACCGCATGCCCCCTAGCGCCCCACGCAAGCCCATCAGCACAGATGCCAGGAGCATGGACCTCGTCCGCCAACACTGCCAGGACATCCTCGACTCCGAGGGCATGCGTGTCGAGCGCCGCTGCATCCAGCATGGCACCACCACCGTCTTCTCCCACTCGCTCGCCGTCGCCCGGCAGTGCGTGCGCCTCGCGCGCGGCTGGCGGCTTCCCGTAGACGAGCGCGCCCTCCTGCGCGGCGCCCTTCTGCACGACTACTTCCTCTATGACTGGCACGACCCCGACCCCAGACACAGGCTGCACGGCTTCCGCCACCCTGGCTTCGCCTGCGCCAACGCCATCCGCGACTTCGGCATCGGTCCCATAGAGCAGAACATGGTCCGTAGGCACATGTTTCCCCTCACGCCCACGCCACCCGCCTGCCGCGAGGCCGCCCTGCTCTGCCTGGCCGACAAAATGGTCGCCACTGCCGAGACCCTACAGGGCCTGCGCCTCCGCCTGCGTGCGGGCCTCAGGGCCTCCGCCCGCAAAGACGCCTAGGAGTCCGCCTTGCCACATGTCATCCACCTGCTCATGACCGTCTGGGCGTACTTCTTCTTCTATTGCGTGGGCGGTTGGGTCGTCGAGACCAGCTACTGCTCCATCGCTGGGTGCCACTTCATAAACCGCGGCTTCCTCAATGGCCCCTACCTGCCCATCTATGGCTGCGGCGGCATCGCCTCCGCCCTGCTGCTGGCACGCCTGGGCAGCCCGTTCGCGGTGTTTCTCGCCGGCGGCGCGCTCAGCTGCCTCTTGGAGTACGTCACCTCATACGTGATGGAGCAGATGTACCATGCACGCTGGTGGGACTACTCGGACAAGCCGCTCAACCTGCAGGGGCGCATCTGGGTGGGGGGCTTCGCGCAGTTCGGCTGCTGCTGCGTCCTGGTAGCCTACGTCTCGCAGCCACCGCTCGCGACGGCGGTCGCCTCGCTCAGGGACACGCAGCTCGTGGCAATCTCGTGCTCGAGCGCCATGCTCATGCTCGCCGACCTCGTCGTGACGCACGTGGGCATAGCCGGCCTACGCGCAAAGATGGACTCCCTCAAGCAGGAGACCGCCTCGCGCCTCGAGTCCATGCGAGAGCTGCTCCCCTCCCGCTCCGAGCTCGCCCGCATGAAGGACTGGGGCCAGGTCATGGAGACCTCGCTCAGGCACCGCCTGGCAGGCCGCCTTGCCGACGCGCACGACATGCTGCGCGAGGCCACGCCGGAACTCCCCGGCATGCCCAGCCTTCCACAGGTGCCCTCGCTGGACGAGCTCGCTTCGAGCTTCTCGTCTCGCCTGACCGACCAGGAGCTCCGCCTGCTCAGGGCCTTCCCGACCCTGAGACCCAGCAACTACCGCCACGTCTTCGACGAGTACTACCAGAAGGTCCAGGACGCCGCGCGCGCTACCGCCGAGCGCGTCCACGACGCCATGGAGGAGCGCCGGGGAGAGTAGCCCCCGCACCCGGTTGCAGGCTGCCACCGACGCGGTGACCTCAGGCCGGCCCCGACGCTGGCCCGGAAGCCCCCGTCTGCGACGCGCGCGGACGCCTCCCCCTAGAGCTCCAGGTCACGGAAGCGGAAGCGACTCCTGCCCTCGGCATAGTCGGTGACCACCTGGCCGGAGCCGCGCAGGCGGTACTTGTAGGTGACCAGGCCATCCAGCCCCACCGGCCCACGCGCGTGCAGCTTCCCGGTCGAGATGCCCACCTCGGCACCGAAGCCATAGCGGAAGCCGTCGGCGAAGCGGGTCGAGGCGTTCTGGTACACGCCGGCGGAATCTACCAGCTGCATGAATCGATCTGCCGTGGCGCAGTCCTCGGTCACGATGGCGTCAGTGTGGTGCGAGCCATGTCGGTTGATATGATCGATCGCCTCGTCCACGTCCCCCACCAGCTTGGCGGATATGACGAGCGAGAGGTACTCGCGATTCCAGTCGTCGTCCGTCGCGGGTGTGCAGTCGACGATGCCCCGGACCTCGTCCGTGCCCCTGAGCTCGACCCCGGCGGCACGGTAGGCATCCGCCAGCAGGGGAAGGAAGTCCGCGGCAACGTCGCGGTGCACGAGCAGGGTCTCGGCGGCGTTGCAGGCAGCCGCATACTGCGCCTTGGAGTCGACGCAGATACGTACGGCCTTCTGCAGGTCGGCGGCCGCGTCCACGTAGACGTGGCAGATGCCGTCGGCGTGGCCCATCACGGGAATCTTGGTGTTGTCCATGATGTGGCGGACGAAGGCGTTGGAGCCGCGGGGAATGAGCAGGTCGACATCGCAGTCGCAGCCCAGGAGCTCGTCGATCTGGCTGTGGGCCTCGGCCTGGAAGAGACAGGCCCCGGGCAGCCCAGCCTCAAGCACGGCACCTTGAATCAGGCGGAAGAGCGCGCGGTTGGTGCGCGCGGTCTCGGACCCGCCCTTGAGGATGGCGCAGTTGCCGCTCTTTATGCATAGGGCGGATATCTGCACGAGTGCGTCAGGACGCGCCTCGAAGATGACGCCGATGACGCCGATGGGGCAGGTGACGCGCTCGAGCAGCAGGCCCTCGTCCAGCTCCCGGCGCAGCGTCGTGCGACCGACGGGGTCCGGGAGGTCCACAAGGCCGTCGACGCCGGCGCAGACGTCGTCGAGCTTATGCCGGTCGAAGCGCAGGCGCTTGACGACTGCAGGAGAGACCCCTGCCGCCTCGGCAGCGCGCACGTCCTCCCCGTTCGCGGCAAAGACGCCGGCGGCGTTGGCGACGAGCGCCTCCCTGATGCCCGTAAGGGCGGCGTTCCTCCGCTCGACGGTCGTCGCCGCCATCTCCGGACTCTGGAGCTTCATGCGCGCGGCGACCTCCGCGATCCGGGTCTCGCCGGCCTTGCCCGCCACGTCGGCCGTCCCGGCCGTCCCGGCCACGTCGGCCCTACCAATGCCGTCAGACATGTTTCCTCCCCCACCGTCGCTTCGGACCAGTATACGGGCCCACCGGCCCACCCGGACGGCAGGCGGCAGAGACTGAAACGCTTTGGTATATTCGAGCCAGGAACCGCCCGATCCACTCATCGCCCGCCCCGCACGTCGCCGAGGAGGTCCCATGAAGTCGAGAAGGTCCCTTGCCATCGTTGCGGCCTGCGCGGTCGCCGTCACGGCCGTCGTCGCCCTGCTCGCGCGGGGAGGGGCGGGCGTCTTCCCCAACGGGGGCGGACAGCACGCCAATCCGACGCGGTCCGACGAGGCCGGCG
>CAMXZR010000109.1 GCA_947253595.1 uncultured Olsenella sp. | reverse complement strand
ACGTGGACATGACCGTCCAGGCGCTCGCCGCCTTCGGGGTGCGGGTGCTCTCGCAGCGCGTCGAGGAGGGCGGGGGCTCGTTCGCGAGCTTTCGCGTCACCGCGGGATCGCGCCTGCGCTCCCCCGGCACCCTCTCCGTCGAGGGGGACTGGTCCAACGCCGCCTTCTGGCTCGCCGCCGGGGCGCTCGGAAGCGGGGTCTGCGTGCGGGGCCTCGATCTGGGAAGCGTGCAGGGAGACCGCGCCGTACTGGCGGCCCTCGCCGCGATGGGTGCTCGGATCCGCCGGGGCGGCTCCGAGGCGAGCTGCAGCCACGACGCCCTCCTGGGGCGGACCGTCAGCGTGGCGGACATGCCGGACCTCGTCCCGCCGCTCGCAGCCGTTGCCGCCTACGCGACGGGCACGACCCGCTTCACCGACGCCGCCCGCCTCAGGCTCAAGGAGTCCGACCGCCTTGAGAGCGTGAGCGGCGCGCTCTGCGGCATGGGAGCCCATGCCTGGGTTGACGGGGACGACCTGGTGGTCGAAGGGACCCCAAACATCACCGGTGGCGACGTGCAGAGCGCGGGCGACCACCGCATCGCCATGATGGCGGCCGTCGCGGCGAGCGTCGCAGAGGGACCCACGACCATACGCGGGGCCGAGTGCGTCTCCAAGTCCTACCCCGGCTTCTGGGAGGACTTCGCCGCCCTGGGTGGAATCTCGGAGAAGAGGGAGGGCTGAGTCGTGCCTTCGAGCTTTGGCAGCGCCCTGAGGGTGAGCGTCTTCGGGCAGTCCCACTCCGAGGCCATAGGCTGCGTTGTGGAGGGCCTCCCCTCGGGCCTGGTGGTAGACCGGGAGGCCCTGGGCCGCTTCATGGCACGCCGGGCACCCGGCCAGGGCCCCTGGGCCACGCCACGCAGGGAGGAGGACCTCCCTCGCTTCGTCTCGGGCCTCAACAGCGACGGAGCGACCTGCGGAGCTCCCCTCGCCCTGGTCATCGAGAACGCCAACACCCGCTCCGGAGACTACGACGAGCTGCGCCGCGTCCCGCGTCCGGGGCATGCCGACCTGCCGGCCCAGCTGAAGTGGCACGGCAGCCAGGACGTGCCGGGAGGGGGCCACTTCTCGGGCCGCCTGACCGCCCCGCTCTGCGCCGCCGGGGGAATAGCCCTGCAGGCCCTCGCTACGCGAGGCGTGCGCGTTGCCGCCCACCTCGCGGAGGTGGCGGGCGTGGCGGACGAGCCCTTCGACGCCCTCGACAACTCGCCCGCGGCCCGCCCGAGGCTTCAGGCCCAGATGGACCGGCTCGCGGGAAAGCGCGGCCTGCCCGCGCTCGACGCCGCGGCAGAAGCCGAAATGCTCGCGGCGATCGACTCCGCGCGATGCGGGCTCGACTCCGTCGGCGGCGTGGTGGAGTGCGTCGCGACGGGGCTACCCGCCGGCATCGGCTCCCCCATGTTCGACGGGATCGAGAACGCGGTCGCCCGGGCGGTCTTCGGTATTCCGGCCGTGAAGGGCGTCGAGTTCGGGCGGGGCTTCGGTGCGGCGCGCCTGCGCGGGAGCCAGGACAACGACCCGTACCGCCTCGAGGGAGGGCGACCCGTCCCCTCCACCAACAACGCAGGAGGAGCCCTCGGGGGCCTCTCCACCGGCGCGGCCCTGCTCTTCCGCCTCGCCGTCAAGCCCACCTCGAGCATCGGCCTTTGCCAGGACTCCGTCGACCTCGTGGCGGGGGTGCCCGCGCGGCTCAGCGTGAGGGGCCGCCACGACCCCTGCATCGCCCCGCGCGCGGTGCCCGTGGCGGAGGCCGTCTGCGCACTCGCGCTGCTCGACTCATGGCTCGCCTTTCCTCCCGAGGGCGGGCAGTTCTCGCTCGGCGAGGGAAGGGGCTAGACCATGGAGGACCTCGCCCGGCTGCGCGAGCGAATCGACGCCATAGACCACCAGATGCTCAGGCTCTTCCAGGAGCGCATGGACTGCGCCGAGGGCGTGGCCGCCTACAAGAGGAGGGAGGGCCTTCCCATCCTCGACCGCTCGCGCGAGCGGAAGGTGGTGGCCGCCGCGGCGGCGGAGGTGCCGCCCGAGCTCAAGTCGTATGCTGAGGTGCTCATGCAGCTCCTCATGGAGGCCTCGCGCATGCGGCAGGGAGAGCGGCTCTTCGACTCGAGCCCCGTCCTAGACCGCGTCGAGGCCGCCCTCACCGAGGCGCCGGGCTACTTCCCCCAGGACGCCTACGTGGCCTGCCAGGGTGTGGAGGGGGCCTTCTCGCAGATTGCCTGCGACCGCCTCTTCAAGCACGCCGACATCAGCTTCTTCGAAAGCTTCGACGCTGTCTTCCGCGCCGTCGAGGAGGGATACTGCGAGTTTGGCGTCCTTCCGGTGGAGAACAGCACCGCAGGATCGGTCAACCAGGTCTACGACCTCATGATGAGCCACGACTTCAAGATCGTGCGGAGCTGCCGCCTCAAGATCGACCACAACCTCCTGTCCAAACCCGGCAGCGGGCTCGAGGACATAAGCGACGTCTACAGCCACGAGCAGGCGCTCAGCCAGTGCGGGGGCTTCCTCTCCTCGCTCCACGGGGTCAGGGCCCACGTCGTCGAGAACACTGCCATCGCCTCCCAGATGGTCGCCCAGAGCGAGCGGTCCGACGTCGCTGCCATCGCCTCGAGGTCCTGCGCCGAGCTCTACGGCCTCGACACACTCGCGCGCAGCGTCCAGGACCGCGACAACAACTACACGCGCTTCGCCTGCATCTCCAGAGACCTGCGAATCTACCCCGGCGCGGACCGCAGCTCACTCATGCTGGTCGTGAGCCACGAACCCGGCTCCCTCTATCGCGTACTCGCGAAGCTCCATGCCCTGGACATCAACATCCTCAAGCTCGAGAGTCGCCCCATCCCCGACCGCGACTTCGAATTCATGTTCTACTTCGACGTCGAGTGCCCCGTGGGCGCGCCCGAATTCCGGCGCCTCCTCCTGACCCTGGGAGACGTTTGCGACGAGGTGCGCTACCTGGGAAGCTACACGGAGGTGGTGTAGGTGGCGACGGCAGGCGACGGCAGCTTCGGGCTCCTGGGAAGGAGGCTCGGCCACAGCTGGTCGCCTGGCATCCACGCGGCGCTGGGCCTCGCGCCCTACGAGCTCTTCGAACGGGAGCCCGGCGAGGTGGACGACTTCCTCCTCCACGGTGGCTGGCGGGGCATCAACGTGACCATCCCCTACAAGCGACGCGCCTTCGAGCTCGCGGACGACGCGACGCCCGAGGCCCAGCGCCTGGGCGTCGCGAACACCCTCGTCAGGAGGGATGGCCGCATCCTTGCCCACAACACCGACCTCGCGGGCTTCGCCTGGATGCTCGGCCGCTTCTGCCACGAGCGCCTGGGCTGCGAGCCCAAGAGGCTCCTGAGTGGCCGCAAGGCACTGGTGCTGGGCTCCGGCGGGGCCAGCCAGGCCGTGCAGGCAGCCCTCGCGGACGCGGGGGCGAGGGTAGTGGTCGTCTCCCGCAGGGGGGAGGAGCGCTACGAGGGGCTCGCCGGACGCCACCCGAGCGCGGTCCTCGTGGTCAACGCCACGCCCGTCGGCATGTACCCCGACTGCCCGGCAAGCCCCCTCGCCGAGGGGGAGCTCGACCGGCTGCACGACCTCAGGGGCGTGCTCGATGTGGTCTACAACCCCCTCAGGACGGGAATCTGCCTGGCGGCCGAGCGGCTGGGACTCCCCTGCTCCTCGGGACTCCCCATGCTCGTGGGCCAGGCGCTGCGCTCCTCCGAACTCTTCCAGGAGAGGCTCGTCGACGAGGAGCTCGCACGCTCCGTGGAGGACGAGGTCATGAGCGCCAGCTCCAACGTCTGCCTCATAGGCATGCCCGGCGCGGGCAAGACCAGCGCGGGACGCGCGCTCGCGCGCCTCCTCGACCGGCCCTTCGTCGACCTGGACGACGCCCTGCGCATCGAGCTGGGCACGTCCGCCGCGGAGCTCATCTCGCTCAGGGGCGAGGAAGAGTTCCGAAGGGAGGAGACGAAGGTCGCACGCAGCTACGGAGGGCGCTCCGGCCTGGTCATCGCCTGCGGGGGCGGCATCGTCACGCGGCCCGAGAACTACGACCTCCTGCATCAGAACGCGAGCATCGTCCTCCTGGAGCGCCCCCTCGACCAGCTCTCGAGCGCGGGAAGGCCCCTCTCTGGCGCGCGCGGGGTAGAGGCCCTCGCACGCGAGCGGGAACCCCTCTACCGCCGCTGGGCGGACCTCTCCATTCGCTGCACCGGCAGCGCGGCGGGCG
>CAMXZR010000108.1 GCA_947253595.1 uncultured Olsenella sp. | reverse complement strand
ATCAAGGTCGTATATGCCCGCAATGGCCACACGTTGCTTCTCTCCGCCCGAAAGTCGAAAGATGCTGCGGCCCACGAGGTCCTCGATTCCCAGGTCGGCCGCCGCACCGGCCACCCGTCGGGCAATCTCCTCGCGTGGCAGGCCCTGGTTCTCGCAGCCGAAGGCCATCTCTGACGTGGTGTCGAGGGTATAGAACTGCGTGCGCGGGTTCTGGAAGACGGTTCCCACGCTGCGGGCGATTTCGTATTGCGGGCATGACGTGGGGTCCATGCCTGCCACCTCAACCCGACCTCTCATTTCGCCATCATAGAACTCGGGAATCATGCCGTTCAGCAGGCGCAGGACGGTTGACTTTCCGCAACCGCTCTTGCCGCACAGGAGCACGCACTCCCCAGCCGACACGGAAAGGGAAAGCGACGAGAGGCTCGGGGAGTCCGCGTCCCGGTAGGAGAAGGTGACGTCGTCGAGCAAAGCTGCGGGTCTGTCCATCGGTCCTCAGAACCCCCTTCCGGAAAATGCGTACGCTGCCGCGGCCAGCACGCCCACCGCCACGAGGGCGAGGGCGACCCGATCCTGGATACGGAAGCCTATCTCCGACAGGCTGGTGTGTGGCCCCGGATCGTCCAGCCCGCGGCACAGGGCCGCTGCCGCGAGCTCGTCGCTTATGGTTGCAATGGAGGCAAAGAGCGGTACGTAGAGGCGGGCCATCGTCTGGGCGGGATGAACGATCCAAGACATAGCTCCTGTACCGATGCCCCTCATCCTCATGGCCGAGCGTATCGCGCGCCATTCCTCGCCGATCGTCGGGAAGCAGCGGAAGATCACGGACGTCGTGACGACGGCGCCACGTGGCATCCGGCTCTCCCACAGCGCCGCCGAGAACTCGCCGACCGTGGTTGTCCCTACGGCCCAATAGGCGACGAGGGCGCAGGGCAAGACCTTGCGCGCGGCCACCGTCACGAACTGCACGAGCGAAAGTGCCGCGCTTGACGCCATCGAGGGCCCGACCACCCATTGGACGGCTACGAGCAGGAAAAACGCCATGCAACAGCGGAGCGAGGCGCTGAGCATCCCGCCCATTCCCACAAGCAGGGCGCACGCCAGGAAGACCCCGATCTCATAGGGCAGGGAGCGCCCGAGGAACACGGCGGTATCGAGCAGTACGAGCAGGGCGACCTTGGTGCGGGGGTCGAACCTGAGCCCTCGAATCCTCTCCTGTTCCTCATAGAGCCTCTTGAGTGCGCTCACAGTATTCCGGCCCGCTCGAGCCTGCCGGCCAGCAGCCTGCGTGCGATCAGCGATCCCGCCAACGAGAAGGCCATGATGGCGACCATCATCACGGGAAGCATCCAGTTTGGCGTGAGCGCATAGAGGGTGTTGCAGAAGTCAGCGCTCATGCCGCCCTCGAACGTGTTCGCGAAGAAGTAGTCGCGCATGAACCAGATGGGCACGAAGCCACCGAGCAGGTTCCATGAGAAGACTGCATGGCTCGCCGCATTCAGTTTGAAGCTCTGGTAGCGCCCTTTGCGGGCGATAAGCACGGCCGCGATGCCGACGGGGACGGAGACGACCGGTGCGATGGGGATGTGTCCCGAGGCGATGAGGACGACGCTCGGCAGGATGGCTGCAATGAGGATGGGCGTACCCATGGGGGACTTGGCGAGCATCATGTGGTAGACGGGTGCGGCTGCCAGCGCGACGAGTTCCGGCATGAGCAGGAACAGGACTGGCACCGGCATGCATACGACACCGATGATGACGTAGATGGCCAGGTAGAGGGCGATGAAAACGCCAGCCGATATGTTCGCCCTAGACGACGTGCGCTTCTGCTGAGATTCCATGTTGATTCCTTCCTCTAGTGAACTGTGTCGTTTGTCGGTCGGGTCGCTTGGGGGGTCTGGGGCCTGTCACTCATCCCGGCCGTCCGCTGCACCAGCGCGAGATGGACTCTTGTACTGCGGGTCTGTCTGGACCTTCCACAGCCTCGCGTAGAGACCGCCCTGCGCAAGCAGCGATGCGTGGGTGCCACTCTCCGCGACGTGGCCGCCGTCGATGACGTATATGGCGTCGGCGTCCACGACCGTGCGCAGGCGGTGTGCGATGACGACGACGGTCCTTCCGCGCACGAGCTCTCCTATCGCCTCCTGCACTTCGGCCTCGTTCTGGGGGTCGAGTGCGGATGTAGCCTCGTCCAAAAGCACGATCGGCGCATCCTTGAGTAGCGCCCGAGCGATGGAGACGCGTTGGCGCTCGCCGCCCGAGAGGGTCGAACCGCCCTCGCCGACCACGGTGTCGAATCCCTGCGGGAGCGCCTGGATGAAGTCATAGCAGCGAGCCGTCCTCGCGGCGTGCTCGACGTCCTCGCGCGTCGCGTTCGCGCATCCGTAGCGGATGTTAGCCTCGATGGTGTCCTGGAACAGGTAGACGTCCTGGAAGACGACGGCCATCTGGGCGAGCAGGCGCTCAGGGTCCATGGTCCGCTCGTCCACCCCTCCGAGCAGCACGCACCCGGACTGCGGGTCCCAGAAACGCGAGGCGAGCCGCAGTATCGTGCTCTTGCCCGAGCCCGAGGGCCCCACGAGCGCGGTGAGCCTTCCGGCTCCCATGCTCAGGCTCACGTCGTGGAGCACCTCGTTTTTGCCGTATCCGAACGACACGTGCTCGAAGGAGATGTCGTGCCCTGTGGGGGCATCGGCTTCGCCGGGCATCTCTTCCTCCTCCAGCAGACCTATGATTCGCCGTCCTGCCGCCGCACAGGCCATCAGTTCGGGCCAGCTCGCCAACGCGACGGCAAGGGGCTCGAACGCCCGCGTACCGACGAGGAGGAAGAGCGCGAACTCATCAAGTCCGAGGCGGCCGCCCGACGCCAGGTAGACTCCCACGAAGGTCATGCAGGCAAGGCCGCTGCGCAGCAGCGCCTCGGTCACGCTGCCGAGCGAGCCTGCCGCCGCCTCGTTTGCCGTGCAGGCATCCCGGTAGTTTCCACACGCCTTCGCGAGGGTCGCGAAGCTCGCTCCCTGCAGGTGATAGGCCTTGATGACGCGCATGCCCCGCAGGTACTCCTGAAGGCGCGAAGTCTGCTCGACCTTGGCCGCGCGGAGGCGGCGCTCCGCACGCTCTTGCAGTTCCCGCGCGATCGTGAGGACGGCAAGGGCCAAAGGCAGTCCGACGAAGAGGGCGAGGCCCATACGCCAGTCGATGAGGCAGAGCGCCACGGCCGCGACGAGTGCCGCGACGGATGCGCTGACAGCCTGGGGAAGCAGGTGCGTCATACCTGTCTCGACACGCGAGAAGTCGTCCATCATCGTGGTGGCGATGGGGCCTGCCCCCTTGGCATCGAGCTTGCCCAAGGGAAGCTTGCGGATGTGCTCGGCCAGCCGCACGCGCCCTGCTGCCCCGGCATCGTAGCCGCCTCGGAACGTCACCTTGCACGCGACGTTCTCGACCGCGAGGGAGAGGACGAAGCACGCAACCATAGCCGACCACAGCAGCCAGAGCGTGCCGGCGTCCAAGAGTCCTGTGGCATAGAAGCCAAACATGCGGTTGACGATCAGCACCAGGCAGACGAAGGGCAGAAACCATGCGAGCTGCGCAACGGTGTTCCAGACCGCGGGCTTGATGATGCGGCGCGGCTCGCCGCAGGTTATGGAATCGACCACGTCTCTCATAGCGTTGCCCCTTCCGTTCCGATTCGCCATTCGGCGACCCTGCTCGCAGCTTCCCACATCTTCGAGTAAGGGCCGTCAGCCTCGATGAGCTCGTCGTGGGTACCCTCCTGCACCACTTTGCCGCCGTCCATAACGAGGATCTGGTCTGCAGAACATACGGTTTCGAGCCGGTGGGCAACCATGAGCACCGTCTTGCCGCGTGCCAGACGCCCGAGCGCTCGTTGGACCAGGAGCTGCGTCTGCGCGTCGGCGAACGAGCTCGCCTCGTCGAGGACGAGGATGGGCGCGTCCTTGAGGATTGCCCGTGCTATTGCGACGCGCTGCCGCTCACCGCCGGAGAGCCGCGTGCCGGCGGTGCCGACCATGGTGTCGATCCCGTCAGGGAGACGCGAGAGGAACCCGTCGCACTGCGCCGCCGATGCGGCGGCGATGACCTGTTCGTCCGTGGCGTCGGGACGTCCCAACGCGATGTTGTCTCGGATGGTCCCCTCGAAGAGGAAGCTGTCCTGGAACACGAAGGAGATGCTGCCCATGAGCACGTCCGTGCCCAGCCTGCGGATATCGGTGCCGCCTATGCTGACCGCCCCTTCGTCCGCATCCCAGAATCTGCCGACCATCTCGGCGACGGTGGACTTGCCTGCGCCCGAGGGGCCG
>CAMXZR010000107.1 GCA_947253595.1 uncultured Olsenella sp. | reverse complement strand
CTGGCCGTCCTTGGCGTAGAAGCCATCGGAGCCCATCTCGAAGCCGGCGTCCTCGAGGGTCTTCTTGGCCGCCTCGGTCTGGGCCTTGGCGGTGGTGTTGGCAGCCACGTCCTCGGGCAGGTTGTTCTCGTAGCCGTCCATCCAGGGGCTGATCATCATGGAACCCATGCGATCTTCCTTCCAGTTCACTCCCTGGTAGACGATGCCGACTATGGTCTCGCTGTTGATGCACTGCATGAAGGCCTTGCGGACCGTCTCGTCCTGCAGGGAGTCACGGGTGGTGTTGACCTCGATGACGGCGATGGACTTGGAGTCAGCACGACGGATCTCGGTGTTCTCCATGCCCACGAAGTTGGAGAGCATCTCGCCGGAGCCGGACTGACCGAGCTCGGTGGCGTCGATCTCGCCGTTCTTGAAGGCGTTGAACATGGCCTGGGCATCCATCTGCTTGAAGGTGACGGTGTCGAGCTTGGCCTTGTTGCCCCACCACTTCTCGTTGCGCTTGAAGGTGATCTGGGTCTCGTCGAAGCTGTCGACGACGAAGGGGCCGGCACCCCACTCGTTGTGGACGTTGTTCACCCAGCCGCTGTTGAATACCTCGGGGGTTGCGGCGTCGGGGTGCATGAACGTGATGAGCGCCTCGTAGGGGTAGTAGGGCTGGGCGAAGGTGATGACGACCTGCTTGTCCGTCTCTCCCTTTGCGACGCTCTCGATCTGGTTGTATCCATCGGTGGAGGAGGGGGTGTACTCCGCGTTGGTGCCGTTGCAGCACTTCCAGACCGCCTCGAAGGCACGCCAGTCGATGGGGGTGCCGTCGTTGAAGTTTGCCTTCTCGGAGATGTTGACGGTCACGACTTCCTTGCCGTCAACCATCTCGGCGGAGGAGGAGTCGATGAAGTTGGGGTCGGGGGTGAACTTGGAGCCGGTGGGGTCGAGCTTGAAGTTGCCCGGCATGTAGAAGCTCCAGAACCAATTGATGTAGGTGGTCCCGCCGTTGACGCAGAAGTAGTTGAAGTCGGGGCCGACCTCGGTCACGGGAAGCACGAGGGTGCCTCCGTCCTTCACCTTGTCGCGCTCGATCGGGTTGTTGTAGGTCTTGCCCTTCTCGGGCAGCGGGAGCTTGTCCAGGGGCGTGGTGGCGGGGGAGCCGTTCTGGGGCTCGACGCCCGTGTCGGTGCCAGCAGAGCCGCTGCCGGAGTTGCCCGAGCCACCGCAGCCCACGAGTCCAAGGCCGGCAAGGGCGGCGGCCGTGCCGGCCATGCCCACGAACGAGCGACGCGAGACGTTGCTAGAAATCATTTCTCCTCCTGTTTTCTGCGCGATGCGCGCACGGCGAAATGCATGCATCCCGATAGATGCCTGTCCATATTTTATTTCAAAAACATAAAGAAATCCCCATGCGATTGTTACAAGCTTGTGTACTGCGACGAAACGAGCCGCAGACGTCGCCGCTAGACCAGACCGTCGAGTTCGTCCACGACCCTGCCGAACTGCGCGAGCGCGTCGTCGACGGCCTTGCCCGAGGCCATGTCGACCCCAGCCCCGGCAAGCAGCTCCAGCGGGGCCTTGGAACTCCCACCCGAGAGGAAGCCCAGGTAACGCTCGACCGCAGGCCTGCCCTCGGCCAGGATCTTGTCCGAGAGCGCCACGGCGGCGGCAAGGCTCGTCGCGTAGACGTAGACGTAGTAGTTGTAGTAGAAGTGCGGGATGCGCGCCCATTCCAGGGCGATGTCATCGTCGGTCTGGACGGCGGGGCCATAGTAGAGCTCGTTGAGCGCGCGGTAGCGCCTGCTGTTGGCGTCCGCACCCACTCCCTCCCCCGCCCGGGAGGCGTCGTTGGTCAGCATCTCGAACTCCGCGAACAGGGTCTGGCGGTAGAGCGTGCCCTTGAACTTGCCACAGAGGTCGTCGAGGAGGTATGCCCGCTCCTCGTCGTCTTTGGCATGCTCGAGCAGGTAGCGCATGAGGAGCATCTCGTTGGTGGTGGATGCGACCTCCGCGACGAACATCTCGTAGTCCGCATAGCGGGTGGGCTGCGCCTTGCTGGCCAGGTAGGTGTGCATCGAGTGGCCCATCTCGTGGACCAGGGTGAAGACGTCCTCCAGGGTGCCCATGAAGTTGAGGAGGATGAGGGGCTTGAGCCCACGGCCACCGGAGGAGTAGGCCCCGCTCGCCTTCCCGGGGGTCTCATACACGTCGATCCAACGCTCGTCGATGGCCTGCCTCACCACCGCAAGGTAGTCCTCGCCCAGGGGCGCGAGGGCCCTGAGCATGAGGTCGCAGGCCTCCTCGAAGCTGTAGCGACGCTCGGGCATCCTGACGATGGGCACGTAGACGTCCCAGTAGCGCGCCTGCCCGAGCCCCAGGACGCGGGCCCTCAGGGCCATGTAGCGATGCATGGCGGGCGCGTTCCTGTGAACAGACTCGATGAGCGACTCGTAGACGGTGCGGGGGACCTCGGTGGGAGCCAGGGACGCGTCGAGGGTGTTGCCGTAGCCACGGGCGGTGGCAAAGAACTCGAGCTGCTTCATCTGGGCGGCGAGCAGGGCGGCGCTGGTGTTGCGCACGCCTCGGTAGCTGCCATAGACGCTCCTGTAGGCGTTCTCGCGCAGCGTGCGGTCGGAGCTAATCAGCGCCATGCCATAGCTGCCGTGGGTGATGGGATGCGCCACCCCCTTCGAGTCGAGGGCGTCGGCGAACGTGAGGTCGGCGTCGTTCAGCATGGAGAAGCCGACCTCGGGGCTGGCCGCCATCTCCTGGGCCTTGGCCAGGAGGGCCTCCAGCTCGGGCGAGAGCACGTGGTCGGCCAGGGCACGGACCTTGTCGAGGGCGCGGCGGTACATCCTAAGCCCCTCGCACTCTGCGCACCACGCGTCCAGCGTCGCCCCATCGAGCGAGAGGAGCGCGGGCTCGAACAAGGACTTGGCAGCGTCGACTTTGGCCATGAGGGAGCGCTGGCGCGCGAGCATGTCCTGGTAGCGGCCCACCCGGGTGTCCTCGTCGGACTTGCGGGAGGCGTACTCGAAGAGGCGCGCCACCTTGAGGGTGACCTCGTCCTCGAGGCGGAGGTACGCGAGGAGCCCCTCCGCGCTGGCAAATGCCCTGCCCTTCCAGGACTCGAGCTCTGCGGGCAGTCCCTGTGCCTCCTCGAAGGCCGTAGCCGCCACCTCGTCGCTCTCGAAGAGCCCGCTGGTGTCCCAGGTGTACCTCTCCGGAATGTCCGCTCGGGACTTGTAGGTCTCTGCCATTGGTTCCTCCGTTCGCGCAGCGCTGCGCATAGGGATTGGGTCGGTTCGCTCCCAACAACATAGCGCAGGGCGGCCCGCGTCGCGGACCGCCCCTAAAGATCGCACGGACGAGGGTCCCTTCGTCCACGAAGCTTCCGCAGGGAAGGTCCGTGCACGCGGGGCCGAGACCTCTTCCCTACCTCCCCAGGCTGGGCAGCAGGCTCGAGGACGAGACGAGCCTGCCGTCCTGGTAGACCAGACGCTCGCGGGAGCGCTCCACCTTGGGATCGGGGATGGGGATGGCAGAGAGGAGGGCCTTGGTGTAGGGATCCTGCGGATTCGTGAAGACCTCCTCGGTGTCTCCCTGCTCCACGATCTTGCCCAGGTGCATGACCGCGACGCTATCGGAGATGTGGCGGATGACGGCAAGGTCGTGGGCCACGAAGAGGTACGAGATCTTGAGCTGCACCTGCAGGTCCTCGAGCAGGTTGATGATGCCCGCCTGGATGGAGACGTCCAGCGAGGCGATGGGCTCGTCGAGCAGCAGTACCTTGGGGCGCGTGGCCAGGGCGCGCGCGATGGCGATGCGCTGACGCTGCCCGCCCGAGAACTGCGACGGGAAGCGGTCCACGTAGTCGGGGTTGATGCCAACGAGGTGCATCAGCTCGCCGATGCGGGTGTTGATGTCCTTGGCCGACCACCTCTGGGCGCGCAGGGGTTCTGCCAGCACGTCGTATATGGGCATGCGGGGGTCGAGCGAACTCATGGGGTCCTGGAAGATGACCTGCAGGTCACGGCGGACCTCACGCCTCTCGCGGTTGTTCCTGAGGTCTGCCGTGTCGCGGCCCAGAACGGTGATGCTGCCGTTCTCGGGCTTCACCAGGTCCATGATCTGCATGAGGGTGGTTGACTTGCCCGAGCCGGACTCGCCGACCAGGGCCAGCGTCTCTCCCTCGTGGATTCTGAAGCTCACGTGATCGACCGCCGTCATGGTCCCGCGGTCGCGGCGGATGAGCCCCTTGCCCTGGATCGGGAAGGTCTTCACCAGGTCCTTGACCTCGAGCACCACGGGACGCTGGTCGCGGGGCACCTCCGCCCACTTGGCGGGCAGGGGCTCGAGCTCGGGGTAGACATCCTGGAAGTTAAGGTGT
>CAMXZR010000106.1 GCA_947253595.1 uncultured Olsenella sp. | reverse complement strand
CGATAGCTCGTATTCAGAATATCTGTATAATAATAGAATTTCCATGTACCTATCCCATTACCTAGATTAATGTTTGATCTGAGTAGCTTGCTTGGTACGGGTTCCATGGGCTCGATTCCAATGACACCAACAGTTCCGTCAGGTTGCGCGATTGTCATTTCCTGCCTCATGGGAATGTCTAGCGAAAATCGTGCAACCTCGCCGTCATGCTGTTCCTTTGCACTAGCGGGGGAGGCGGCAAGAGGTAGAGCAAGCAAAGTAAAAAACATCATGAACAATATGACTCGTTTTAGAACTTTGGTCTTTTTTCTGACATGCTTACCTCCTCTGATAGTGCTTATAGGATATATTCATATTAATACAATTAAATTGAAAAATGCAATAGTATATGAGAAAGTAGTGCCGTGAGAGGCTGAATGATCCGCATGAGCGATCTACTCCATTTGAAAGTGGGCAGCGAAATAAGAATCTAGCTGAGGGGGGTCTCCCAAATTACTGAAGGGCTCTCAGCGCCACGAGTGCCACGACGTATGCAGCCGTGACGCCTACAGCGAGCCAGTCTGCGCCGCGCATCCTGAGCGGGTGCCAGTGGCTGCGACCGGCCCCGCCCTCGTAGCAGCGGGCGTCGAGGGCGCGCGAGAGGCCCTCCGCGTGGTGGATTGAGCTCGCGAGCAGCGCCACGAGGACTGCGCCCATGGCACGCAGCCGCCGGGCAGGGCTGCCGGCCAGCAGCCGTCCGCCGCGCGACGCCTGCGCGTCCAGGAGGGACTGCGTCTCGTCGGTGAGGGTGGGGATGAAGCGCAGCATGAGCGAGAAAACCATGGCCAGCTCGTGGCCGGGCAGCCCCAGACGCGCGAGCGGCGCGAGTCCCGCGTCGAAGGCGTCGGTGAGCTGGGTTGGCGTGGTGGTGAGCAGCATGAGGGCGGCTGCCACCACGGCGATGACCAGGCGCAGGCTGTAGACGAAGGCCGCGCGCAGGCCTCCGGTGGTGATCGCAAGCACGCCCAGACGCCACACGACCTTCCCGCTCCGGTTGACCAGGAGATTTACCAGGCCCAGCACGAGAAGCATCGCCACCAGGGGACGAATCGACTCCAGGACCTTGTGCGCGGGCACCTGTGCCAGGGCCAGGAGGGCGAGCGCGAACGCGAAGCCGAAGGCTAGCTGGAGCGGCGTCGAGATGGCAAAGACCGAGACCATGACGGCCAGCGCAGCGGCGACCTTGGCGCGCGGATCCAGGCGATGGATGGGGGAGTCTCCGGGATAGTACTGGCCCATGCGTATCCTGAGCGCCATCAGGCCTCTCCTCCACCGGACGGGAGGCGCGCGGCCAGCCGGTCGGCGAGCTCGTCCAGGACGAGGGGCTCGCCCAGTCCCGCGACGCCTCGCGACCCGAGCGCGCGCGCCCACTCGAGCGCTCGGGGCAGCCCCAGGCCCGCCTCGCGCAACCGCGCCTCGTTGGTACTGCGGAAGACCTCGCGTGGCGTGCCGCTTGCCAGCACGTGAGAGCGGTCGAGCACCACGACCTGCTCGCAGCGTGCGGCGTCCTCCATGGAGTGGGTGACCTGCACCACGGTCACGCCGCTCCCGTGGATCTCGTCGAGGAGTCGTCGCAGCTTCCTGCGGCCCCTCGGATCGAGGCCCGCGGTGGGCTCGTCCAGGACCAGGACCTCCGGCTGCATGGCGAGCACGCCCGCAATGGCGCACATGCGCTGCTGCCCGCCCGAGAGCTCGAAGGGCGAGGCGGCGGCCTTGTGCGAGAGCCCCACGAGCTCGAGGGCAAGCGTGACCCTCTCGTCGAGGGCTCTGCCGCGAAGCCCGAGGTTGCGGGGGCCGAAGGCCACGTCCTCGGCGACGGTCTGGGCGAAGAGCTGTCGCTCGGGATGCTGCATAACGTAGCCGATGCCCCCCTGCAGCCGCAGGCGGTCACGGCGTGTGACGACGGCCCTGCCCCCGACTCGGAGCTCGCCCGCGTCGGGGGCCTCAAGGCCGCAGACGATGCGCAGGAGGGTGGACTTCCCCGAGCCGGTCTGTCCCACGATGGCGCAGGTGCTGCCACGCGCGACGCGCAGAGACACCCCGTCGAGCGCTGGTCGCGCGTCGCTGCGGGCGTCCTCGTCGCGATACGAGTAGCGGACGCGGGAGAGCTCGATGGCCGCCGGCTCCCCGACATCCGCCATCTGGTGGGGTGCGGGCGAGACGTGCTGCGGCTCCTCTCGGCCGTCACCCCGCTGCGCCTGAGCGCCTCGGCAGAGGAGCCTGAGGATGCCCTCAGCCAAGAGCCCGTCGTCGCAGGTCCAGGGCAGGGCGAACCCACGTTCGCGCAAGGTCTCCGCAAGCCGCGCCGCGAAGGGCTCCTCGATCCCCAGCTCATCCAGTGCGTCTGCATGCGAGAAGACCTCGGCCGGCGTGCCCTCGAGCGTGACTCTCCCCTGTGACATTACGATGACGCGGTCGGCCTCCAGTGCCTCCTCCATGAAGTGGGTCACGTGGACGACGGTCGTCCCCGCAGCGGCGAGACGCGCCATGACGCGCATGATCGAGCGGCGTCCGCGAACGTCGAGGAGAGCGCCGGGCTCGTCCAGGACGAGGACCTCGGGCTCCATGGCCAGGGCCCCGGCGATGGCGACGCGCTGCTTCTGTCCGCCCGAGAGCCGGGTCGGGTCGGCCTGGGCGTAGTCATCCAGGGCCACGCGGTGGAGCTCGCGGGCCACGCGCGCGCCGACCTGCTCCGGGGGAACGCCCAGGTTCTCGGGACCGAAGGCGACGTCCTCCGCGACCACGGAGGTCACGATCTGGTCATCCGGGTTCTGGAAGACCAGGCCCAGGCCGCGCCTGGACTGACGGTAGGCGGCGAAGTCGACCCTCCCGCCCGACATCACGCGTTGCCCCACCAGCATGACGTCGCCCGAGTCGGGTGCGAGCAGCCCGCAGAGCACACTCGCGAGCGTCGACTTGCCGGAGCCGTTGGCGCCCAGGACGCAGACCCACTCGCCGCGTCCGACCTCCAGGGACACGTCATCAAGCGCTCGCACGCCGCCCTCGTAGTCGAGGGTGACGTGCGAGAGCCTCAGCATGAGGTCGCCCGTGGAATCCTTTGAGGCGGCAGATCCCAAGCTACGGCCTAGTTGCCCAGGGCCTTGGTGACGGGCTTGTAGACCAGCGCGCACACCACGCAGTTGAGGACGATCTTGATCAGGTTGAAGGGGAGAAGCGCGGGGACGATCAGTGCGACGACGGCGTCGACGGGCATGCCCGCGTAGAAGGGGGTGATGACGACGTTGCCCAGGATGCAGGCGACCAGGCAGACCACGGCGCCCACGACCATGCCCAGGATGGCGCCGCGCAGGCTGGTGTCGTGACGGTACACGAGGGCGGCGGGCACCGCGAGCGAGAAGGTCGCCAGCACGGCCATGATTACGCCGTAGATGCCGCTGGCCGTTGCCAGGTGTACCAGGTAGGGGATGACAGAGACCGCGGCGGCGGTGGCGGGGCCGAAGGCGAAGCCCGCGATGAGGGCGACGATGCCAGAGGGGTCGTACTTGAGCCAGGACACGCCCGGGAGGATGGGGAACTCCAGGAAGAGGGTGGCGATGGCGGCGACGGCGCAGAAGAGTGCCGTGACGGCGATGCGCTTGGTCGACCAGCCGCGCTGCTCGGTGGTGGAATGGGTGTCGTGACGCATGGTTGAGTCCTGTGCCATGGTGGCCTCGTTTCTCTCATCCGGACTTTGACCGTTGGTCCTGGAATCTCACCAGGTCAGCCGCTCTTTTTGGTGCGGCGCGCGGACTCGGGCGAACTTCGCGCCCATTACCGCCAGTGGGGAATCTCGCCCCGCCCTGAAACTTTCTGCGTGACTATAGCACTTTTCGTACTGGGAAAAACTGCGCATGGAATTTTGGAAGCGAACGTCCCTTTCTACATATGACCAGCTAGAGACGTCGTACACAATGTGTCTCTCCACAATTCGGAGCTTCCGTGCGCAGTTTTTGGCGGGGCGTCCGAGTACGGCTGCCTCAAACGGCCTCTGCCACCGCCACGAGCACCTATAATCTGCTGCGACGGCGGCGCCACAAGGGCGTCGTGCCAGACGAGCCGCGCCGGCCAGCGCGACGGGGAGAGTGATTCGGGATGTCAGAGAGCGGCGACCACTTGCAGGGACTCGCCTGGCGGCTGCGCTCCATCGTGGGTGAGGAGAACGTCCTGGAGGCCGAGCCCATGAGTCGGCACACCAGCTTCCAGGTCGGTGGGCCGGCCGACCTCTACGTCATCCCCGAGGACGTCGAGGAGCTGCGCGACGTCCTCGCCGCCTGCCGCGAGGCGGGCGCGCCCTATTTCGTCCTGGGTCGCGGGAGCGACCTGCTCGTCTCCGACGAGGGCTATCGTGGCGTCATCGTGGCAATGGCCGAGAACCTGGTCAACGTGTCCGTCGACGGCACCCAGATGACCTGCCAGGCGGGCGTGACCCTTAAGGAGGCGGCCGAGATG
>CAMXZR010000105.1 GCA_947253595.1 uncultured Olsenella sp. | reverse complement strand
AGGCCTCGGCGTCGGCCCTCTCCGGGTCGACTCCGAGGTCGCGCTGCAGGAAGGAGCGGATCATGCGGTGGCACTTCCACACGTGGGAGGCGTACTCAGTGCCCTCCTCGGTGAGCTGGACGCGGCCATAGCGGTTCTGCTCCACATAGCCCGCCTCCTTGAGCGTGGATATGGCCTTGTTGACGCTCGCCTTGGAGACCTTGAGCTGGTCCGCGACGTCGACGGAGCGAATGCCCTCGGTCTCACCGGTCTCGGTCATGATGCGATATATGGACTCGAGATAGTCCTCGTTGGCCATCGTGAGCGCGTGGCGCTCGCCCTCAGTGGGTCTTGGCATGCTGCCCTCCGTTGCGAGTGGGGACGACGTAAAAGACTCAGACACTCCTGACTTATACCCAATTGTCTGTCATGGGACCGTTTTTGCGGCTATCGAGTTGGCCGAACGGCCTCCTTCTCGTTCGCCTGCCATGCGTGCGCCCCGGACGACAGGTCGTCCGGGGCGCTGCGATGGCTTCCCTGCGCGACGGGACGCTAACCTTCTCCCCCCTCGGGCTTCTCGACCTCCAGGCGCCTGACATGGGCGCCAAGGGCCTGGAGCTTGGGAACGAAGCTTTCGTAGCCCCTGTCGATGTGGTGGATGTCGGAAACCGTGGTAATCCCGTCCGCCACGAGGCCTGCCATGACGAGGGCAGCTCCACCCCTGAGGTCGGGAGAACGCACCTCGGCGCCCGAAAAGCGCCTCCCACCATGGACGATGGCGTGGTGTCCCTCTATACGGATGTCGGCGCCCATGCGCTGCAGCTCGCTTGCGAACATGAAGCGGTTCTCGAACACGTTCTCGGTTATGACGCAGGAGTCGTCGCCCTGGGCGAGGAGGCACATCGTCTGGGCCTGCATGTCAGTCGGAAAGCCCGGGAAGGGCAGGGTCTGGATGTCGACCGAACGCAGCGGCCTCGAGCGGCTCACGGTGCAGCAGTGCTCCCCGCGGGCGATGGAAATGCCCATCGACTCGTACTTCTTGAGGACAAGCCCCAAGTGGACGGGCTCGAAGCCACGAACGATCACGGGCTCTCCACAGAGGCCGGCCATGGCTATGAAGGTGCCCGCCTCGATGCGGTCCCCCACCACGCGGTGGTTGACAGGGTGCAGCTCCCCGACGCCCTCGATCTCGATCACGGGGGAGCCGGCCCCGCGGACCCTGGCACCCATCGCGTTGAGGAGGTTGGCCAGGTCGACTATCTCGGGCTCGCGCGCGGCGTTGTCTATGGTCGTGACGCCCCTGGCGTGCACTGACGCCATCATGAGGTTCTCGGTAGCACCTACGCTCGCGAAGTCCAGGGTCACCGTGGAGCCCACCAGACCGTTGGGCGTGGTGGCGTTGATGTCGCCGTGGTCGATGTCGAAGCTCACACCCAGGGCCTCCAGCCCCAGGATGTGCATGTCGATCTTTCGGGCTCCGATGTTGCAGCCACCCGGCATGGCGACGATGGCCCTCCCGAAGCGGGCGAGAAGGGGGCCGAGCACCGCCGTCGAAGCCCTCATCTGGGCGACGAGGTGGTAGGGGGTCTCCCATCGGTCGACGTCTGAGGTGTCGATGACGAGCTCATGCTCGCCTCTTACCTCTATGCGTGCGCCAAGGTACTTGAGCACCTTGCCCATGACGTGGACGTCAGAGATGTTGGGAACGTTGGTGAGCGTGGTGACGCCAGGGGCCATGATGGTTGCCGCCATGAGCTTGAGGGCGGAGTTCTTCGCCCCCTCCACCGTGACCTCGCCGGCAATGGGGTAGCCCCCCTCGACCTCTATGACTTCCAAAGCGCCCTCCCAGGCTACGAGGCAGCCTCTTCGTCTCCCTCGACATGCTTCAGGAGGAGGTTGCACCACTTGATCTTGTTCTCATAGTATGCGCGACGGTGGTCATCCTCGGGAAGGGCGTCGCGCGCGTCCATGGCGTCCTGACGCGTGTCGCGAACGACGTCGGGCTCGATGTCGTCGGTCCTACGGGCATGATCGGCGAGGATGATGACGCTCTTGTCATCGATCTCGGCGTAGCCGCCGGAGATGACGACGCGCACTTCAATTCCACCGTCCTCCGGGGTTGCGCGCAGCCTCACCACGCCGTCGCCCAGGGAGCAGATCTCTGCGGCGTGCCCGGGCCAGACGCCCAGCTCCCCGCTGTGGGTCACCAAGACCAGGCTGGAGACCGGCCCCTCGAAGAGGAGCCGGTCGGGCCTGACGAACTGACAGTTAAGCTCTGCCATCTGTATTCCTACTCTGCGCTCTCCGCGCTCATCCTGGCCGCGCGCTCGCGCACGTCCTCGATGGTGCCGGCGTAGCGGAAGGCCTGTTCGGGCAGGTCATCGCACTTGCCGTCCACAATCGCGGCGAACGAGCGGACGGTATCGTCGACGGAGCAGTAGGTTCCGGGGTTGCCCGTGAACTTCTCGGCCACATGGAAGGACTGAGAGAGGAACTGCTGGATCTTGCGCGCGCGGGCGACGACCAGCTGCTGCTCCTCGGACAGCTCGTCCATGCCCAGAATCGCGATGATGTCCTGCAGGTCGGAGTACTCCTGGAGGGTCTCCTGCACCGCCATGGCCACGCGGTAGTGCTCCTCCCCGACGATGGAGGGATCGAGCGCCGAGGACGAGCTGGCCAGCGGGTCCACGGCGGGGTAGATGCCGAGCTCGGTTATCGAGCGCGAGAGGACCGTGGTCGCGTCGAGGTGCGTGAAGGTCGTGGCGGGGGCAGGGTCGGTCAGGTCGTCCGCGGGGACGTAGACGGCCTGGACGGAGGTGATCGAGCCTTCCTTCGTCGAGGTGATGCGCTCCTGCAGGTCGCCCATCTCGGTCGCCAGCGTAGGCTGGTACCCGACAGCGGAGGGCATGCGTCCCAGCAGAGCCGAGACCTCGGAGCCCGCCTGAGAGAAGCGGAAGATATTGTCGATGAAGAGAAGGACGTCCTGTCCCTGGTCGCGGAAGTACTCGGCAGTCGTCAGACCAGCGAGGCCGACGCGAAGACGCGCTCCGGGCGGCTCGTTCATCTGGCCATAGACCAGGCAGGTCTTCTCGATGACGCCAGACTCGGTCATCTCGAGGAAGAGGTCGGTTCCCTCGCGGGTGCGCTCGCCGACGCCCGTGAACACCGAGGTGCCGCCGTGCTCTTGGGCGAGGTTGTTGATGAGCTCCTGGATGAGGACGGTCTTGCCGACGCCGGCGCCGCCAAAGAGCCCGGTCTTGCCGCCCCGGACGTAGGGCTCAAGCAGGTCGATTGCCTTGATGCCCGTTTCGAAGATCTCGGTCTGGGTGGTGAGCTCGTCGAAGGCGGGTGCGGGATGGTGGATGGGGTAGTACTGGACGTCGTCGGGCACGCCCTTGCCGTCTACCGCCTCGCCCATGACGTTCCACACGCGCCCGAGCGTGGAGGGCCCGACCGGCATCATCATGGGGTGTCCGGTGTCCTTGACTCTAAGACCCCTCTGCAGGCCGTCGGTGGAGGACATGGCCACGGTGCGGACGACGCCACCTGCCAGCTGCGACTCCACCTCAAGCACCGTGTGCACCTCTCCCACCGGGGTCATGTCGTCCACGACGAGGGCGGTATAGATGCTGGGGACCTTGTCGTCGAACTTGACGTCGACGACGGGGCCGACGATGCGGACGATGGTGCCGGTGCCGACGCTCCTGTTCATCTGCTTGTAGGCGGCCTCCTCGAGGAGGGAGCGCGCCTGCGCTGTTGTATCTGACATTAGTTGTCCTCCAATGCGGAAGCGCCGCCGATTATCTCGTTCAGCTCGGTGGTGATGCTTGCCTGGCGCTCGCGGTTGTAGGTGCGGCTCAGGGAGCCGAGGACCTCCTTGGCGTTGTCCGTGGCAGACTGCATCGCCCGCCTGCGGGCGCCGTGCTCTGCTGCGGCAGAGTCGAGCAGGGCGTGGTAGATGACCGTCCTGATGTAGGCGGGCATGAGGTGGCCCAAGACCTCGCTGGCGGAGGGCTCGAAGGCGTAGTCGGTGTACGCGGCGTGCTCGACCTTGGTCATGGCCTCCGGGGTACGCGGCTTGTTGGGCATCATGAGCTGTTCGCGCGTCACCGGAAGCAGCCTCTCGCTCACCTGAGTCTGGTCGACGCGGTTCTTGGCGTGCCAGTAGACCAGCTCCACGCGGTCGATCTTGCCCGATGCGTAGCCGTCCATGACGTAGGAGGCGATGCGATCGGCCTCGTCGCGGCTCGGCTCGGACGACATGCCCACGAACGAGAGTGCTGGACGCACCTTGCGGTACGTGAAGTACTCCGTGGGCTTGCGCCCGCAGGTGATGACCGAGGCACCGACCCCGCGCTTCTGGAGCTCGCGCATCTGGCGCTCGACGGAGCGCTGGGGGAGGATGTTGAAGCCCCCTGCCAGCCCACGATCGGACGCAATAAGCACGAAGAGCACGTTCTTCTCTCCCAGATGGCGCGCAAGGAGGGGCTGCGACTCATCGAAGCCCGCTCCGGCCACGTTGGCGAGCATGTTGGTGATGGCCTCCTTGTAGGGCCCCGCCTCCTCGGCCCTGCCGAGGGCCTTGTGGATGCGTGCCGTGGAAATCATCTCCATCGTGCGCGTGATCTGCAT
>CAMXZR010000104.1 GCA_947253595.1 uncultured Olsenella sp. | reverse complement strand
AGATGCTCAGGAGTCTCGTGGGCTCGGAGATGTGTATAAGAGACAGCCCTTGGGGCCGGTGGGCCCCTGCGGCCCGGCCTCGCCCCTGGCACCCTGGATGCAGGCCGTGGAGACGCGCTCCGTGCCGTCCGCGTGGGCCACGGTGGTCCGCTGCCAGACGTAGCGGCCATCGGTCCACTCGGGCGTGGCCTCGGACCAGCCGGAATCCGGCGCGACGTCCGAGCCGTCGCCGAGCGCGAACTCGACCAGGACGCCGGTGGCGGCGTGTGACGCCGTCTCCGCCGCCGCTCCGCCGACCTTGGCCGCCTCGGTCGCGGCGGCCTTGGCCTCGGCGGATATCGCCCGGGCGGCCTCGACGCCGTCGGAGAGCTCGCGCCTCACCCCGCGCTGGCGCGCCACCTGCTGGCGGGTGAGCGTGCGCCTGGTGGCCCCGAGCTGGTAGGTGCAGCCGTCGGGGTCGAGCGGGTCGATGCGGACCTGCATGCACATGAGCCGCTCGTCCACGCCGAAGGGGCGGGCCCTGACGCGCACCCACTGGCCGAGCCTGACGGGCGGGACGGTCGGGTCGACCTTGTGCAGGTCGACGGCGGAGACCCTCACCGACTCGACGAGCGAGTGGGCCCCGGAGAGCCACTCCGCCGCCTTCGCCGCGAGCTGGGCGGGCGTCGAGCACCCGTCGAAGGACCTCCTGGCGCAGACCGTCCCGTGGCGGCGGACGCCCTCGCTCGACATGATGGCGTCGCCCTCGACGTGGAAGCCGCTGCCGAACTCCCCGTCGGGGAGGGCGTCGAGCGTGAGCTGGACGGTCTTCCCGCCCTCCTTGCGGCTGGCGTAGGGCACGACGCAGGTGACCAGGCCGTCCGCCTCGGTGACGTCGGCGAACTCGGTTATGGTCTCTCCGAACTCCACGACCTGCGGGTTGTCGCCGCAGCCGTCGGCCAGGAGGTCGACGTAGCGGCCTAGGCCGTCGCGGCCCGCCACGACCTGGTAGCCGAGCGAGAGGACCTTGTCCTCCAGCTCCGCCAGGGTCCTGGGCCACTGGGTCGAGGAGCGCGTCACCGGCGTGTCCGGCAGCTCGTTGCGGCGCACGCGGAAGGCCTGGGAGCCGTCGCAGCGGCGCGAGTGCTCGTCCACGTACCAGGCCGCGACCTCCCTGAGGGAGCGCGACGGGGTGACGGCCCACCCCCTGTCCTTGTCGGCGTAGGTGCCGTAGGGGCGCACGAGCGTGTCGGAGAGGTAGGCGAGCTGCCCCTCGCAGGTGAGCCTCTCGGTGCCGTCGACGGAGGGCTCGGCCGAGGTCACGCGGCCCCGGAAGAGCTCCTCCCCGTCCTCCTCGAGCACGACCTCGCGGGTGGGGTCGTAGCACTCGAAGGTCCCGGAGAGCGGGTGCGTGGGCGGCACGTCGCAGGTGAGGCTGCCGGGCTCGCTGACGGTCAGCCTGCAGTCGCAGGCGGTCACGACGCGCTCGGGCAGCCTCGGGTCGTGCAGGGTCTGGCCCGCGTAGGTGAGGCGGTACACCTACGCCGTCCTCTTCCAGATGTACACGGAGAGGTAGGGCGGCAGGAGCTTGCCGGAGTAGTCCTCGGTCGCGACGATCGCGCGGTCGTGGAAGCCGGCCGTCTGCGTGAGGCCGTAGCCGGGGGCCTCCTCGCCGCTGCGGTGGACGCCCATGGTCCTCTGCCCGCCCGTGGTCCCGGCGGGGAAGTCGGAGCCCGCCCCCACGAGGAAGCGTCCCTCGACGCGGGCCCAGGTGCCGCCCAGGAAGGAGGAGGGGTTCGCGGGCGCCGCGCTCATGTAGATGGAGCCCACGGGCCACATCCTGTCCAGGATGTCGAAGTTGGACGCGAGGTCGGAGATGGTCTGCTGGACCTTGTCCGTGATCGCGGGCTTCACGAGCTTCATGTTCTGTGTCTTGGTGCTCATCAGAGCTCCTTCCACTCGTAGGAGAAGTAGACGTCGTACTCGCCGCCCGAGGTGTCGAGCGGGAACGCCAGGGAGTCCCACGTGCGGTCCTCCATGTCCCACCAGGTGCCCATGCCCTGCCAGGACGGGAACTCCTGCAGGGGCGACGAGGCGCAGGCCATGGCGGACCACATGCCCTCGTGGGCGTCCCACGCGTCCGCGAAGCCCTCCCAGGTGTCGTCGCCCGTGCCGGGCGTCGTGTCGATGGCCACCCGGTTGTCGCCGGGGGCGAGCCACATGTCGTCGAGGGTCCAGGAGCCGGGAGGGAGCGTCCACTCCCTGCCCCCTATGTCCAGGACGCACTCGCGCGCCACCTCGACCACCGGCTGCACGTGGGCGTCCCCGCAGGGGAGCGACACCTCGATGCCGCCCGCCGCGTTGGCGCGGAAGACGCGCGTGCCGAAGCTCCGGTAGGGCTCGCAGGTGAGCGTGAGCTCGATTGCCGCCGTCGAGTCGTAGACGCTCTGGGCCACGGACGCGCGGCCCCGGTAGGTCGCGCCCGGCTCCCAGGACGTGGACACCTCGTGCCTCCCGCCGTGCAGGAGCGACCTCAGGCGCGCGAGGACGCGCGAGGACGCCTCCCAGCTGGCCGGGTCCTCCAGGTAGAGGACCGCCCTCACGGTGCGGTCGCCGAAGGTGGGCCACCCCGTGACGGCCTCGGTGAGGTCCAGGGTCCCGTCGCGCCCCATCACCCTCACGCGGCTCTCCCTGACCTCCGGGGGCTCGTCCGACCACTCGGCCAGGACGAGCCCGTAGGCCTCGCAGAGCGGCGTGCCGTCGACCCATACCTCCCTGTCGCTCACGACAGCGCCCCTATCCTGCCGAGCTCGGCGTCCATCTCGTCGGCGATGCCGCCCACGAGCCTCTTTCCGTCCAGGTAGATGCGAAGCCTGCCGACGTGCTCGCGCAGGGCGCGGACCTCGGCCACCAGCTCGTCGTCGCGCCCGTCGCCCAGGGCGTCGCGGATGAACCCGGTCAGCCTGTCCACGGGGGCCACGACCTCGGGCCCCGCCTCCCCCACGCCGACGCCAGCCCCGGCGAACACCGTCGGGCGCGAGAAGATGCCGCCCTTGGCGTACCAGCTGATGTCGAAGCTCGGGACCGACGGGGGCATGAGGGAGAAGCTCCCGCTGATGTGGAAGTGGGGCAGCTTGATGTGCGGGAACTCCAGGTGCAGGCCGCTGAAGAAGCCGCTGATCGCGCTGAGTCCGCTCTGCACCACGCTCTTCGCCTCCCCCATCTTGCCCGTGACGGTGCTGGCGATGCCGCCGAAGATGCCCGACACGACGCCCGTGATCCCGTTGAGGACGGACGAGAAGAGCCCGGCGATGCCGGAGAGGATGCCCCCTATGGCACCAAGGAGCCCGTTCATGACGCCCGTGACGATAGACGCCATGCCGGTCATGACGGAGCTGGCCCCGTCTGCGGCCATCTGCCAGTCGCCGGTGAAGACGCCCACGAAGGCGCCGACCACGGCCGTCAGCACGCCCACCACGGCCTGCACGACACCGGATATCACCTGCATCGCGCCCGTGACGACCGCCCCGGCGACCGTGAACGCCGTCGAGAGCACGACCGAGACGATGTCCGCGAGGGCCTGGAGCGCGGGCCCCACGGCCCCGGAGACGACGCCGACGAGGACCTCGAAGGCGGGCTGCAGCTGCTGTATGGCGGGCAGGAGGCTGTCCACGAGCGCGCCCGCGACGCCCTGGAAGGCGCCCATGGCCGCGTCGGCCACGGGCTGCAGCGTCGCGCCGAGGCCGGACACGACGCTGCCGACGCCCTCCATGGCGACCCGCAGGCCGCTGACGAGGGTGCCGACGACGGGGCCGAGCGTCTCCAGGAGTGGCCCCGCGACGCCCGAGAGCGCATCCCTCGCCGAGGAGGCGAAGCCGGTCACGGCTGAGAGCGCCCCCGAGAGGGACGCCGCCAGCTCTCCCGCGTCGACGGGCGGCAGCTCTATGCCCAGGGCCCCCGAGAGGGCGGAGCCGATGGAGTTGGCCACGGCGTCGCCCAGGATGGCCGGCGCGTTGGACGCCATCCAGGACGCCGCCTCGCCGATGGCCCCCGGCAGGAGGCTGACGATGGAGCCGCCTATCTGGGCAATCCTGGGTGCCACGTTCTCCACGACGGAGCCCACGGAGGACACGAGCCGCCTGGTGAGCTCGCCCATGTCTGCGCCGTCCTTGCCGAACCCGGCGACCCAGTTCTCCCATGCGGCCCTGGCCATGCCGATGGAGCCCGAGATGGTGTGCGCCGCCTCGCGCGCCGAGTTCCCGGCGATGCCCTGGGCCTCCTGCACCTGGTGGATGGCGGTGACGATGTCGGCGAAGGAGTCTATCGAGAGGTCTGAGGCCTCGCCGTTCGCCGCGCCCCAGGCGTTGGCGTCGTCGATGAGGCGCTGCATCTCCTCCCTGGTGCCGCCGTAGCCTAGCTTGAGGTTGTCGAGCATGGTGTAGTTCTGCTTGGCGAACCCCTGGTAGGCGTTCTGGACGTCGGCCATGTTCGTGCCGAAGATGGAGGCGTTGTCCGCCATGTCCCCCATGGCGGTGTTGGCGCGCTCCGCAGCGGCCACGACGTCGCCGCCCAGCGACTGCTTGAGGCTCGCCGCGAACGACGTCACCTGCTGCATGTAGCCGTTCGCCGAGACGCCCATCGAGGCGTAGGCAGCGTTGGCGTTGGCCTCCACG
>CAMXZR010000103.1 GCA_947253595.1 uncultured Olsenella sp. | reverse complement strand
ATGCTCAGGAGTCTCGTGGGCTCGGAGATGTGTATAAGAGACAGTCCCCAACCAGATCAACAACGTCCTGGTCTTCCCCGGGATCTTCAAGGGCGCGCTCGCCGCGCGAGCTCCGCGCATCACGAAGGAGATGGAGGTCGCCGCAGTACACGCCATCGCCGGCTTGGTGACGGACGAGGAGCTCTCGCCCAAGCTCATCATCCCCAGCGCCCTGGACAGGCGCGTGGCAGACGTGGTCGCGGCAGCCGTCGCCGAGAGGGCGAGGGACTAGCTCCTCGCGCCCCCTTGCACGCAACCCCCCCCTTGCACGTAATCCCTCCTGCGCGCCATTCCCCGAGTGCGACTCCCCGAGTGCGCAAGCTGAATGTTTCAGCTTGCGCACTCGATGCTACTCATGCCTGAATTTGCGCAGATGAGATGGGAATGGCCACGCCGAGTGCACAGTCTGAAGGCTTCAGCTTGCGCACTCGACAAGAGGTGGGGCCTCTTGCTGCGGGGGAGAGGGGCGCGCGGAGGTGGCGGACGGCCTAGTCCACGAAGTAGGAGGCGCAGTTGAGCGGGGTCTCGTACACGTCGACCTGGCTCACCGGCATGCCCTCCTCCAGGAGCCGGTCGGCGAAGTAGCGCGCGAGGTTCTCTGCCGTGGTGCGGAAGGGGAGGACGCTGAGCGAGAAGCCTTCGTCCTCCTTGAGCGCTCGGACGGTCCCCGGCTTGAGCGACCCCTCCTCCACCAGGAAGCTGTGGTCGAGCTCGGACACGAGCTCGCGCAGCGTCCGCTTGAACACCCCGAAGTCGATGACCATGTCGCGCATGGTTCCCTCGTCCTGGAGGCTGGGCTGCCTCAGGTAGGCGACCACCCTCCAGCGGTGCCCGTGGAGGTTCTCGCACTTGCCGTAGTAGTCCGTGAGAAAGTGCGCTCCGTCGAAGCTCGCCTCCGTCTTAAGTCCGTAGGGCATGACCGGCCTCCCCTACTCGCCGGACGGCGCGCCTGCGCCCCTGGCGTCCGAGCCTCCCTGGCTGCGGCCCCTGCCGCCGCGGCGACGGCGGCGACGCGATCTCTCGGCCCCGTCTGCGGGCGTGCCGGAGTCGCCGGGCCCCTGCTGCGAGTGCTCCCGCGTGCCCGGCGCCTGCTGGCCCTGGCTGCGATGGTGCTGGCCCCTGTCGGTCTGCTGCCCCGCCTGCTGCTGGCCGCCATGGTCGCCCGGGTGACGCTTGCGCCTCGTGGGCTGCATGCCGCGGGGCTTCTCCCCGGCCTTCGGGCGCTGCTGCTGGTCGGCGGCCCCAGCCTGGGACTCTGATCCCGCAGGGGCATGATGGCGACGCCGACGATGCCCCGACGGGGGTTGGGACGCCGTCTCGCCCTGCGCCTCCGTGCGTCCGGACGTGCCGCCGCGACGCTGGCCCGCAGCCTCGCCGGCAGCGGAGCCCGAGTGCTTCTTGCGACGACGCTGGCGCGGCGTGGGCATCGACTCCTGCCCAGCTCCGGACTCGCCCTCGCCCTCCTGGCGCCTCCTGCGCGGGCGAGGCTCGTCCTGCGAGGGGCGGCGGGAGGCGCTCGGGCCGCCGGGCTCGCCCTCGCCAGGCTCCTGCCTGCCGTGGCTGCGGCGGCGCTTGGTCTTCACGAAGATGTCCGACGAGTCGAAGCCCTGCTCCACGCCTATGCCATTGGCGCGGTCGAGCTCCGCCAGGGCCATCTGGACGTCGGGCGACTCGAGCCTGTCCAGCGCGGCACGGGTCACGGTGTCGGGCCTGCAGGGGCAGTGGAGCTCCTCGCTCTTGCGCACGGCCGCCTCGCTGGCCTCCATGCCGGACAGGGGAACGCGAATCTGCTTGCCGTTCTCGAGGCGGAGGGCGACCTGTTCCTTGGGGGTGTCGTACTCGACGATCTTCGCCTTGCCCAGCGGGGTGTCTATGACGGCATTGCGCTTGGGCGCGCGCGTCTTGAAGTCGCGGTAGGCCTCGAACTCGTAGCGCAGGCAGCACATGAGGCGCCCGCAGGCGCCGCTGATCTTAGTGGAGTTGAGGGGAAGGTCCTGCTCCTTGGCCATGCGAATCGAGACGGGCTCGAACTGGTGCCCGAAGCGCGCGCAGCAGAGCTCCTGGCCGCAGTGGGCATAGCCGCCCACGATGGCCGCCTCCTCGCGCACGCCGATCTGGCGCATGTCGATGCGACCGCGCAGCTCGCGGGCGAGGTCGCGGATCAGCTGCCTGAAGTCGACGCGCTCCTCTGCCGAGAAGTAGCACACCACCTTGTCCCCGCCGAAGAGGCGCTCCACGCCCACGGGCTTCATGTCCAGACCGGAGTCGTGGACGAGCCTTCTGAAGGTGACGAGGTCCCTCTCGCCCTGTTCCGCGAGGTGGGAGGCACGGTTGAGGTCCTCCTGACCGGCGATGCGCAGAACCGGCTTGAGCCGGGACTCCCCGATGGCCTGGGAGAGCTCCTCCTCGCCTAGCTCGCGGGCGTCCATGGTGGCCAGGCCTATCTCCTGCCCGCGTTCGGTGGCGCAGATCACGTGGTCACCCTCCTGGGCGCCGGTGCCAGCGGGATCGAACCAAAGGTCCCTGGACGCATACTTGAACTTCACCGGGATGACGGTGGGCATGCGAGTGCCTCCTTGACAGAGAGGAGCATGGCCTCGAGGGCCAGCTGGGGGTTTACGTTGCGGGCGAGCTGGTGCCTCGCCCCGAGGACCGCGTCGAGGGCCCGGATGACGCCCTCGGTGCCCGCGCTGCTCGCGATACGGTCAACCACGTCTGCCGCATCCTCGTTCACGATTGCCTCCCGGGCGCCCTCGCAGCGCAGGAGCACGTCCCTGAGCAGGGATTCTGCGGCCGCGAGAGCCTCTATCATACCCGAACGCTCCTTTGCGGTGAGCTCGCGGCGCTGGTCGAGCTCGAGCTGGCGCAGGGCGGTCCCGCTCAGGTAGTCACCGCTCGCCCTGAGCGACTCCTCCTGCTCCTGGCGCAACCCGTCCAGGGGCGCGCCCACCTCTGCCACAATCCTGCGGGCGGCCACGAGCACGTCCCAGGAGTCGTCGCGGCCCAGCTCGCCCAGGCTTCGTACCACGAGGCGACGGAGCTGCCGGCGCTCGGGGGAGGCCAGGAACTCGGCGGCGCGGTCGGGCGTGCCCGCGACCGAGAGGGCGACCCTCGCCTCCGTCCCGCTGGCGCCGTTGCGAGCCGCAAGCGCCTGCAGCGCACCCTCCATGCCGAGAATCCGGAAGGGCACCTGCTGGCAGCGCGAGACGATGGTGGGCAGGACCGCCGCAGCGGAACGTGCGATGAGGATGAAGTACACGCCCCCAGGCGGCTCCTCTATGGTCTTGAGCAGGGCGTTTGCCGCAGCGTCGCGCAGGAGCCCGGCGTTCTGGACGATGTAGACCTTGGCCCGCGCACGCACCGGGGCGAGGCTGACGTCGCCCAGGAGCTCACGGACCTGCGACACCAGGTAGCCGCCGGCGCTTCCCGGCGAGAGAAGACGCACGTCGGGATGGGTGTTGTGGGCGACACGTATGCACTCGTCACAGCTGGCATCGCCGCCGTCAGGACAGACTATGCACTGCGCTAGGGCGATGGCCGCCTCCTCCATGCCGGAACCGGGGGCGCCCAGGAAGAGGTAGGCCTGGCTCAGCCTTCCCTCGGCAAGCGCGGCGGAGAGGAACGCCTGCACGCGGGGCTGCTGACCCAGCCGCTCGAGGGCGGGGTGGATGGCCGCACGGGCCCCTTGGCCACGGGACGGCATCCTACTCGCCACCTTTGGCGGGGAGGGCGTCTGCGCCCTGGCCCGCGAGCTCGGGCATGACCCCGGCGAGCTCCGCCACGAGACGGCCCAGGACCTCCCGCTCGCCACCCCGAGCGTCCACCACGCGCACGCGCGCGGGCTCCTCCGCCGCGAGGCGCAGGTAGGCCTCGCGCGTCCTCTGCTGGAAGGAGAGGCCCTCCCCCTCCAGGCGGTCGGTGCCGCCTCGCGTCGCGCGCTCGAACCCCAGGACGGGGTCGATGTCCAGGAGCAGGGTAAGGTCGGGCGCGAGCCCGCAGCTTCCCAGCTCGTTGCAGCGTCTGACCAGGCCCTCGTCCAGGCCGCGCCCGCCATGCTGGTAGGCGAAGGTCGAGTCGTAGTAGCGGTCGCAGAGCACCACGGCCCCCCGCGCAAGGGCGGGCTCGACCACCTGCCTCACGAGCTGGGCCCGTGACGCCTCGTAGAGCAGGAGCTCGCACTCGTCCGCCATGGCGGCGTTCCGGGGGTCGAGGAGGATGGAACGGACCTTCTCGGATATCTCCGTCCCACCCGGCTCGCGCAGGCTCACGACCTCGCGGCCGGCAAGCTCCAGGAGGCGGCCGAGAAGGGCCGCCTGGGTCGACTTGCCGCTTCCGTCGATGCCCTCGAGGGTGACGAAGGCCCCGCGGCCGCATGCGCAAGGGGCGCTCGTGGCCCCGCTCGTGCCCTGGCTCATGAAGCTCCCCCTTCCTGACTCGACGGCCCTCTAGCCCTTCTTAGCCCTGCCCCCGCGCGTACCACCGCCGCGCTTGGCACCCCTGCCACGTGCGGGCTTCTTCTCCTTGCCCGGGCAGTCCATGTTGACGCAGATGCGCCAGGGGCCGCGCTGGGTCACCACCTCGACTATGGGGGCACCGCAGTGCTCGCAGACCTCCCCGGTTGCGTG
>CAMXZR010000102.1 GCA_947253595.1 uncultured Olsenella sp. | reverse complement strand
CCCCGGGCGCGCCCCGCCCCGCGTACGTCAGCAGCACGCGCACGAGCTCGGCGCGCTTCTGGCGGTGCGAACCCTCGAACCTCGACTGGCGCACATGCGACGCCGAGCGGCGCGAGGGGTTGGGCAGGACGCGCTTGAGGTGGGCGCCATAGTCCAGGAGCGCGTAGTACCAGCTGCGAGGAGTGTCGCCGGGAAGGGATGCGTCCGGCGGACAGCTTGCCTCCACTAGTGGGACAAGGTCGCGGTCGCGCACGCCAGACTCCTCGGCAAAGAGCTCGTGCAGGAAGACGGATCGCACGTTGGTCTCGAGGTACACGCCCGGAAGGTCGAAGGCAAAGGCCCGGATGCCAGCCGCCGTCGCGGGGCCGATTCCTGGGAGCGCCACGAGCTCGGGGTACGCCCTCGGCATCTCTCCTCCCGAGTCGCTCACCGCCCGCGCCGCCCGCCAGAGCGAGAGGGCGCGGCGGTTGTAGCCCATGCCCTGCCACTCCTCCAGCACGTCGACGGAGCTTGCGGACGCCAGCGCATCCGGCGTGGGGAAGCGGTCGCACCAGCGCTGCCAGCGGCCGTCGACGCGGCTCACCTGCGTCTGCTGGAGCATGACCTCCGATATCCAGATCTGATACGGGTCTCGCGTGCGGCGCCAGGGCAGGTCGCGATAGAGCTCCGATCCCCTCGCCCTGACCCGTGCCCTGAACGAGGCCAGCTTGGCGTCGAGACCCGCTTCCCAGGCCAGGCGGGCGACGCTACTCTCCATCTGACCTCGGAGCCCAGGCGTCCGCGACCTCGCCGGGTCCCACGACCTCGAAGCCCTGCCCCCGCGTCAGCACGGGGTGCTTGTGCTCGGCCACGACCTCATAGAGGGTCACCGACGAGAAGTACTCGCGCAGAATGCGCTCCGCCTCGCACCAGATCGGGTTGAAGTGACAGGACGGCATAAAGGGGCAGGGTCCCCCGTCGTCGCCGTTGGTCTCGCACGCCGAGACCTGAATCGGGCCCTGTATGGCCTCGACCACCTCGCGCACCGTGGTCGCCTTGGGGTCCACGGCCAGGCGCATCCCGCCGTGCGACCCGCGCGTGCTGTCTATGATTCCGGCGCGAACGAGGTCGTGCTGGATGGACCGCGCAAACGAGTACGGCACGCTGTTGTTTTCGGCCGCCACGCGCACCGAGACAATGTCGCCGTCCGCATGAACCAGCTCGGAGAGCATGCGCAGCGCGTAGTCTGTCTTCCTGGATATCTCCACCTGTGTTCCTCCCATGCGAACCCCGTGGCGCCCCCCAGCGGACGAGGCCTACTCCCAGTCGAGCACCTCCCAGTCGCGGCGCTTGGCCGCATGCTTCAGCGTCTTGCCCGGACTCACCGCATAGGGCTTCTGCGAGGCGGAGAGCAGGTCCTCGTCGGAATGGTGATCGCCGTAGGCATAGGCGATGACCCAGCGTCCCGGTCCCACGTGCTCGTCCGCCCAGCGCTCCACGGCGCGGGTCTTCTCAGGCCCGGCTATGACCGGTCCGTCGACCTGCCCCGTGTAGAGCCCCTTCTCGTCCCTCTGCATGTCGGTTGCCACCAGACCGTCGACGCGCAGGTGGGCGGCGGCCTCGCGAGCGATGTCAAGGAAAGTTGCCGAGACGAGCAGCGTGACGCAGCCCTCGGCCTTGCACCTCTGCACCTCCGCCATGGCGGCAGGGCGGTAACGCGGGAGCAGGACCTCGTCGTGGAAAGAGCGCATCAGGACAGAGATCTCATCCGGACACCGCTCCTCGAGGGCCTCGAAGATGACCTCGCGGGCCTCCTCCTGCCGCTGCGGGAGATGGAGCACGTAGCGGGCGCCCCACCAGCCCAGACGCAGCGCCTGCGAGAGCGAGAGGTAGCCCCGGGCGAAGAGGTAGCGCGAGAAGAGAGATCCCGACTGCCCGCTGATGGAGGTACCGTCGAAGTCGAAGACGGCCAGCCGCACCAGCTTGTCAGCCTTTTCCTTTTCGCCCACATCCACCAGAGCCCAGCCTCCAAAAGACGGTCAGAGCCCCATCGGCCCCACAACCAAAGCCTTCTAATTCTATGGCATAAGTGCCAATTTTGCGCCCCACGCCGACGGACGACGGGACGAGGCGAGAGAGCCGATGCCGCAGAATCCGAGGCCCCTTCCGTTCGTGGACAGAGGAACGCGCCGACGGACCTACCCACGGGGGCCTTCCCCATACACGAAAAGAGCCCCGGAAACCGGGGCTCGAAGATGCAAATGGCGGGATATGCGGGACTTGAACCCGCGACCTCCGACGTGACAGGCCGGCGCTCTAACCAGCTGAGCTAATACCCCGTTCACCAGGTGCGGGAGCTATTCTACACAGAAGGCATTTGCCTTGTCTAGTGGCTCTTTGAAAAAAGTTCCCTCCACCGTTCATGCACAAGACTTGCGGCGCAGAAGGTCCAAGGTGGCGTTTAGGGCGCGCGGCATGCGTGCCCCTAGCCCAGGGGCACGACCACCAGCCTGCCGTCGGAGGTGTGGAGTTTCAGGCTGCTCCCCTGGAGCTCGACGGCTTCGATGGACCCCCCGCCCGCCACCGCGTTGCCGTCGGCGTCGGTGACCTGGGTCTCCACGGACCCCCCGCCGATCTGGTACGCCAGGAGGTCCCAGCTGTCGTCGAGGTTCTCGGGCACGATAAGAGCCCCGTTGTAGAGGACCAGCTGGACCGGCGTACCCTCGAGCTCGAAGTAGACCGTCTGGGCACTCCCGCCCTCGGGCCAGCTCACCAGCGCGTACCTGCCGCTCTCCTGCTTGCGCAGGGCGAAGGTGGTCCCGCGGTTGGTCAGCGTTCCCCCGACGTCCGTCTGGCCCTGGGCCTGCTCCTGCTGCGTCGTCGCCCCGCGGGAGGACGAGAGGGCCCTCCAGAAGAGGACGCCGCCCAACGCGAGCACCAGGGCGACCGCCACGCCCAGGCCCACGAAGAGCTTGCGGTTGGTCTTGTAGCGTGCCTCTCGCCTGCGCACCGTGGGCTTGTGGGTACCCTGGAGGCGCATCTCGTCCCCCAGGCCGACGCGCGTCCAGGACGAGGTCGAGTCGGCAGAGATCTTGGACACGTTCTGCCTCGTCTCGACCGTGGCACCCTGGCCTGCGGATATGCGCTGGAAGGAACCGGTCTGGGCGGGATCAACGCCGATGGGGCGCGGGGCGTCCTGCTCGGCGCTGGCAGAGTCCGACTCGAGGTCGTAGCTGGCGCGGGGAACGTAGCGGCGGGCGGCGGACTGGGGGTTCCCCGCCGCGTGCCTGCCGTGACGGGGGGCAGCCCCGCTCGTGTGTTGTGACATGACAGACCTCCTCGCTCTGGCGTGCATCGTAGCGCACCGGAGCCGCAAGTTCTTGCTACAGCACCCGGCGTGCCTCAATGGCCCGCCCAAGGGTCACCTCGTCGGCGTACTCGAGGTCTCCCCCCACGGGAAGACCGCTGGCGAGTCGCGAGACCTCGACTCCCAGGGGGCGGATAACGCGCGAGAGGTAGGTCGCGGTCGTCTCGCCCTCAACGTCCGGGTTGGTAGCAAGAATCACCTCGCCCACGGAGTCGTCGGCCAGGCGCTGGAGCAGCTCCTTCACGTGCAGCTGCTCAGGACCGATCTTGTCCATGGGAGAGATGACACCACCCAGAACATGATAGAGGCCGTGGTAGACGCCCGTCCGCTCAATCGCCGTGACGTCGCGCGGCTCGCTCACCACGCAGATGCGCGTGCGGTCGCGCGAGTCGTCCGAGCAGACGTCGCAGGTGTCGCGCGTGGCGTAGCTGAAGCACACGGAGCAGAAGTGGACCTGACGCTTCACCTGCACGATCGCTTCGGAGAGACGGCGTGACGTCTCGGAATCCGCCTCAAGCAGGTAGTAGGCGATGCGCTGGGCCGACTTGGGCCCGATGCCCGGAAGCCGCCCCAACTCGTCGAGGAGCCTCTGGAGGGCGCGCCCGTCGTTTGTCTCTCCCGACATGCCTAGAAGAGCCCAGGGATGCTCATGCCGCCCGTCACGCCCGAGAGCTGCTGGTTGGCGGCGGACTGTGCGGCCGAGAGGCACTCGTTGACGGCGGCGACTATGCTGTCCTGCAGCATCTCGACGTCGTCGGGATCGACCGCCTCGGGATCGATGACGATGGAGTCAATATGCATGTCGGCGGTCCCGGTGACCTTGACCATGCCGCCGCCCGCGGAGGCGGAGACCTGGATGTCACCGAGGCGGTCCTGCGCCTTGGCGAGCTCCTGCTGCATCTTCTGTGCCTGCTTCATCATCTGCTGCATGTTCATGGGACTGACTCCTCCTTGGTCGCACCGCAGCGCGACCCGTTCGTGGGCGTGCCGCGGCGCGCGACGCGTTCTCACATGGTAGCTTCATGCGTGCTTGCTTGCGCGGTAGCGGACGAATCCCGGCTACTCCGTCGCACCTCCGCCCGTAGCCTGGTCGGCACGTTCGACGTGCGCCGACACCCCCTCGCCGAACACGTCCGTGAGCATGGCAAGAATGTCGTTCTGCTCCGGAGTGAACATCGATCCGGTGGAGGGCCTTGCCGCAGTCCTGGATGTGGAGTTCGCGGCTGGTTGGGGGACTGAAGCTGGCGGCGGAGCCGGAGTTGGGGTGACCGGGGCAGGGGTCGGGAACGCGGACTGCGCGGGAGACGGCGCTGGGGCCGCAGTCTGTGCGGGGGCCGGAACCGGGTGCGTTGCGGGTGCCTGCTGCATGGGAGCGGGAAGCGAGGACGAACCCGCGTTCTCCTCATGCGGAGACGCGGAGGAGCCGTCGTAGGGAACGGCCTCGTCCTCCCAGGGCGCGGGGTAGCTCGGAC
>CAMXZR010000101.1 GCA_947253595.1 uncultured Olsenella sp. | reverse complement strand
CACCCATATATGGCGCGCCGGTAGGAGCCGTTGTCGTACTCGGGGATGCCGCCGATGCCAAAGGTCTCGAGGACGATGGCGTCGTAGTCTCGCCGCAGGAGCTCGAAGATGCTGGGCTTGAGCTCGGGCGTCAGCTTGAGGACGATGACTTTCTCGTCCAGCCGATCGAAGAGGCGCGTCTCTTGGGGGCAGCGAACGGGAGTGCCCTGGCGGATGATGCGCCCGGCGCGGATCATGGCCAGCGGGGGAAAGTTCACGCTGGTGAAGGCGTTGAAGCTCAGCGTCCTCTGCTTGTGCGCGCGGGTCCCGGCGATGACCGTCCCGTTGAACACCACGCTCACGTCTCGGGAGTCGTCGTCGCAGGCATAGAGCACCGACTGATAGAGATTGAGCTTCGCGTCGGTGAAGGGGTTCGACATCGGCTGCTGGGAGCCGGTGAGCACGATGGGCTTGGGGCCGCGGACCAGGTAGCTCAGGGCGGCGGAGGTGTAGGCCATGGTGTCGGTGCCGTGCAGGACGACGAAGCCGTCGAACTCGTCGTACGCCTCTCCGATCGCGGAGGCGATGCGCAGCCAGTCCATGGGCCGCATGTTGGTACTGTCGATGTTCATCGGCTGGACGATTCGGAGCTCGCAGAGGTCGTCCAGCTGCGGCACGAAGGCAGCGAGCTCCTCCCCGCTGAGCGCGGGTGAGAGCCCGTCTTCCTGGGGCAGCGATGCTATGGTGCCGCCCGTGGCGACAATCAGTATTCTCTTCATCGCGTTGTGCTTCCGCCTCTGGTCTCGTGCCGACGGGGTCATGGTAGCGGAAGGCGAGGGCTGCGCTCCGTCCGCCGTTGCCGCTGCGCCCGGCGTCGGTGCCCGAGCGCCGTCGGCTGGGATATCGGTGCCGCCCGCCGCGACCCTACTGCGCGAGCGCCGCCCTGCCACGTGCGACGGCCCCCCGGACGAGCCCGGCGAGGTCCGGCAGGCTGGCCTTGCCCGCGAGCTCGCTCGCCGTCGCGCCGCCGATGATGAGAGCCGTCCCCAGGACGCGCCCGGGCGTGAGCGCCTCGCCCAGGACGAGCGCCGAGAGGATCACGGCGCTCAGCGGCTCGAGGTAGCCGCACACGGCGACGCGCTGGACGGGAAGCCTTCCCAGCGAGGAGAAGTACAGGTAGCAGCCCAGCCCCGTGTTGACGAGTCCCAGCGCCAGCGCTGCGGGGAGGTTGCAGCCGGCCAGCTGCGCCGGGGTGGGGAGCTCGCCCGAGGCAAGCGCGACGATGGCGACGGTGGCGAAGCTCGCGACCATCTGGATGGTCGCCGCCTCGAGCCCCCCGACCTCGGGAGCACGCTTCGAGGACACGACCATGACGGCGTACATGACGGCAGAAAGTCCGCCCAGCGCCAGCCCCCTCGGATCGGGCGCGCCGGTGCCCTGGGCAACCACGAGGAAAGCCCCCACCGCGACCGCAGCGAAACCGACGAGCTTTGGCGTGGTGAGCCTCTCGCCAAAGAGCACGGGCGAGAGCGCCATGACGATCACGGGCCCGCAGTAGTACGCGAGGGACGCCACCCCCACGCCCACCAGCCGGTACGCAGCGAAGAGGAAGATCCATCCCACGCCCAGGGCGACACCGGAGACTGCGAGCGAGAGCGCATGGCGAGGGTGCTCGAACGCGGCGAGCCCGGCGACGTCCGTGCCGCGCGCTACCGTGCCGTCCGCCTCGCCCATGCGGCACCCGCCCCCGCGACGGCCCAGCAGGACCAGCGCGAGCGCGGCGCAGAGCACGACCGCCCCCATGAGGGTGCGCAGGAGCACGATCTGCCCGGAGTCGAGCGCGATGCGGCTGGCGATAATCCCGTTGGAACCAAAGAGGGCGAGAGAGGCCAGATACTTGCCAAAATCCCTGGACATGCCCACTTCCCTCTCCGGCTCTCCGCCGCCCGCGCGTTACTTTTCCGAAGAGACTTTCGCACGCCCCGACGCAGAAGAAAAGCGAATGTTTGGCATAGAATCGATGCGAGAAACTCATGTATCGGCAGCACGGAAGAGGCAGTGGCCGTGGAGACCAACATCCAGAAGTACCAGGCATTTCTCCAGACCGTCCGCCTGGGCAGTATCACCCGTGCCGCCAGGGCGCTCGACTACTCCCAGTCCGGGGTCAGCCGCATGGTCGCCGACCTCGAGCGCGACTGGGGCGTAAGCCTGCTCGAGCGCGGCCGCGGCGGCGTGCGCCTGACTGCCGAGGGTGAGCGCCTGCTGCCCTTTGTGGAGGAGGTCTGCGAGGGCGCCCGCCGCCTGCGCATGCAGGTGGACGACATCAACGGCCTCGAGACGGGCGCCGTGCGCATCGGCACCTTCTCGAGCGTGGCCACGCATTGGCTGCCGCGCGTCATCAAGCGCTTCCAGCGGGACTTTCCCAACATCGAGTACGAGATGCTCCTGGGCGACTTCCCCGAGATAGAGCGTTGGTGCGAGGAGGGTCGCGTTGACCTGGGCTTTTTGCCCTACGCGCCGTCGGGTGGCGCTCTGGACGCGCGTTGGTTGGAGGACGACGAGCTCATGGCGGTGCTGCCAGAGGGCCACGAGCTCGCAGCGACCTCCGCCCCCGTCCCGCTGGCGCGCCTCTGCGAGGAGCCCTTCATCATGCTGGAGCAGTCCGGCGACGAGGAGGTGCGCTCGGTCTTTGCGCGCGCCAGCCTGGAGCCGCGCGTCCGCTTCACCACCTTCGACGACTATGCGATCATGTCGATGGTCGAGAGCTGCCTGGGCCTGGCGGTGCTCCCGGCGCTGATCCTGCGCCGCAACCCCTATCACATCGCGGTGAGGCAGCTGGATCCGGTGTCGCATCGCTCGATCAGCGTGGTGTACCGCGACCTGGACCGCCTGCCCCTGGCCGCGAAGCGCTTCCTCGGCTACCTGGACTACCGCAACGGGTGAGGCGAGAGCGGCGCGCTGCCTCGTCTGCGGTGGCCTGCCAGCTTGTGGCCGGCTTCCGGTTCCCGGCCCGTAGCCTCACCAGAGTCGTCTCCGCCGCCCCTCTCGCCCGGAAGCCCCGCCTCACATAGAATGGTGAGCGAGCAAACGAGCAGACAAGTTCCCGCGGCCCCGCGCCCACGCGCTGGCAGGTCGTGGGCCCAAGCCAATCCAAGGAGCGCGCATGGCAGAGTTCGTCTATCAGATGTACAAGGTCCGCAAGGCGTACGGCGAGAAGGTCATCCTCGACGACGTCACGATGGGCTTCTATCCCGGCGCCAAGATCGGCGTGGTGGGCCCCAACGGCATGGGCAAGTCCACCCTGCTCAAGATCATGGCCGGCATGGAAGAGATATCCAACGGCGAGGCGCGCCTGGCACCCGGCTTCAGCGTGGGCATCCTGCAGCAGGAGCCGCCCCTGGACGAGTCCAAGACCGTCGGCCAGAACATCCGGGAGGCCTTCGGCGACATCATCGCCAAGGTAGACCGCTTCAACCAGATCGGCAACGAGATGGCCGATCCCGATGCCGACTTCGACGCCCTCATGGCCGAGATGGGCGAGCTCCAGAACCAGATCGACGCAGCCAACGGCTGGGACCTGGACAGCCAGCTCAGCCAGGCCATGGACGCCCTGCAGTGCCCCGACCCCGACGAGGACGTGAGTCACCTCTCGGGCGGCGAGCGCAGGCGCGTCGCACTCTGCAGGCTCCTGCTCGAGGCCCCCGACCTGCTGCTCCTCGACGAGCCCACCAACCACCTGGACGCCGAGTCGGTGCTCTGGCTCGAGCAGTTCCTGAAGGGCTACCCCGGCGCGGTCCTGGCCATCACGCACGACCGCTACTTCCTCGACAACGTGGCCGAGTGGATCTGCGAGGTCGACCGCGGCACGCTGTATCCCTACAAGGGCAACTACTCCACCTACCTCGAGACCAAGGCCGCCCGCCTCGAGATGGAGTCCAAGCAGAACGCCCGCCGCGCCAAGAAGATGAAGTCCGAGCTCGAGTGGGTGCGCAGCTCACAGAAGGCCCGCCAGGCAAAGAGCAAGGCCCGACTGGCAGCCTACGAGCAGATGGAGGCCGAGGCGCGCCGCACCACCAAGGTCGACTTCACCGACATCCGCATCCCGGTGGGCCCGCGCCTGGGCTCCAAGGTCCTGGAGGTCGAGCACCTGCGCAAGGCCTTCGGCGACCGCGTCCTCATCGACGACCTCAGCTTCAGCCTGCCCCGCAACGGCATCGTGGGCGTCATCGGCCCCAACGGCGTGGGAAAGTCCACGCTCTTCAAGATGATCGTGGGCCAGGAGCAGCCTAGCTCCGGCACCCTCGGGCTGGGCGAGACGGTCCAGCTCTCGTACGTCGACCAGGGTCGGGAGGGACTCGATCCCGACAAGAACGTCTGGGAGGTCGTCTCGGGCGGGAACGACTTCATCCAGGTGGGCACGACAGAGGTCCCCAGCCGCGCCTACGTGAGCGCCTTCGGCTTCAAGGGCACCGACCAGCAGAAGCCCTCGGGCGTGCTCTCTGGCGGCGAGAGGAACCGCCTCAACCTGGCCCTGACCCTGCGCCAGGGCGGCAACCTGCTCCTGCTCGACGAGCCCACCAACGACCTCGACACCGAGACCCTGGAGTCGTTGGAGGAGGCGCTGCTCGAGTTCCCGGGCTGCGCCGTGATCACCAGCCATGACCGCTGGTTCATGGACCGCATCGCCACGCACATCCTGGCCTGGGAGGGCACCGACGAGAACCCTGGAGCCTGGACCTGGTTCGAGGGCAACTTCGACGACTACCAGCGCGACCGCGTCGCCCGCCTGGGCGCCGACGCAGCCCGCCCGCATCGCATCCACCGCAAGCTGACGCGCGACTAGGGGAGAGGGGCTGCCAGTTAGCTAACCAGTCGGTTATATTT
>CAMXZR010000100.1 GCA_947253595.1 uncultured Olsenella sp. | reverse complement strand
GACCGCGGTGATGGCGACGACGCCCACGATGTCGTCGGCCGAGCACCCGCGCGAGAGATCGTTGACGGGCTTGGCGATGCCCTGGAGCACGGGCCCGTAGGCCTCGGCACCGGCGAAGCGCTGTACCAGCTTGTAGCCGATGTTGCCCGCCTCGAGGTCGGGGAAGACCAGGATATTGGCGTTGCCCGCGACCTTGGAATCGGGGGCCTTGAGGGCGGCGACGCTCTCCACGATGGCCGCGTCGAGCTGTAGGTCGCCGTCGAGGGCGAGCTCGGGGGCCTTCTCGTTGGCGAGGCGGGTCGCCTCCTGGACCTTCTCGGGGACCTCGCCCTTGGCCGAGCCCTTGGTGGAGAAGGAGAGCATGGCGACCTTGGGCTCGTCACTCATGAACTGCTTCCAGGTGTTGGCGGAGGCGATGGCGATCTCGGAGAGCTCGTCGGCGGTGGGGTCGATGTTCAGGCCGCAGTCTGCGAAGAGGAGGGTTCCGTCCTGGCCGTACTCGACCTTGTCGGTACACATGATGAAGAAGGCCGAGACGAGCTTGGTGCCAGGCGCGGTCTTCAGGATCTGCAGGGCGGGGCGCAGGGTGTTGGCGGTGGAGTGGCAGGCGCCTGAAACAAGGCCGTCGGCATCGCCCATCTTGACCATCATGGTGCCGAAGTAGGTGGCGTCGTTCATTTGCTCGCGCGCCTGCTCGATGGTCACGCCCTTCTTCGCGCGCAGCTCGGCGAACTTCTGGGCGTAGGCCTCGTGCCTCTCGCTCGTCTTGGGGTCGATGACCTCGGCGCCGTCGATGTCGATCTGGGAGGGGTCTCCCAGGATGACGAGCTTCGCGAGCCCCTCGGTGACGATCTTCCTGGCCGCTTCGATGGTGCGGGGGTCCTCGCCTTCGGGCAGGACGACGGTCTTGACGTCGGCCTTGGCCGCGTCCTTCATGCGCTGCAGAAACTCGCTCATCGACTCTCCTTCTGGTTGGGTTCCTCTGCCCCGGGAAGGCCGTCCGTCCCGGATCGAGGGGCACGGCCTGGCTTTTGGGTGCAATCCTTCCCATTATATGACGGCGTGATAGAATCGACCAAGGAATCGAGCCGTGGGCAGTGGCCTGCAACTCGATTTATTTGTGCGCAGTGCCCACGCGAAGCGCGGGACGCCCATCGAAGGGAAACGACCATGAACCTCAATGCAGGCCTTCCGGACGACTTCAACCCCTCCTCCTTCGACGCGATCGTCGTGGGGGCCGGATACGCCGGTGCCGTCTGCGCGCGTCGTCTCGCCGAGGCCTGTGGCTTCAAGGTCTGCATCCTCGAGCGTCGCGACCACGTCGCGGGCAATGCCTATGACTACAAGGACGAGGCGGGCATTCTCGTGCACAAGTACGGCCCGCACATCTTCCACACCGCCGACGAGCGCGCGTTCCAGTTTCTCTCGCGCTTCACCGACTGGACGGAGTACCAGCACAAGGTCCTCGCCAATGTGTACGGCACTCTCATGCCCGTCCCCTTCAACCACAGCTCCCTCAAGCTCGCCTTTGGCGAGGAGAGGGGCGAGCAGCTCTTCCAGAAGCTCGTCGCGACCTTCGGTATGGACAAGAAGGTCCCCATCATGGAGCTGCGCGAGAAGAACGACCCCGACCTCTCCGAGGTCGCGGACTACGTCTACGAGAACGTCTTCCTGCACTACACGATAAAGCAGTGGGGTAAGACCCCGGACCAGATCGACCCCTCCGTCATGGGCCGTGTCCCCGTCTTCGTGGGCGACGACGACCGCTACTTCCCCCTCGCACCCAACCAGGGCATGCCCGCCGACGGCTACACCGCGATGTTCGAGCGCATGCTCGACCACGACCTCATCAAGGTCTACGTGGACGTCGATGCCCGCGACCTGCTCAGCACGGCCGACGGCGTCATCAACGTCTGCGGTCGGCCCTTCGGCGGAGAGGTGATCTACACCGGCCATCTGGACGAGCTCTATGGCTTCGACCTCGGCGAACTTCCGTACCGCACGCTCGATATGGTCTTCGAGACCCTGGACATGGACCAGTTCCAGCCCGTCGGCACCGTCAACTACACGGTGAGCGAGAACTTCACCCGCATCACCGAGTTCAAGCACCTCACCGGACAGGTCCTTCCCGGCAAGACGACCATCATGCGCGAGTACTCCCGCAGCTACCTCCCTGGCGTGGGCGAGACCCCGTACTACATCATCAACGAACCCGAGAACCTCGAGCTCTACCGCCGCTACCGCGACCGCACGAGCGGCCTCGTCAACTTCCATGTGGTGGGTCGCCTCGCCGAGTACCGCTACTACGACATGGACGGCGTCACCGCGTCTGCGCTCGAACTTTCCGACGAGATCATCTCCAACCACTAGTCACCTGGTCTGAAGAGGGCTCGCTTGATGTCACGGGACAGGCAACAGAAGACCATCAGCTTTGGCGTACCCTGCTACAACTCTGCGGAGTACATGGGCAAGTGCATCGAGTCCATACTCGAGGGGTCGGGACGTGCCGAAGACGTCCAGGTCGTCGTGGTGGACGACGGCTCCGCGAAGGACGACACCCTGGCCAGGGCGCGCGCGTGGGAGAGCCGCTTCCCCACGCTGGTGAAGGTCGTCCACCAGGAGAACGGCGGGCACGGCATGGCCGTCCTCGCCGCCCTGGAGGCTGCGGACGGGGTCTACTTCAAGGTCGTCGACTCGGACGACTGGGTGGACGCCGAGGCCCTCCGGGCCCTGCTCAACACCCTGCGCGCGTTCGTCGAATACGAGACGCGGGTTGACCTCGTGGTGACCAACTACGTCTACGAGCACGCCGAGGACGGGAAGCAGAACGTCGTCGACTACGGGTTTGCTCTGCCCAAGCGGAAAATCATCGGCTGGGACAAGATCGGCCACTTCAACATGGCCCAGAACATGCTCATGCATGCCCTCTGCTACCGCACCGACGTCCTGCGCGACGACGGCGTGCCCATGCCGGCCCACACCTTCTACGTGGACAACATCTACGCCTACGTGCCCCTGCCGCGCTGCCGCACCCTCTACTACCTGGACGTGGACCTCTACCGCTACTTCATCGGGCGGGAGGACCAGTCGGTGAACGAGGACGTGATGGTCTCGCGCATAGACCAACAGCTCAGGGTCACCCGCGTCATGATGCGCGCCTACCACCTCTACGACGACATACCGAGTCGCAGGCTGCGCAGCTACATGGTGGGCCACTTTACCCTCATGATGGCCGCCTGCTCGATCTTCTCGAAGCTCTCGGACGACCCAGCGGCCATGGACGACCTGGACTCGCTCTGGAGGGAGCTCAGGCAGTTCGACGCCCGCATGTACTGGAAGGCCAGGAATGGCCTCGTGGGCATCGCGATGAACCTTCCCGGCGAGGGTGGCCGCAGGGCCACGGTGGGCATCTATCGCATCGCCCGCAAGCTGGTCAAGTTCAACTAGCCGTCCTCGAGGGCTTGTTGCTGTAGGGGGACGCACGGGCAAAAACTGCGCACGGAAGCTCCGAATTGTGAAGACGCGTGGCGTTTGGCCAGCTGAGTCCCTCTTCGAAGAAATTCAGTGCGCTTTTTTTGCCTTCGCGCGTTCCCCACGCAGAAAAAGGGCCCATCCGCGGATGGGCCCGATGGCATGGCGGGCAGTCCCGTCTGGACCTCAGCTGAGGTCGCGGGCCGCAGGGAAGCCGTAGGCTCCCTCCGCGGACCGCACACCGTCCACGATGGCCTCTTCGAGCGCGCTCGTCGCGAGCATGCCCACCTGGTCGACCGTCGCCTCGACCTCGCCGGTGGCCATCACGAAGATCGTGTCGCCGTCGTTGGTGGTGTGCGTGGGCCTGATGGCATGGGCATAGGCGTCGGCAGAGATTTGCGCGACCTTGGTGGCCTGCGCCTTCGTGAGCAGTGCATTGGTGACCACGCACGAAACGGTCGTGTTGGTGCGCAGGAATGGCACGTGGTCCGATGGCGCAGCGAGCGACTCCGCCAGATCGAGGGGATGTCCGTCGTCGGACAGGGTTCCCGCCACGGGACTTCCGTCCGCGGGGTCCACGACGTTGCCGAAGGCGTTGACGGCGCTGATGGCGCAGCAGATGAGGCCTTCGGAGCGGGTCGTCGCGCGGCCCAGCCCCCCCTTCATGGCATGTGCGGGGCCACGAAGCTTGCCCACGGTGCAGCCGCAGCCCGCCCCATGGTTGCCCGCCTCCAGTTCGCGCCCGTCCTCGTCGAGCGCGCGGGCGACGGCAAGGGCCCCCTCGGCGATGCCCGGCCGTACGTCGGGTGACCCGCAGGCGAGGTCGAAGACGCAGGCAGAGCTCACGATGGGAACGAAGCCCACGCCCACGTCGAGGCCAAGCCCCCTGAGCTCGAGCTCCTCGGCGGCCCCACAGGCGGCGGCAAGGCCGTAGGCGCTGCCGCCAGAGAGGACCACGCAGTGGAGCTTGCCCACGGTCTCCTCTGGCCTCAGGAGGTCCGTCTCGCGCGTCGCGGGGGCCCCGCCGCGCACGTCCACGGCCCCAGTCGCACCCTCTGGGCACACTATTACCGTGCAGCCCGTCCCCGCGTCGTGGTTGGAAACGCTTGCGGCGCACACGCCAGCAACGGGGAAGGCGGCTCCATCGATTCTGCTCAAAGCTCTCCTCCTAGCACTCCGGTCGTGATGTCTGCCTCCTCGTCCAGCAGCTCCGAGAGCTCGCGCACGAGCCTGGAGACGGGGAGCCCCACCACGTTCTGGTAGTCACCAGCTATAGAGCGTATCAGGAAGCGGCCGCGTCCCTGGATGCCGTACGCGCCCGCCTTGTCGAGCGGTTCCCCGCTCCGCGCGTAGGCGTCTATCTGGGCATCGGTGAGCTCCCAGAAGGCGACGCGCGTGGTCTCGACGAAGGAGCGCGTCCGAGGGCCTGTGCTCTCTGACGGCAAGGCGAGACAGACGCCGGTCGAGACCCATGACTCGCGTCCCGAAAGCTCCCGCAGCATGCACCTGGCGTCCTCCTCGCCCGTGGGCTTGCCCAGGACGTCGCGCTC
>CAMXZR010000099.1 GCA_947253595.1 uncultured Olsenella sp. | reverse complement strand
CTCCCTGCTCTTCCCGGGCGGGCACGCGCACCTCGAGATGTGTGACCCCGACCACCTGGACGAGACGGGCATAGAGATCGTGGCTCAGCCCCGAGGCAAGCGCATCCAGAAGATGACGCTCATGAGCGGCGGCGAGAAGTCCCTCACCGCGCTCGCGCTCCTCTTTGCCGTCTACAAGACGAGGACGGTTCCCTTCTACGTGTTCGACGAGGTTGAGGCGGCTCTCGACGACTCCAACCTCTCCAAGCTGCTCGACGCCATCGAGCGGCTCAAGGACACCACCCAGCTCATCGTCATCTCGCACCAGCGCAGGACGATGGAGCAGGCGGACGTCCTCTATGGCGTTTCGATGCAGGCCGACGGCGTGAGCCATGTGGTGAGCCAGCGCCTCGACCGTGCGAGCGGAAAGGTGGTGGAGGCCTGATGGGTCTTCGTGACAGGCTGCGCGAGGGTCTCACCCGGTCGCGCGAGGCGATCGCTGAAATCTTCTACATGGGCGGCGAGGTGGGCGAGGAGTTCTGGGAGGAGCTCGAGGACCGTCTCGTCATGGGCGACATGGGTGCCGAGGTGGCCATGCAGGTCACCGACGACCTGCGCGAGCAGGCGGCACGCGAGGGGCTCAGGACCTCGCGGCAGCTCAAGGATGCCCTGGCGTGGCGCATCTCGGGGGAGTTCGCGCGTGCCGGGCGCGACCCCTTCGCCGACCTTCCCTCCTGTGTGCTCTTCGTGGGCATCAACGGTGCCGGCAAGACCACCACGGTGGGGAAGCTCGCGGGCCTCGCGCGCTCGGAGGGCCATTCCTGCCTCGTGGGAGGGGCGGACACCTTCCGTGCCGCCGCCATCGAACAGCTCCAGGTCTGGGGCGAGCGCGCGGGCGTGGAGGTGGTCACGCGCGAGCGCGGGGCAGACCCGGCGAGCGTCTGCTACGACGTGATCGAGCGCGCCGAGCGCGAGGGCAGCGACCTCGTCCTCATCGACACCGCGGGGCGCCTGCATACCTCGCCCGAGCTCATGCGCGAGCTCCAGAAGGTGGTCAAGGTGACGCGCCGCCGCGCCGGCATGCCCGTCTCGGTGGTGCTCGTCATCGATGCCACCACCGGGCAGAACGGGCTCTCCCAGGCCAAGGAGTTCAACGAGGCGCTCGAGCTCGACGGCCTCGTGGTGACCAAGCTCGACGGCACCGCCAAGGGCGGCATCGCCGTCGCCATCTCGCACGACCTCAACCTTCCCATCCTGCGCATCGGCGTGGGCGAAGGAATCGACGACCTCCAGAGCTTCGACGCGCTCGAGTTCTCTCGCGCGCTCGTTGGCGAGGGAGAGGGGGAGTAAACGATGTTCAACAGCCTTTCCGACCGCCTCCAGGGGACCTTCGACAAGCTGCGCGGCAAGGGTCGCCTCACCGAGGACGACATCAACGTGGCCATGCGCGAGATCCGCATGGCGCTCCTCGAGGCCGACGTCAACTACCGCGTAGTCAAGGGCTTCGTGGCCGCCTGCAAGGAGAAGTGCCTGACCTCAGAGGTCATGGAGTCCCTCACCCCCTCGCAGAACGTCGTCCGCATAGTCCTCGACCAGCTCACGCAGCTCCTGGGCTCCACCGAGTCGAAGCTCGTCCTGGCGCAGAACCGCACGCCCAACGTGATCATGCTCGTGGGCCTGCAGGGCTCGGGCAAGACGACCGCCGCGGCGAAGCTGGCCTACCTGCTCAAGAGGCAGGGGCACAGCCCGCTGCTCGCAGCCTGCGACACCCACCGACCCGCCGCGGCGGACCAGCTGGCCACCCTCGCGAGCGAGATAGGCGTGGGCGTCTGGCGCGGCGACGGCAGGGATGCCGTCCAGGTGGCCTCCGGTGCCATCCAGCAGGCCGTCGACCACCTCAACGACATCGTGATCGTGGACACCGCCGGTCGCCTGCAGATCGACGAGCAGATGATGCGGGAGGCCGTCGACATCAAGGCTGCCGTGAGGCCCGACCAGATCCTCATGGTGGTCGACGCCATGGCCGGCCAGGACGTCGTCAACGTCGTCTCGACCTTCGCCGAGCGCGTCGACTTCGACGGCGTCATCATGTCCAAACTCGATGGAGACGCCCGCGGCGGCGGTGCCCTCTCGGTCCGCGAGGTCACCGGCAAGCCCATCAAGTTCGTTTCGATGGGAGAGAAGCCCGACTCCCTCGAGGTGTTCCATCCCGACCGCATGGCCAAGCGCATCCTGGGCATGGGCGACGTCGTGGGCATCATCGAGCAGGCCCAGCAGGTCGCCGACCAGCAGCAGATCGAGGACGCAGAGCGCATGCTCCGCGAGGGCTTCACCATGGACGACTACCTCTCGCAGCTGCAGCAGATCCGCAAGATGGGCGGCCTCAAGAAGATGATTGGCATGCTCCCCGGGGGCGAGCGCATGCTCCAGCAGGCGGGTGGCCAGATGGGCGACGAGCAGATCGTGCGCATCGAGGCCATCATCCGCTCCATGAGCAGGGAGGAGCGCCTCAAGCCCAAGAAGATCAACGGACAGCGCCGCAAGCGCATCGCCGCAGGCTCCGGGCGCAGCGTCCAGGAGGTCAACCAGGTCCTCAAGCAGTGGGGCGAGATGAACAAGATGATGGGCAAGATGCGGCAGATGACCGGTTCCGCGACCGCCGACTCGAAGAAGTCCATGCGCCAGATGCGCGGGATGATGCGCAACATGGGCATGGGTGGCGGCATGGACCTCTCGGCCCTCCAGAAGATGTACGGGGGGAAGGGCGGCAGGAGGTTCTAGCTCGTCGTGCGCGACAGGTGCCCTTTGCGAGGCGCCCCCGGACCTTCGGTCACCGGGGGCGCCTCGCAGCATCTCTAGGTCGGGACGGATGAGGTGCCGCCGTTTCTCCCGCTCGGCTCGTCTCAGTAATGCACGACTACGACGTCGCCCACCTTTGCCAGGCTGTAGAGCTCCTCCGCCTTGGCGGCGGGCAGGTTGATGCAGCCATGGCTCCCGTTGGTCTGGTAGATGTCGCCGCCGAACCTGGAACGCCAGCTCGCGTCATGGAAGGCATAGAGGTTGTCTATGAAGGGCACCCAGTAGGCCACGTGGCTGATGTAGTCCGGCTCGCCGTCGTGGTCCTCATCGGTGCCCTTGAGCGTCTGGTCGGTGCCCATGTGGGAGTTGACGGCATAGACGCCCTCGGGGGTGCCGTGGTCCTGGCTCGTGTTGCCCGAGACGAAGTCAGACTCCCAGACGAGGCTCCCCCCGTCGTACATGCGGGCGTGCTGCGCCGTGAGGTCGACGTCGATGTAGCGGTCGCCCCAGTCTGCGGCACCCCGCCTGCCGTACTGGGCGGCTGTGCTCGACCAGGGAAGCTCGACCGAGCCGGCGGTCCCCGCCTTGATCCTCTGGGCCAGGGTGGCAGCAAGTTCGGTGCCATCGAGGTTCCAGCCGTAACGTCCGCCGCTCACCGTAATGGTGGTGCCGTCGGGACGCGTGTAGGTGCGCGTCGTGCCCACCGTGTCCACCTGGCGCGAAAGCTCGCCGGTGGTCCAGGACTTGATTGCCTCCTCGTCCAGGGCGACGGAGAGGTCGCCCTGGAGCTGAATCCACCCGGCGATTTTCCCGGCGTCCACCGTGGCGACGGCGGAGCCGTTGACCGTGAGGGTCTGGGTCGCGGAGAGGAGAGAGTTAGCCTTCCTGGCCGCCTCAGCGAGCCTGCCGTCCCCCGAGAGCACGCTGGGACGGGCGAGCACGGAGCCATCGAGCGCGAGCGAGGTCGAGCCCTCCTGGAGCGCGGAGGCGATCGCCTTGGTCACGCTCGCGCCGTCGAGGGCGGTTCCCGCCTTTTCGGGCGTGACCACGAAGCTCGACGATGCCTCGTCATACGTGACCGTGGCGTTCACTGGCTGGGTAGCCTGCGCGTTCACGGACTCGACCGCCTTGTTGACCAGCGCCTCGAGCTTGGCGGAGTCGAAGGAGGCCTTGGGACGCACGTCCACCCTGCTGCCACCTATCGCCGCGACGGGCCAGGCCCAGGCGTTGGTCTGGGCGAGGGCACTGCGGGCGAAGTCGTCTACGTCGCAGCTGAGGTCGACGTCAGCTGCGGAGATCCTGAGGTCGAGGCCTTCACCTGACACGGCGAGCGCATATCCGCTGTTGGCGACAATCTGCTGCTGGGCCACCGAGGCGACGGTCTTGAGCGAGACGTCCACGCCGTTCACCGTGGTATTGGGCATGAAGAGGTTCGACCAGATGGCGACGCCTCCCAGGTAGACGGCGGTCAAGCCTGCGACCACGGCAAACGCGATCTTGGGGGCGTTGCCAGATCCCGCCTTGCTGGAAGGCCCGCCATGGGGCGGGATTCGCTCGGCGGAAGAGAAGTGCGACCCGATGCGCCCATGGCTGAGCGAGCTCAGTGCCGGGTCGGGAACGAAGGGGGTTGTCTTGGGGCTTTCCTGCAGGCTCATGGCCTCATCCCTTGGAGCGTCGTCGTTTCATGCTGCGTTGGTAGTGAGTAATAGTACCCTTCGGCTAGGACATTCTTCCAATGGGGGGCGCAAGGATGGCGATTCTACGCATAGGCAGCGCGGACGACCGAAGGCTCGATCCCTACCTTCGACTTACGGACCGGCAGCTCAGGAGCCTGCGCGACGAGGCGGACGCGCGCTGCGTCCTCGAGTCCCTCAATGTGATCGAGGTGGCCGTGGGGGAGGGCCTGGAGTTGGAGTCCCTTCTCGTGGACGAGAGGCACCTGGGCACGCTCCTCGAGCGCATTCCCCAGCTCGAGGACTCCGACCTACCCGTCTTCGGCTGCGACCGGGGGCTGCTCCAGGACGTGACGGGCATCAACAAGTCGAGGGGCTACCTCGCGGTGGCACGGCGTCCGGGACCGCTGACCGTGTCCGAGGCGCTGCGCGACGCGCGCCGCGTCGCCGTGCTGGAGGGGCTCGCTGACATCACCAACGTGGGTGCCCTCTTCCGCTCCGCTGCAGCCCTGGGGATGGACGCCCTGCTTCTCTCGCCCGACTGCGCGGACCCCCTCAACCGACGCGCGATCAGGGTGTCCATGGGAACGGTCTTCAAGCTTCCCTGGGCCGTGGCGGAGGGAGAGTG
>CAMXZR010000098.1 GCA_947253595.1 uncultured Olsenella sp. | reverse complement strand
CTTCATCGCCATGATTGGCATGGTCAACGCCGGCATCATCGTGGCCAACGAGTCGACCCTCGTGGGCTTCGGCGACATATCGAACCCCCTGTTCATCGTGGGCCTCATCTCCATCGTCGCCACCGTCGTCTTCCAGTGCATGCAGATAAAGGGTGCCCTGCTCCTGGGCATCATCGTCGCGGTGCTTGCCGGAATCCCCCTGGGCGTCACCGCGGCCCCCGCGGGGATTGTCTCGGGCCTCGACTTCAGCACCTTCGGAGCCCCCTTCCAGCCCGACGAGGCCGGTGTCATGGGTATCGCGAAGGTCATCGCCACGCCGGTCTTGCTCGTCTTCGCCTTCTCGCTCATGATGTCCGACTTCTTCGACACCATGGGAACCGCCATGGCGGTCGCGAAGCAGGGCGAGTTCCTGAACGATGACGGAACCGTCGAAGACATCAGGCCCATCCTGATCGTTGACTCCGTTGCCGCAGCCGCAGGTGGGCTCTTCGGCGCGTCGTCGATCACAACCTTCGTCGAGTCTGCCTCCGGCGCCGCCGACGGCGGACGTTCGGGACTCACTTCCGTGGTGACCGGTCTGCTCTTCGTGGTCGCAGCCTTCTTCGCGCCCATCATCAGCGTGGTCAGCTCGGCCGCCACCTGCGGGGCCCTGGTCATGGTCGGTTACCTCATGATGAACGAGGCGGCAGAGATAGAGTGGGGCAACATCCTCGAGGGCTTCCCCGCCTTCATGATCATCGCGGGCATCCCCCTGACCTACTCCATCTCGAGCGGCATCGGCCTGGGCTTCATCGCCTACGTGCTGGTCGCCGCGTCAACGGGCAACATCAAGAAGGTGAAGCCGCTCATGTGGGTCGCGTCGGCCGCGTTCCTTGTATACTTCTTGATCGCCTAGGGTTCTCGGCACTTCGGGGCCCGGCCCACCGGGCCCTTTTTCATGGACATCCAACACGTGGATGCCATGCGCCAGACAGAGAGGAGCCTCGCTTGAGCAAGAACGAACGGGAGGTAATCGGAGTCGACGATCGCGTCTCGGTGGGTCGCGCCATACCCCTGGGCATCCAGCACATGATGAGCATGTTCGGATCGACCGTGCTCGTGCCCGTCCTGACCGGCCTCAGCCCCAACGTGGCCATCATGTGCTCTGGCATCGGGACCATCTGCTACCTGCTCGTGACCCGCAACAAGATCCCGAGCTACCTGGGCAGCTCCTTCGCCTTCATCAGCCCGATCCTCGCGGCCACGGCCGCGACTGGCAACCTCGACACGGCGCTTTCCGGCGTGGTCGTAGCAGGCCTCGTCTTTCTCGCTGTCGCGGGTGCCATCAAGCTCGCGGGGACGGGCTGGCTCGACCGCCTGCTGCCTCCCGTGCTTGTGGCGGCGGTCATGGTGGTCATCGGCGTGGGTCTCTCCGCCACGGCCGTCAAGATGGCCCTAAATTCGTCGACCGCCGCCTTCGTGGCCGAGGGTGCGGCCGTGGCAGCCGTCACCCTCGTCGCGGCGGTCGTCTTCTCGAGCATGGGCGGGATCCTGGGTACCCTGCCCATCCTCCTCGCCATCGTCGTGGGCTACGTGCTCTCTGCCTTCCTTGGCCTCGTCGACCTCCAGAGCGTGGCCGATGCCGCCTGGATCGGCCTTCCCCCCGTCCAGACGCCTCACTTCGACCCCGGCGCCATCGCGCTGATCGCGCCCGTGGCCGTCGTGGTCGTCATCGAGCACATCGGCCACCTCCTCGCCGTGGGCGAGATCGTTGGCAAGGACTATCGCGACATGCTCCCGCGCTCGCTCGCCGGCGACGGCATCTCGACCGTCATCTCGGGCTTCCTTGGAGGTCCCCCTACCACCACCTACGCCGAGAACATCGGTGTCATGAGCGTGACGCGCGTCTACTCTACACAGGTATTCTGGTATGCTGCTGGCTTCGCGCTCATCGTGGGCGGCTTCTGCCCCAAGCTCGCCGCCTTCATCAACTCCATTCCCGTGCCGGTCATGGGCGGCGTGAGCCTCCTGCTCTTTGGCCTCATCGCCTCCAATGGCCTGCGCATGCTGGTCACCAACGAGGTCGACTTCGACGAGAACCGCAACCTCATGATTGCCTCCGTGGTAGTTATCCTGGGCGTCGGCATGGAGACCTCAGGCATCGCCATCCCCCTGGGTTCCTACACGCTACCCGGCATGGCGACCGCGACGCTGGCGGGCATCCTGCTCAACCTCATCCTCCCGCGCACGGACAAGGATGCAGACGGAGGCAAGTAGGGGAGGGGAACCCCAGGAAAAGCACCCTGCGGCACATTGGCACCCTGGCCCTGCGACCGGGGTGCCTTCCTTTGCCGGAGGTCACCGCTTCCAGTCCCAAAAATGTCCCCGTGTAGTTCTCATATGTTGTATCGTGCACGATTGAATAGGGTAGTATTAAATAGTCGAACAAGACCATGAGGGGAGAAATCCATGACCCAGAAGCAGCAGAAGGACCTCGTCATCGTCGGGGCGGGCCCTGCGGGCCTCTCCGCATCCATCTACTCCGCGCGCGCCCTGCTCGACTCCGTGACCCTGGAGCAGGAAGCCGTGGGTGGGCAGATCATCCTCACCAGCGAGGTGGACAACTATCCCGGCATTCCTCACACGGACGGCTTCACCTTGACCGACGCCATGCAGAAGCAGGCCGAGGGCCTTGGCGCAAGCGTCGTCATGGGCAAGGTCGAGTCCATCGCAAGGGATGGTCAGACGGGGCTGTTCACCGTTGCGACGCCCGACGTCAGCTACGAGGCCAAGGCCGTCATCCTCGCTGGCGGGGCGACCCCGCGGCCCGGTGGCTTCGAGGGCGAGACAGAGTTCCGCGGTCGCGGCGTCTCGTACTGCGCTACCTGCGACGGCATGTTCTATCGTGGCAAGCAGGTGTTCGTCGTCGGCGGCGGCAACTCCGCGGCCGAGGAGGCGCTGTTCCTCACCAAGTTCGCCGACCACGTGACCATGGTCGTGCGCAAGGACCACCTGCGCGCCCAAGCTGCGGTACAGCGACAGGTCGAGAAGAACGACAAGGTCTCCGTACGTTTCAACACATCCATCGTCAAGGTGGATGGCGACAAGCTCCTCAAGACCGTCAGCTTCAGGGACAACCTGACGGGCGACGTCCACGTCGAGAAGTACGACGAGGGAAGCTTCGGCGTCTTCGTCTTCGTGGGCCGCATCCCCGCATCGGAGCTCGTGAGCGAGTCCGTCGACGTGGACGAGCACGGCTACATCATCACCAATGACCGCATGGCGACCAGCCTTCCCGGCCTCTTCGCTGCGGGTGACGTTCGCCAGACCCCGCTGCGCCAGATTATCACCGCCGCCGCAGACGGCGCGGTGGCCGCCACGAGCGTCGCGTCCTATCTGGGCCAGCCCATCGACCACTAAGCTTCGCAAAAACGGGCTCCCAGAGTCTTGGCGAGACGAGGTGAGGGCCGGGCACGCTTCGAACTCAATGCTTGGAGCGTTGTCCGGCCCCATTCTTTTTAAACTCCCCTAAAACCGTGATAATATATCTTATGTAAAGTAAAAAGAACTTCCAATATCTCTGCCCTGAGGGTCGCGTCCGAGCGCCAGCCTCGCTTCCACCCCACCGTCCGCGACTCCCCTGCGCGAGACGCTAGCCGATACGCGGAACCTTTCCCGTTGCGAGCGAGCTACGGCAGTAGTCCAGGATCAGCTCCTGCGTCTCGGCCTCGGTGTCTGTGTTCATGATCACGAGAATCTCGTCCAGGGCCTCGAGGATGGTCTCCCCATTGGGAACGAGGTCCACGCCCGCACGCGACACGGTGACGATGCGCGAGTCGTCCGGCCAGCCCACCTCTCCCAGGGCACGCCCCTCGAGCCTGCTGCCCGCGCCGACGGTGTAGGTGTGAAGGATCTTCTCGCCTGGCACGCCGTTTGCGGACGGGTCCACGGGCGTCAGGTCTAGGAGCTTGGAGAGCAGCCTCTCGTAGAAGGGGTCGGTCTTGGTGAGGTTGGCGACCACGTATGACACGATGGAGACTATGGAGACCGAGAGCAGCGCGTCCATGCTTCCCGTGAGCTCGAAGGCGAGCACTACGGCGGTCACGGGTGCCCTCACGACGGATGCAAAGAGCCCGGCGATGCCAAGCGCCATGAAGTTGGCCATGAAGAGCGACTGCATGCCCGTGATGCGAGTCAGGACGGCCGCGAAGACCGCGCCGCAGAGCATCCCCATGACGCAGAGCGGAAACAGCGTCCCTCCAGGCGTGCCCGCCCCGAAGCAGACCGTGGTGTAGAGGTACTTCCCCATGAGCAGCAGCGCAAGCGTCCCCAGGGGCACCGCCGCGGGTACCGAGAGCAGCTCGACGATGGCGTCGCCACCACAGAGCAGGTCGGGCGCAAGGCGCGCGACCGGAATGGCCAAGGCGAAGGGGATGGCGAGCCTCAGTTGCAGCGGCATCTCCCCCATCCTTGCGAACAGGCGTTCGTTGCATGCGAACATCCCGCGGTTATGGAGGGCGCCCGCCAGGCCGCAGAAGACGCCCAGGGCGACGACATAGAGGTAGTAGTCGTGGGGGATGTCCTTGATGAAGGCGAGTTTGAGCACGGGCCGCACGCCCAGCACCTGGGCCACGAGGAAGTCGGAGGCTATGGCGCTTGCCATCGCGGAGACGATGAGCGACGGCGCGAACTCCTTGTGGATCTCTTCTATGGCGAAGAGCACGCCCGTGAGCGGCGCGTTGAAGGCGGCGGACATGCCGGCGGCAGCGCCACAGGTCACGAGCAGGCGCTCCTCTCCCCTCTTCCTTCCGAGGAGGCGCGAGACGGCCTTGCCCCCCATGCCACCCAGCTGGACGCTTGGTCCCTCCCTGCCCAGGGAGAGGCCCGCGAGAGCGCAGAGCACGCCTTCGCTGAACTTGGCCGCGAGCACGCGGTGCCAGGGCATGTCCATGCGGCCCATGACCTCGGCGTCAGTCTGCGGGATGCCCGAGCCCGAGGTATGGCGCTCCCAGCGCACGAGGGTTGTCACGGCAAGGCAGCAGGCCACTGCGAGGGCGGCGAAGCACAGGAGCCCTGACCGGAGGAGAGGAAGTCGGGAAGGAGTCCCCTCAGCGTCCGCTCGGCCAGCGTGAGGGCCATGCGATAGAGCGTCACCACTCCC
>CAMXZR010000097.1 GCA_947253595.1 uncultured Olsenella sp. | reverse complement strand
CCACCACCCAGGAACCGCCCGAAGAGACACGCCCCCTAACCCGAGAGGAACATGGCATGAACTACGCAGAGAAGATTGACGCCCTCATCGGCAGGACCCCACTCGTCGACCTGTCGTCGCTTGCCGACGGTAAGGCCACCGTCCTGGGCAAGTACGAGGCCACCAATCCCGGAGGATCCGTGAAGGACCGCGTCGCCCGCGCCATGCTCGACGCGGCAGAGGCGGACGGCAGCCTGCGTCCCGGCGGCACCGTCATCGAGCCCACCAGCGGCAACACCGGCGTCGGGCTGGCCATGCTCAGCGCCGCGCGCGGCTATCACATGATTCTGGTCATGCCCGAGACCATGTCCGTCGAGCGCCGGAAGCTCGCTGCGAGCTATGGTGCGCGCATCGAGCTCACCCCCGGCAAACTGGGCATGAAGGGTTCCATCGCCCGTGCCGAGGAGCTGCGCGCCAGCATCCCCGGCTCGATCGTCGCCGGGCAGTTCGAGAACCCGGCCAACCCCCTGGCACACTACCGGACCACCGGCCCCGAGGTCTGGGCCGACACGGACGGCCAGGTGGACGCCATCGTTGCGGGCGTGGGCACCGGCGGGACGATCTCTGGAACGGCTCGGTACTTGAAGGAGCAGAGGTCCGACGTCCGCGCCGTCGCCGTCGAGCCCGAGGAGTCGCAGGTCCTGGCAGGCAAGCCCGCTGGCGGCCATCGCATCCAAGGCATCGGAGCGGGCTTCGTGCCCAAGAACTACGAAGCTGCCGTGGTGGACGAGGTCCTGCCCGTGAGCTCCGACAGCGCCATCCAGACCAAGAGGCGCTTGGCAGACGAGCTGGGTCTTCTGGTGGGCATCTCGTCCGGGGCGGCGGTCGCGGCGGCCGTTGAGCTTGCCGGACGTGTGGAGTACGCGGGCAGGACAATCGTTGCCATCCTGCCCGACACGGGCGAGCGCTACCTCTCCATGGAGCCCTAGGGAGAGGTGGCGACGGGGGCGCGGTGGCGGCCCCGGCATGACACGCGGCCGACAGGCGCGACGGGGCTTCGGGGGTGGCCCACGCGAATCACAAGGCCCGCGACGCGACCACATCGTCAGCAAGGGCAGGGGAGAGGGACGTCATGGAACTCATCGAGGCAGGCTACCAGGCAAGTGGCACGGACGGGCTCGCGACGGCCGGCGACGTTGCCGGCAGCCAGGCGAGCCGACGGCGACCATCGCTGTTGGGTCGCCTGCGCGAGGATGTGCAGGCCGTGCTCGCCCGCGACCCCAGCGCGACCTCCGCCCGTGACGTCGTCCTCTTTGCCACGGGGCTGCACGCCGTGTGGTCGTACCGCCGCAACCACTGGCTCTGGGAGCATGGCGCACGCAGGCTCGCGACCTACCTCTCGCAGCGCACGCGCCGCCGTCTCGGGGTCGAGATCCACCCTGCAGCGACCATCGGCCGCCGCCTCGTCATAGACCACGGCATGGGCGTGGTCATCGGCGCAACGGCGGTGATTGGCGATGACGTGATGCTCTATCAGGGGGTCACCCTGGGCATGACGGGCAAGCACGCAGGCAAGCGGCACCCCACCCTGGGCAACAACGTCATGGTCGGGGCACGAGCCACCATCCTGGGAGACATTCGCATCGGCGACAACTCCAAGGTCGGTGCTGGTGCCGTGGTGCTCCACGACGTTCCCGACGACGTGACCGTCGCCGGCGTCCCCGCCTCCGTCGTGCGCGAGCACCGCTGCTGGGAGGCGGGGTGCCTCTCCCTCGTCCCCGACGTGGCCGCCCAGGCGGACGACGAGAACCTGCGCTGGTCCTGCTCCCTCTAGCCACCCGCGTATCCGCGCTTGCATTCGACGCCTCCGGCACGTCGGGTCATCCGAGGCTATATAATCGAACCTGGTGCCGCCGGGGACATGGTTACCCCTCCAGGTCACCAGGGCGGGTCAGCCGGCCGCCTCGCGCCGCCTGCGTCCGCCTCTCCCGACAGAAGGGTGACCCATGATCAGCTTCCCCCAGTTCCTGCAGATACTCGCCTCGAACCCCTTCCTGGCGGTCGTCATGGTGCTCGTCCTGGGCACCATCTTCGTCAACGGGTCGACAGACGCCGCCAATGCCATCGCCGAGCCTGTGGGCACGCGCTCGATCGGCGTCAACGAGGCCATCGCCATGAGCGTCATCTGCAACTTCGTGGGCCTGGTCGCGATGTCGTTCATCTCCACCGCAGTGGCGGACACCATGAGCGGCATGGTCGACTTCGGTGGGGACACCCACGCCGCCCTCATAGCGCTCGCCGCCGCGACGGTGGGCATCGTGGCATGGGGCGTCGGCGCCTGGGTCTTTGGCATCCCCACCTCCGAGAGTCACGCCCTCATTGCCGGTCTCACCGGTGCCGCGCTCGCCGTGCACGGTGGCCTGGGCGGAGTCAACATGGGCGAGTGGGTCAAGGTCATCTATGGCCTGGTCCTCTCCACCGTCCTGGGCTACCTGGCTGGCTGGGGCATCGCCAAGGTCATCCCCGTGGCCTGCAGGAACGCGGACCGTCGCCGCGCCAACAACTTCTTTGGCCGCATGCAGGTCATCGGCGCCGCAGGCGTCGCCCTCATGCACGGCGCCCAGGACGGCCAGAAGTTCATGTCCACCGCCATGTTGGCCATCGCCCTCTCCGCCAACATGGGCATCGCCGACGTGGGCGGGTTTCCCCTGTGGATCGAGGTGCTCTGCGCCGGCGTCATGGCCCTGGGCACCGCCGTGGGCGGCAAGAAGATCATCAAGACCGTGGGCATGAGCATGGTCCAGCTGGACAAGTACCAGGGCTTCGCCGCGTCCATCAGCGCAACCGCATCGCTGCTCATCGCCACGCTCACGGGGCTTCCCGTTTCCACCACGCACACCAAGACGGCGGCAATCATGGGTGCCGGCGCGGCCGAGAACGTCCGCTCCGTCAACTGGGCCATAGCCAAGGACATGGTGCTGACCTGGGTCTTCACCTTCCCGGGCTGCGGCCTCATCGGCTATCTCCTTGCCCGATTCTTCCTCGTGCTCTTCTAGCGGCCTCGTGCCGCACCTGCGACGGCCGAGCGCCGCCGCCGCACCCTTGCCAACGACCAACGGACCACGTGCAGAAAAGAGAGAGACATGGCTCGCATCAAGAAGGAAGACCCGTTCTACACCCTGCTGAGGGACTTCTCGACCGAGATCCTTTCCTCCGCCGAGGATTACGTGAGGTTCGTCGAGGGCTACCCCGAGTCGATCGCCATGATTCCCGCCATGAAGCTTCACGAGGGACGTGCGGACGAGCACGTGCGCAAGATCATGAAGGAGCTCTACTCCTCCTTCATCACGCCCTTCGACCGCAACGACATATCCGACCTCGCCCTCAAGATGGATGACATCGTGGACTACATCGAGGGCGTCTGCACGGGCCTGGACCTCTTTAACATGAGCACCACACGCGTCGAGGCGCGTCAGATGGCCGAGCTCACCCTGCAAGCCGTCAAGGAGCTCTGCGTGATGTTCGACCGCCTGCCCGACTACAAGAACGACCCCGTGGTCATGGAGAAGGCCATCGCCGTGGGCAACATCGAGGACGAGGGTGACAACGTCTACGAGCGGGGGCTGCGCAACCTCTTCCACGATGACACCCTGGACGAGGCGCGGCGCGGCCACGTGGTGGGCTGGATGCGCGTCTTCGACCGCATGGAGGGCTGCCTGGACGCCTGTGACGCCGCAGCGGGCGTCGTGCGCTCGGTAATCATGAAGAGCGCGTAGGACGCGGATATGGCGAGAGGGGCTTGGCTCCGGGTCTGCGGCTCGCCTGCTCGAATGCGTCGCATGCGTCTCTCGCTCGTCTGACTATATCGGATGCGCCCGACGCGTCTTCGCGTTCGCGCGACAACGTCCGGCGCGTCTCTCAGCTAGCGTCGAAAGCGTCCGGCGCGTCTCTCGCCTGTTCGACTACGTCCGGCGCGTCTCTAGTGCGCTCGAAAACGTCGAACGCGTTTCTAATTTGCGCGACAACGTCCGACGCGTCCTTCTGCCCCGCATCACCCCAGTTGGCGCGCTCCCGTCGCACGCGTTGGACGTTCTTGGCGCGAGGAGAGACGCGTGAGGTGCCTTCGGTGCCGAGAGACGCGCATTGGGCGCTGCTGCGATAGGCCTTCGCACGCGTTGGACGCTGTCGTGACATGCCTCGCGCGTGTCGGATGCCTTCGCGGCGGAGAGAAGCACGCCTCCGCGGTCGTCGCGCTCAAAAGCTATGACAGCGTGCCAGCGAACTCCAGCAGCTCCTCCACGTCCCCCTCGCGCGTCGCCCAAGAGCAGACAAGGCGGATGACCTCCTCGCCCGTGGGCAGGACGGCGAAGGTCTCTGCGCCCGCGGCCGCGCCGAAGGCACGCGCCTGCCCGGCCGAGACCACGAAGAACTGCTGGTTGGTGGGGGAGTCCAGGTAGCTCCTGAAGCCCAAGCCGACCATGCCCTCCCTGAGGCGTGCCGCACGGGCGTTGGCCTGCCGCGCCAGCCTCCAGTAGAGTGCCTCGCCGCTCCCGTCGCGCTCGAAGGCCGCTTCGAACTGCACGCCCAGGAGGCGCCCCTTGGCCATGAGGCCGCCCCGCTCCTTCACCAGGTAGGGGAAGCTCTCCCTGAGCTCGGGGTCGGCGATGACCATCGCCTCCCCGAAGAGCATCCCGTTCTTGGTGCCGCCGATGTAGAAGGCGCTCGCACGTTCGGCGATGTGCCTCAGGCTGAGGTCGTTGCCCTCGCTGGTGAGGGCGCTGCCCAGTCGCGCCCCGTCTACGAAGACCTTGAGGCCGCGGTCCTGGGCCCAGTCGCAGACGGCGTCGAAGCGCTCGCAGCTCCACGCGCCCCCGAACTCGGTGGCGTTCGTGATGTAGACCAGCTTGGGCAGCGTCATGTGCCGCCCGGTGAGGGTCTGGTTCCTGTAGACCTGCTCGGCCCTCTCTACGGAAAGAAAGCCGTCCTCGTCCTGGGTGGGCAGCACGGTGCGCCCGCAGGCGGCGATCGCGCCCGTCTCGTGCACGTTGATGTGGGCGTCCCTGGTGCAGATGACGCCCTCCCAGTCGCGCAGCATGCCGGTCACGCCCACGACGTTGGTGGAGGTGCCGCCGATGCAGAACTCCACGTCAACGTCATCGCGTCCCACCTCACTGCGAATGAGCTCGCGGGCGCGCTCGCAGTGGGGGTCTCCCTCGGTGTAGCCAACGCAT
>CAMXZR010000096.1 GCA_947253595.1 uncultured Olsenella sp. | reverse complement strand
CGCCCAGGCGCTTGAAGCCCTGGCGCTGGGTGTCCCCCTGCTCGACGGCCATCTTGCGGCAGAGCTCGCGAATCTTCTCGGTGGGAAGCTGGTTGAACTTGTCGGTGCCCAGCATCTCCTCGACCTTGTGCTCGATGGGCTGGCCATGGCAGTCCCAACCGGGCACGTACGGGGTCTGATAGCCGCGCATGGACCAATAGCGGTTGATGATGTCCTTGGAGATCTTGTTCTGCGCGTGGCCGAGGTGGATGGGACCGTTGGCGTAGGGAGGGCCGTCGTGGAGAACGAACTTCTCGTGGCCCTCGTTTTTCTTGATCATCTGCCCGTAGACGTCGTTGGCCTCCCACTCGGCCAGGCACCTGGGCTCGTTCTGGGCCAGGCCAGCCCTCATGGGGAACCCCGTCTTGGGGAGGTTCATCGTCTTCTTGTACTCGTTCGCCACGCTTGCGCCCTTCCTTCCGTGCCTTCTGCCCCCGCGTTGCCCGCAGGCGCGCCCCTCCGGACGCATGAAAAAAGCGCCCGTCCCTCCTGCTGGGACGAAGCGCTCGAACGACACTTCGCTTGTGACCACCCAGCGAGCGGAAATCCGCCAAACTCGGCTGGCCTGTGACGGCGGCCACTCCGACGGCGCCTACTCGCATGCGCGCCCGCTTGCCGGGCTCGCATGCTTTGGGGCCGCGGCTCCGGGGCGATCTTCTCCGGGACGTGGTCGCGACTTCTCAGCTGCGTCGCTCTCTGTTGGCCACGCTGCCCCAGGTACTCTTCCCCTTCACAGCCTTTGATGGCAGTGATGATAGCACGCGAACGGTAGCGACGCGCGGGCGAACGGAGCTTCCACGGCCGCGGCACGCAGGCGTGCGAACGCGGGTCGGAAGCCGCCACGGCAGTTCTTCCGCCGGGACGAGGCGGCCGCCGCGGGAGGCACGGTCTTGTCGCTTGCAACGCTTTCTGGCGAAAGTCGCCCCGATTCCGTGGCGAAGGACAAGATGACCTACCGGAGGAGGAATGGATTCCGCGACAGGTCTAACCCTTGACCCGGCAGTGCCCGCACGACCCACGCCGCCCTAAGGACGCCATGCGCGGAAATCCACAGCTTGAACATTGAACGCGACGGCCGCCTCGTCAACGATAGGCACACGAGAAGAGGGTCGCGGCGGCGTCACGGGACCGCGGCGGACGCGAGAAGGGCGGGACATCTTGGCTGGCGAGGTCATAAGTTCGACGGGCACGACGACCGACACGCACGACGACCCATACGACCTGCGCTACCTGAGGCTCCTCTCGCAGAACTTCCCCACCATGCGCTCGGCATTCACCGAGATCATCAACCTCGAGGCCATACTCAACCTGCCGAAGGGCACCGAGCACTTCATGAGCGACGTGCACGGCGAGAACGAGGCCTTCGAGCACATCCTCAACAACTGCTCCGGCGTCATCCGCGAGCAGGTCGACCGCATCTTCGCCACCGAGCTGGGGGCCAGCCAGCGCGCCGACCTCTGCACCCTCATCTACTACCCCAAGCAGAAGCTCGCCCGCATGCGCGCGGCGGGGGCGAACACCGACGAGTGGTATGCGGCCACGCTCTTCCGCCTGGTGCGGCTGGCCCGCTACCTCTCGGGCTTCTACACCCGCTCCAAGGTCCGCAAGGCGATGCCCGTCGAGTACGCCTACATCATCGACGAGCTCCTACACGCATCGGGCCAGGGCGAGACGAGCCGCCACGAGTACCACGAGCAGATCATCTCGTCGATCGTGGGCACGGGCTCCACCGACGACTTCCTGATCTCCCTGAGCTCGTTGATCAAGCGCCTCGCCGTGGACCACCTGCACGTGGTGGGCGACATCTTCGACCGCGGCACCCACGCGGACAAGATCGTCGAGCGCCTGATGGCGTATCACTCGCTCGACGTGCAGTGGGGCAACCACGACATAGTCTGGATGGGCGCGGCCGCCGGCAGCGAGGCCTGCGTCGCCGCCGTCGTGCGCTCCAACGTGCGCTACCACACGCTCGAAATCCTCGAGAGCGCCTACGGCATCAGCCTGCGCCAGCTCGCGCTCTTCGCGGAGAGGACCTATGTGGACTACGACGTCATCTCCCCCATGGAGAAGGCGATCAGCGTGATCCTCTTCAAGCTGGAGGGCCAGCTCATCCAGAGGCACCCCGACTTCGGCATGGACGAGCGCCTGCTCCTGGACAAGATCGACGTCGTTGACGGCACGGTGACCATCGACGGCCAGATCCGCGAGCTCAGGACCTGCGACTTTCCCACCATCAGCACGGCACGCCCCTACGAACTCGACCCTGAGGAGGAAGAGGTCGTGCGCGGGCTCGTCAAGTCCTTCCGAGCGAGCGACCGCCTGCGTCGCCACATCGGCTTCCTCTACGAGCATGGCAGCCTCTACCTCGTGCGCAACGGGAACCTGCTCTTCCACGGCTGCCTGCCGCTCGACGAGGACGGCAACCCCAGCAGCGTGCGAGGGGAGGGCATGGACTACACGGGGCGGGCATACATGGACTTCTGCGACCGCGTCGCCAGGCGCGCGTGGACGCGGGGGGACCAACCGGCGCTCGACTGGATGTGGTACCTCTGGTGCGGACGGCACTCCCCGCTCTCCGGGCGCGTGGTCAAGACCTTCGAGCGCACCTTCGTGGCGGACCGCTCGACCTGGGTGGAGCCCGAGGACCCCTACTACCGCCTGACCAACTCCCCCAAGGTCTGCGAGCGCGTGCTCGCTGAGTTCGGCCTGCACGGGGAGCACTCGCACATCATCAACGGTCACACGCCCGTGAGGGCCCGCTCGGGCGAGAGCCCCTGCCGCGCGGGCGGGAGGCTCCTCGTGATCGACGGCGGCTTCTGCCACGCCTACCACAAGAAGACGGGCATTGCCGGATACACGCTGATCTTCGGCGCTGGTGGCATGCGCATCAAGGCGCACGAGCCCTTCCAGGGCGTGGACGCGGCGCTCGACCAGAACGCCGACATAGAGAGCGACGTCACCGTGATCGAGCAGGAGGAGCAGCCCCTCAAGATTGCCGACACCGACACCGGCCGCAGCATACGCGCGCAGATCGAGGACCTCTCGCGCCTCCTCGACGCCTACCGCTCGGGAGCCATGGGAGAGGGCAAGCGCTAGCCGAGAGGCCCCACGCACCTCGGCCGCAGGGCGGCGCTGGTGCCCACCGCATGACAACTGCCGGGGTCCGCACCCCTCCCCTGGCCCGACTTCCTGTGGAGCGAGAGTGAAGCGCCCCAACTTGGGTATCTAAAGCAGAGCCGCCGCGCCCGGGGCGAGACGGTCGGACCTCGCACATGTACCAGCACGCGCCTCACGGCACGGCAAAAGGAGAAATGCCAGATGGAGATGGACAACAGGAAGAAGCGGCAGTCGATGATCCTCTACTTGGTCATCGCCGTCGCCCTGGCCATCGCTGTTCGGACGACGCTCTATCCCAGCATCGTGAGCAGCCAGGTGACCAGCGTCAGCTACAGCAAGTTCCTCGGGATGGTGGACTCCGACCAGGTAAAGCAGCTTCAGCTGGACACCTCGAACGGCAAGATACGCTTCACCACCGGCGAGGGAGACAGCGAGAAAATCTTTGAGACCACGCAGTTCCCCGGCGACAGCTCGCTGGTGGACAAGCTCCAGAAGCACAATGTTGACATATCCGCCAACATTCCCGACCAGAGCTCCAACATGTGGCTCTATCTGCTGCTCTCGTACGGCCTGCCCTTGCTGTTCATCTTCGGTGGCGGCTGGCTGCTCAACCGCAGGCTCAAGAAGTCCATGGGCGAGGACGGGCCCTCGATGAACTTCGGCGGCGGCTTTGGCCTGGGAGGCGCGGGGCTCGGCCGCTCCGGAGCCAAGGAGGTCAAGGGAGAGGAAACCGGCATCACCTTCCAGGACGTCGCGGGTCAGGACGAGGCCAAGGAGTCGCTGGAGGAGATCGTGAGCTTCCTCGAGAGCCCCGAGAAGTACAACGAGATCGGCGCGCGCTGCCCCAGGGGGGGCCTGCTCGTAGGCCCTCCGGGCACGGGCAAGACCCTGCTCGCGAAGGCCGTGGCCGGCGAGGCGAAGGTCCCCTTTTTCTCCATCAGCGGCTCTGAGTTCGTCGAGATGTTCGTGGGTCGCGGCGCTGCAAAGGTGCGCGACCTCTTCAAGCAGGCCAAGGAGAAGGCGCCCTGCATCATCTTCATCGACGAGATCGACACCGTGGGCAAGAGGCGCGACGCTGGGCTGACGAGCAACGACGAGCGCGAGCAGACCCTCAACCAGCTGCTTGCGGAGATGGACGGCTTCGACAATCACAAGGGCATCGTGGTGCTTGCCGCCACCAACCGTCCCGACTCGCTCGACCCGGCGCTCCTGCGTCCCGGCCGCTTCGACCGTCGCATTCCCGTCGAGCTACCCGACCTCGCGGGCCGCGAGTCCATCCTCAAGCTCCACGCCAACGACGTGAAGATGGAGAACGGCGTGGACTTCGGCGCCGTGGCGCGCCAGACCCCCGGCGCCTCGGGAGCCGACCTCGCCAACATGATCAACGAGGCGGCGCTGCGCGCGGTGCGCATGGGTCGCAAGAAGGTCACCCAGACCGACATCGAGGAGTCTGTCGACGTGGTCATCGCCGGCGAGAAGAAGAAGTCCACGGTCCTCTCCGAACACGAGAAGGAGGTCGTCGCCTACCACGAGACCGGCCACGCCATCGTGGCCGCCGTGCAGGACGGCAAGGCCCCCGTCTCGAAGATCACCATCGTGCCCCGCACCTCGGGCGCGCTGGGCTTTACCATGCAGGCCGAGGAGGACGAGCATTACCTCACCACCCGCGAGGAGTACAAGCAACGCATCGCCGTCCTCTGCGGCGGTCGCGCGGCGGAGGAGCTGATCTTCGGCCATATGACCTCCGGTGCCGCGAACGACATCGAGAAGGCAACGAAGATTGCCCGCGCCATGGTCACGCAGCTGGGCATGTCCGACAAGTTCGGCATGACCGCCCTGGGCGAGACGACCAACCGCTACCTGGGTGGCGGCTCCCAGCTCACCTGCTCGGAGGGTACCGCACGCGAGGTGGACGAGGAAGTGCGCGCGCTCGTGGAGGAGGGTCACCAGACCGCCCTCAGGACCCTGCGCGAGAACCGCTTCAAACTGCACGAGATCTCGCATTACCTGCAGAAGAAGGAGACCATCACCGGCGAGGAGTTCATGAACATCCTCAACCGCGACG
>CAMXZR010000095.1 GCA_947253595.1 uncultured Olsenella sp. | reverse complement strand
TGCCAAGGAGGGGGCCCGAGGGGGGCCGTGAGGCGGGAACGCCCCTCGAGGGCCTGAGGGACGACGCGAGGGACCGGACCATCGTCCGCGCGAGCGCGGCGGGCATCGCGGGCAACGTCGTGCTCGCGGCGTTCAAGGCCTTCGTGGGCGCGATCACGGGATCCATCGCCATCGTCCTCGACGCGGTGAACAACCTCTCGGATGCGCCCTCCTCGCTCGTAACCGTCATCGGGACGCGGCTGGCCTCCCGTCCTGCTGATCGCAGGCACCCCGTGGCGCCCGGCACCGATGCCACCATGGACGCGGCAATCTCGGCCACGATCCTGGTGGCTGCCCTCGTCTACCTTGTGATGGGTGCGCGCCCCGAGGGATGGCCCGGCGCGCTCATCTCGCTCGCCATCCTCAAAAGCGGGCTAGAGATGCTGCGTGAGACCCTCTCGAAGGTGCTGGGCGAGTGCGTTGACGCCGACGTTTTGGACTAGGTGAGAGTTGCGCCCCGTCTGGGGGTGCGAGAGGGACGGTGAAGAGGGACATGTACAGCTTCGACAGCAGAGTGCGCTACAGCGAGTGCGACGAGGACGGGAGGCTCTCGCTCGTGGGGCTCGTGAACTATCTCCAGGACTGCTCGACCTTCCAGTCGCAGAGCCTGGGCATAGGGCTCGACTTCATGTCAGAGCACCACTTCGCGTGGTTCATCTCGGCCTGGCAGATAGAGATTGCGTCACTGCCACGCTTCTATGATCCCATCAGGGTCTCCACTTGGGCATATGGGATGAAGCGCACCCAGGCGGGTCGCAACTTCTCCATAGATGCGCCGGACGGCACCTCCTACGTGCGCGCGGACTCCCTTTGGTTCGTGTACGACACCGAGGCGAAGGTCCCCGTGCGCATTCCCGAGTCCCAGCTCGCCTACGCCGAGGACACACCCCGGCTCGACCTGCCGCCCACCCGGAGGAAGCTCGACGTCGTGGGGCCGTACCGCGAGGCCCGGCCCGTGACCGTTGCCGAGCAGCATCTGGACACCAACCGCCACGTCAACAACGCGCAGTACATCCGGCTCTCCTGCGATGCCCTCGGCGAGCTGGGGGAGGCGTTTGAGCCGCATCGCATCTGCGTGCAGTACCGTCAGATGGCGCTCCTGGGCGACCTTGTGGTGCCTCGGGTGCACGAGGCGGAGGATGGGCTCTGCGTGGACCTCACTGATGGGAAATCGGGGAGCTACGCCGTGGTGCAGCTCTCCCGCTAGCCCCTCCGTCGCGCCTTCCGGTCGTTCTGGGGCTGGTAGCGGCTGAACCCGTCCACCACGAGCCTGCAGCAGGCGGGGAGTGCCCTCGCCTCGTACTCTGTGACGCCTTCGGTCGCCAGCTCGCCGTCTATCTGCATGGGCTGCGGCCTGCTCGAGCGGACGAGGACCCTCTCTCCCGAGAAGTGCTCGAGGTAGGGCCTGCCCAGACGGTTGCCCGCCGGGTCGACGAGGCCTGCGAACATGGGCCTGAGCAGGTGGACGGCATCCTCGGTCTCGAGCACGATCACGTCGAGCCTGCCGTCGTCCATGCTGCTGTCGGGCACGATCTCGACCTCTCCCTGGATCATGGCGCAGTTCGCGACGATGCAGGCGATTCCGTCGCGCTCGTAGCGCCTTCCGTCCACCTCGATGGAGAAGTGCGACACCTCCGGACGGATGTTCTTCAGCGCCGCCGCGAAGTATGCCGCCTCGCCCATGCTCTGCTTGTTGGGCACGGCGGCCTGCATGAGTCGGGCATCGTAGCCCGTCCCCGACATGACCCCGAAGCCGCAGACGTGCGTTCCCGTCCCGTCCTCCCAACTGAGCTCTCCCAGGTCGGTCCGCGCCCAAAGACCCCGCCTGCAGGCCCGCGCGATTGCCGCCGGCTCTGCGGCACACCCGAGGTTGGCGTGGAGGAGGTTGGCGGTCCCCGAGGGGAAGACGCAGCTGAGGACGTCACGTCCGCGGAGCTCCCAGAGGAGGCCCGAGACCGCGCCGTCCCCTCCCGAGGCCACGACGAGGTCGAAGTCCTCTGCGTCGGCCAGGGCGGCGCGGCTTCCGCCCGAGGCGGGCAGCACGCGCATGACGCACTCGTCGCCCCGCTCCAGCAGGGCGCGCTCGAACTCGAAGACGGCATCCGATCCGAAGCCGGAAGCGTTGTTGTGGACTATGAGGCTGCGCATGCTGACCTCCGACGGCCTTGAGTATGATGGTGGTGCCGGCGCACGGCCGGCCGACGGCTACCAATGTATCCGTTTTTGGCGACAAGACATGAATCGAGCATGCGTGTACATATCTGACGCGGAGGGGCTCGCGCGTTTCTGCGCGCGGGCCTCGGGATCAAAGGTGCTGGCCGTAGACACAGAGTTCCTGCGCGAGAGGACTTACTACCCCCGGCTCTGTCTGATACAGGTCGCGACCGAGGAGGAGTCCTGTGCGGTCGACCCCATCCTCATCGAGGACCTCGCGCCGCTCAGGGAGCTTCTCGAGGACACGTCCGTCACGAAGGTGTTCCATGCGTGCACGCAGGACCTCGAGGTCATCCTCGACGGTCTTGGATGCCTGCCCGCGCCGGTGTTCGACACCCAGCTTGCCGCGGCCTTCCTGGGCCATAGGCAGCAGATCGGCTACGGGGCCCTCGTCGAGGCCTGCTGCGGCGTGCATCTGCCCAAGGCGGAGTCCCTCACCGACTGGTCCCGTCGCCCCCTCGACGCCGACCAGCTTCGCTATGCGGAGGACGACGTCATCTACCTGCCGCGCATCTACGACCAGATGATGTCCGAGCTCGTGCGCCGCGACCGTCTCGCCTGGATGGAGCCCGAGATGAGCGCCCTCACCGACCCATCGCGCGTCGTGCGGGACCCAAAGGACGCTTATCTCCACCTCAGGCGCGCCAGCTCGCTCACCCGCAGGCAGCTCTCCGTCGCACGTGAGGCCTGCGCCTGGCGCGAGCGGGAGGCCGCCCGCAGGGACATCCCCCGCAAGTGGGTGGTCTCGGACGAGGTGCTCGTCGAGCTCTGCAAGAGGGCCCCGCGCAGCGTGGAGCGCCTCAGGCGCATCAGGGGCACCGAGCAGCTTCCCGCTCGCGACGCCGAGGAGCTCGTCGAGGCCGTCGCCAGGGGACTCGCATGCGACCCCGACGAGATGCCGGCGCGATCCCACCGCGAACGGCCCTCGTCCGAGACGGAGAGCGTCCTCGACCTCATGTACTCCCTGCTCAGGTTGGTCTCGGAGCGCAGCGGCGTCGCCGCCCAGCTCATCGCGACGAGGGACGACCTGCAGGACTTCGTCACCGACCCCTCCTCGTCCAAGCTCTCGCGCTCCTGGAGGGCGGAGCTCTTGGGCAGCCAGCTCTCGCGTCTGCTCTCGGGCGAGATGGGCCTTACCGTGAAGGACGGGCGCATCGAGATGCTCTGAGCGCTTCCCCTCGGCTGCGTCCCGGGCCTATCGTAGGATGGCCGCAACCCGGCGGGGGCGGATGGGGTACAAGTGCTCCAAGCCACCGATTGATGGAAGGCAGGTCGAGAATGGGCATGTACAGCGGTTATGGGTTTGACTTCGGATATCTGGGCGTGGTTCTGGTCTCGCTCCTCCTGGGGGTCATCACCCAGCGCTACATCCAGCGCACCTACAAGAAGTGGTCCAAGGTCCCGTCCAGCATGGGGGCTACCGGCGCCGAGGTCGCGCGTCGCATGCTCGATGTGGGAGGGGCCGCGTCCGTGGGCATCACCAGGGTCGAGGGCCACCTCACCGACTACTACGACCCGCGCGACAACCAGCTGCACCTCTCCGACGAGAACTACGAGCAGGGCTCGGTGGCCTCGGTCGCGGTCGCCTGCCACGAGGCGGGCCACGCGGTCCAGACCGCCAAGGGCTACGCCTTCGGGAGGCTGCGCACCGCGCTGGTCCCCGTCGTCAACATCACCCAGCAGGCCTGGGCGGTCGTTTTCATGCTGGGCGTCTTCCTGAGCTTCTCGGGATTGATTCGACTCGCGGTCGCACTCTTTGCCTTCTCGGTCGTCTTCCAGTTGGTCACCCTCCCGGTCGAGATCGACGCCTCCCGCCGCGCGGTCGCCTATCTCTCGGCGAGCGGCCAGGGCCTCGACGAGCGGGGCGCGCGCCAGGTCCTTACCGCGGCGGCGCTCACCTACGTCTCTGCCGCACTGATCTCGATCCTCCAGCTCCTCTATCTCCTGGGACGCAGCGGTGACAGGCGCTAGGGAAGACGGCATGGGAGACGGGCCTCAGCCCATCTCGGTGAGCCAGGCGGTGGCCCTGGCGGCCGCCGCGGCGGATGCGATGCCCACCCTGCTCGTCAACGGCGAGGTCACGGGGTTCCGCGGCCCCAACGCCCGCTCGGGTCACTGCTACTTCCAGGTGAAGGACGACTCCTCCGCCATGGACGTCATCGTGTGGCGCGGCAGCTACGCCAAGTCCGGCGTGCGGCTCAGGGACGGCCTCCAGCTCGAGATGCAGGGCAGGTTCAACGTGTACCGGGGGAGCGGTCGCCTCTCGTTCGTCGCCTCGCGCATCAGCGTCGCGGGAGAGGGGCTCCTGCGTCAGCAGGTCGCCCAGCTCGCCCGCAGGCTCGAGGCGGAGGGCCTCATGGCCCCCGAGCGCAAGCGGCCCATTCCCCGCTTCTGCCAGCGCGTCGCCGTGGTCACCTCGCTCTCGGGCTCGGTCATCGACGACGTGAAGCGCACGCTCGCCCGCAGGAACCCGCTGGTCAAGATCCAGGTGGCGGGCTGCATGGTACAGGGCCCGGGTGCCCCCCAGTCCATCATCCGCGCGCTCGGGGTCGCCGCCGCGGCGCGTCCGGACGCCATCCTCCTGGTGCGTGGCGGGGGCTCCTTCGAGGACCTCATGACCTTCAACGACGAGGCCCTCGCCCGCGCGGTCGCCGCCTGCCCCGTCCCGGTCATAACGGGCATAGGGCACGAGCCCGACACCTCCATCTGCGACATGGTGGGAGACCGGCGCACGTCCACGCCAACCGCCGCGGCGGAGTCCGTCGCCCCCGGCATCGACGAGGTAGAGCTGCAGATCTCGGAGCGCGCGAAGCGCCTGGTGCGCAGCATGTCCGCCACGCTTGCCATGAGCGGGCAGTCCCTCGACGGGCTGGAGGCGCTCGCCGCTCGCTCGCTCGCCGCCCGTCTCGCCCAGCTGCGCTCGGGCGTCGAGGCCCTGGGGAGCCGTCGCTGCCTGAGCGACCCCGCCGCCACCCTGCGCGACCGAGAGCTCCAGCTCATGCAGACGGAACAGCGCCTGCAC
>CAMXZR010000094.1 GCA_947253595.1 uncultured Olsenella sp. | reverse complement strand
CCAGATCGAGGAGGACGGGGCCCGCCTGGCGCACCGCGACGAGGTCGAGGCTGACTACCAGGGCATAGTCCAACGCCAGGGAGACGCCCTGGCGGGGATCGACCGCCAGCTCGCCGAGCTCGCCGACTCCTGCCAGGCGTCCTCGTGGCGCCGCGACCAGCTCCAGCGGCAGCTCGACGAGCTCAGGCATGCCAACGAGGAGCGCCTCAGGCCCTACCGCGAGCTCATGGAGTCCACCAAGGGCCGCTCGGACGACACCGCGCGCTCGCTCTCGGACCTCAAGCGCGCCATGAGGAACGCCGAGCAGCAGATGGCCGACGCCGTGAAGAAGCGCGAGCAGCGCATCGCGGCCGCCAACCGCGCGGTGGACAACGCGAAGGACCGACTACAGAAGATCGAGGCGGAGTTCTCGTCCCTGCAGAAGGACGCCAACGCCGCCCCGGCCGCCCTGGGCAAGCTGCAGGGCGAGCTCGTAGCCGAGCAGGCCCACCTGGGTGCCGCCCGCGACGAGGTCACCCGCGTCACCGCCGAGTGTCAGCAGCTCGTGGACAACGCCCAGACCCACCTCTGGACCCAGAAGCAGTCGCTCGAGACCGTGGAGCGCCAGAACGAGGATGCGCGTCGCGAGGCGGACGCACGGCGCGGGGAGTTCGAGGGCATGAGCAACGAGGCCCTCGCCGCCGAGAAGGAGCTCGAGGGCCAGATCTCGGCCGCGAAGACGGAGCTCGACGAGGGAGAGAGGCAAGCTTCCAAGCTCCGCGACGAGCGCGAGGTCGAGCAGTCCGTCCTGGACGATGCCAACCAGATACATGCGACGCCCGAGCTCACCGCCCAGCTTCGCGCAAACGTAGCCGAGGCGACGGGCGAGCTCGAACGCCAGGAGGCCGAGGTGGCACGTCTCGCCAGCACCGAGCGACACCTGCGCGAGAGCACCCGACCCAAGCGCCTGCTCTTCCTGGGCGTGGTGCTGGCTGCGCTCGTCCTGTTCATCGTGCTGCTCGTGACACTGCTCCCCCACTAGGGGCGAGGCATCCGACCGGAGGCGGGGAGGCTCGTGCCCACGGGCGAGGCCCTGGCTGCGACCATATCCGTGTCCGCGCAAATCAACTGCGGTTTGCGCGGACACATCGTGTCTGGGCAGGTACATCGAATCTCGCGCGCAGGTCACGCGCGGTTTGCGCGCCTCGCTCGATCGTCCTGCCCCTAGCGAATCAGCATCGCGTCACCAAAGCTCAGGAAGCGGTAGCGCTCGTCCATGGCCTTCTGGTAGGCGGCCATGACCTGCCCTCGCGTCGCGAAGGCCGAGACCAGCATCATGAGCGTGGACCGCGGCACGTGGAAGTTGGTGATCATGGCGTCGACCACGTGGAAGGTCGAACCGGGCATGAGGTAGAGGTCGGTGGTGGCGTCGCGCCTCTCCACCAGGTCTCCCCTGCCGAGGGTCGCCGCGGAGTCGGGAGTGCCCTCGAAGCGGCGGGCCACCATCGCTGGCGCGGAGGTGGGGGCCGAGGCATCGAAGGCGCTCTCGAGCGAGCGGACCGAAGTCGTGCCCACGGCGATCACGCGGTGGCCGGCCGCCTTGGCGGCGTGCACGGCATCGACCACGTCCTGGCCCACGTGGTAGCGCTCGGTGTGCATGACGTGCTGGGTGGGGTCGTCCTCCTCAACCAGGCGGAAGGTGTCGATGCCCACCTCGAGCTCGACGGTCGCCCAGCCCACGCCCCTCTCCGCCAGGCGCTCCATGAGCGCGGGCGTGAAGTGCAGGCCGGCCGTGGGGGCGGCGGCGGAGTGCTCCTCCTTCATGGCGTAGACGGTCTGATACTTCTCGGGATCGCCCTCGTACTCGGTGATATAGGGCGGCAGAGGCACGTGGCCGGCCTTGTGGATCGCCTCGTCCAACGTGAGTCCCTCGGCGGGCGAGAAGCGCAGGAGGCGGCCGCCGCGGTTCTCGTCCAGGTAGTCGACGACCTCTCCGATGAGGACCACGGGCCAGTCCATGGGCGCGTGGATACCTCCCTCGCGATACTCGACGACGGCACCCTGCTTGAGCCGCTTGCCGGGCTTGACCAGGCACTCCCAGACGGAGCCCAGGGCGTCGAGGTCCTCGCGGCGCTTAAGCAGGAGGGTCTGCGCGACGCCGCCCGAGCCCCGCTTGTGGCCCATGAGGCGGGCGGGCAGGACGCGCGTCTTGTTGGCGACGAGGAGGTCGCCGGGCTCGAGGTAGTCGAGGAGGTCGGTGAAGCGGCGGTGCTCGACGGAGCCGTCGGCGCGATCCAGGACGAGCAGGCGGCAGGAGTCGCGTGGCTCGGCGGGCGCCTGGGCGATGAGCTCGTCGGGCAGGGGGTAGTCGAAGTCTTCGGTGCGCATGGGCATATGGGGATCCTTGCTGTTGGCGTGAGCGTCGGCGTCTGGTCGGACGCGGCGCATGCGTTGCTGCGGGGTGATTATAGAAGGCCCGCGCGTGCGTTGTGTGAGGATGCGGGGCGACGGCGGAGGAGGGACGGCGGCACGGGGGCGGACACCCACTTCCGGCTTGGCGCGCGAGAAGGCAGATGTGGGCGGCTCTCCGGGCCGAATCGCCCCAGGAAACGCCCACTTCTCGACTACCACAGCAGACGGCCACGCACCACACACCGCCCGCACCGTGCAATCGACGCGCTCGGCGAGAGGGGCCGCGGCCCAACTAGCCCGGAAGGTACTCGGGCCGCGCGACCACGACGCGGCCCTCCCGACGGGCGGCGCGGGCGGCCTTCCGGGCGTCGCGGGCCTCGTGGCGCTCGATTGCTGCCTCCGCGGACGAGAAACGGCAGCCACAGTAGCTCTGGCGGTACATCCCCAGCTCGCGCGACTCGGCCGTCGCCTCGGGGTAGTGGGGGCGGAAGTCACGCCAGACGGCGGCGAGCCCATGCGCGTGCGCCAGGGCCACCAGTTCGTCGCGGCAGACATCGAAGAGTTGGTACGGCGAGACGGCGAGCGTCGTCGAGACGAACTCGAAGCCGCGCTCGCGCGCCACGCGGCAGCTCTCGGCGAGGCGCAGGGCATAGCAGGCCCTGCAGCGACGCCCGCGGTCGAAGCCTGCGGGGGCGACGCCCCTCTCCCATGCACTGCGGTCGTCTCCGGCAACGATCACGTCCACGTGAGCGACGTCATGCGCCCAGCCAAGGAGCGTCCGCAGGCGCCGGTCGTGCTCCGCCACGGGCTGGATGTTGGGGTTGGTCCAGCAGATCGTGGGCTCGAAGCCCTCCGCGCGCAAGAGCCTGACCGGCTCGAGCGAGCAGGGCCCGCAGCAGGCGTGGAGGAGCAGGGGCGCCCGTCCGTCGTCGGTCATCGAACCTCCCTACCCACCAGCGTGTCGAGCGCGAGCTGACGCCATTCGACCTGCCCCGCCGCGTCGTGCGCCAGTATGTTCACGTGCGTGAAGCCGCAGTCGGCCGCCGAGCGCAGCGCCACGTCGAAGCCGCCGTCGAGCAGCTCCGGCTGATGTGCGTCCGCGCTGATGATTATCTCTCCCCCGAAGTCGTGCAGCGCGCGCAGGAGCTCATGGCGTGGGTACGGCTCGGCCTTGCGCCCCCGGTTGACGGCACCGCAGTTGATCTCGAAGGGAACCCCTTGGTTCACCAGCCGCTCCATGGCCTCGAGCGCCGGGGCGAGGTAGGCGGGACTCGTCTCATCCACGAAGCGCATCGAGTCGTTGAAGCGCGTCACCAGGTCGAAGTGACCCACAAAGTCGCAGTGGGTGCGGTCGTACACCTGCGCCTCGAGCTCGTAGTAGGAGCGGCACAGCGCCAGCCAGTCCCCGCCGAAGTGCTCGCGGCACAACGCGCGCAGGTGCTCCTCGCTGCTGTCAACGCTCATGGGCTCGGGAGTCTCGACGTCCAGGAAGTGGGTGGAGCCGATGACGTACTCGGCGCCGGGGCAGCAGGCGGGGTCATAGACGCTGTCGAGCTCCACTCCCAGCAGGATGTCGATGCGGTCGGCATACTCCGCTTGCAGGCGCCTGACCTCTGTCACGTAGGCGGGCCAGTCCATGTGGACGTCCGGGTCCATGTGCCCCGAGAAGCCCAGCTGGGTGAAGCCCCTCTCGAGCGCCGCCCGCACCATCTGCTCTGCCGTCGCGCTGCCGTCGCAGAAGGTGGTGTGGCTGTGGAAGTTGGCGCGCAGCCTGGACATGGAATCCCCCTCGTCCGTCGCGGAATGGGACCAGTCTAGCCCAAGCCGCAGGGCCGACGGCTGTCCCAAGCCGCGGGGGCCGATGCCTAGCCCAGGCGGTAGTGGCCGACGATGCGTCCCCAGCTATCCAGGCGGTCCTCCTCGTAGCGCAGCTGCAGCTGGCCCCAGTGGTGGATGACGAAGGGCACGCCGTCCGCCCGCCGCAGGTCCGAGACGATGCCCACGTGGCCCTCCCACATCACGACGTCCCCGCCCTGCCACGACGAGACGTCGGAGAGGTCCGTCGCGAGCCGACGCGCGTTGCGCTCGAAGTAGCGGGTGAGCACCTTCGTGCGCCGGAAGTCGATGTCGGGGTCGGACGCGTCGATGCCGTATGCTCCGGGGTGCGCGCGGACGTCCGCCGCCACGAGCTCGCGCAGGTCGCAGCCTGCGCCGAGAAGGGCGCGGGCGACCACGTCGGTGCAGACCCCGCACCCGTCGTCCGGCCAGCCACCCGCGTAGTAGCCGCTTCGGTAGCGCGGTCGCGTCGCCACGTATGCTCGGGCGGACTCGAGGATGTCGGTCTGGTCGTCCACGCCGTCGGCGTCCGCGTCGTGGGGACTGTGAACGCGCTCGATGCCCAGCTCCTCGCTGGCGTGGCTGGGATGCGGGACGTAGTTGAGCCCCCAGGCAAGGCGCAGGGCGCAGAAGAGAAGCGCGACGGCCAGGGTCGCGCCCACGAGCCTCCCTACCCTGCCCATGCGCCCACCTCCCTGGGACGGGCGGGGCTTCCCTCTCCCCGCATTCTCTCCTCGTGTTCTCTTCCCAGTCTATCAGTCTATATTCGCGGACGCCCTTGGCGGACGCTGCCCGTGCCAACCAGCTCGCGGCATCCGCCACTGGCTGGCACGCGGAGGCCAGCAGCCACGCACCAGCGCACATGGCAGGGCGTCCATCACGCTCTTGCGCACGCCCTGAGGATCCACCACGCAGAACGTACAACGACAGTGATCGCCAGCTGGGAAAACGATCGACAATGCGCGCAATGGCATGCTCGCAAGAGTCAACGTGCGAAGAATCGTGCCCAAGCTCCACGTCGGACGAGAGGGACGCGCCCCCCACGAGGCCGCCGGGACCCCCGCCCGTTGTGGGATACTAAGACGGTTACACAGCAGCCACAAGCAAAGGAACTCCCACATGGCAGCAGAGCGCGATGCCCACGAGGCCACCCGTCCCACCTTCCCGCAGCGCGCCGTCATCACCGGCGGCATGCCCTACGGCAACAAGAACCTGCACTTCGGCCACATCGGCGGCGTCTTCGTCCCCGCGGACTTCTTCGCGCGCTTCCTGCGCG
>CAMXZR010000093.1 GCA_947253595.1 uncultured Olsenella sp. | reverse complement strand
TCTGGGGCTAGGGGAGGGGAGGCCCCGTGCCCGCTCTCCGCCTTCGTGCGCGACGACGGCGGCTATACCACGGTGGCCGTCGCCGTGGCCCTGCTCATGAGCCTCTCTCTGGTCTTTGGTCTCGCCACGCTGGAGTGGGCATCCTCTCGCTCCGCAGACGTGCAGGCCGTTGCCGACGCCTCGGCGCTCGCCGGCGCCAACGTGGTGGCGGCATACTCCACGGTCGCCCAGGTCGTGGACGCCTGCGTGCTGAGCATGGGTCTTCTGGGTTCCGTCGTGTGCGGAGCGGGGCTCGTCATCGCGGCCATACCCCCGCTCCATTCGCTCTCTGCGGGGGTGTTCTCGGTGGGGAGGAGGCTGCTCGACGCCCGAAGGGGCTTCGCCCGGAGCGCGTCGGAGGGCCTCTCTCGCCTGGAGGCGGCGCTCCCGTCCCTGATCATGGCCAACTCCGCCTCCTGCGTGTCGGCAAACTCGAAGGGTGGGATACGCTACGTGGGCATTGCCGTGCCATTCCCGCAGGCGGGCGAGTCCGACTTCTCCACGCTCGACGACGGGCTGGACGCCGCCCAGGCGGAGGAGGACGCCCGCAAGCTCGCCGAGGCGTCTGCCCGCAAGCAGGCGGCTCACGAGCGGGCCGAGGCGGCAAAGGAGCGGGCGTGGAGGGCAGACAACGTCGACGACCCCCACTGCCTGCAGAGCCGGGCGGCGAGCCTGGCGGGACTTGCGGGAGGTCAGAACCCCAGCTATCCTGAATCCTCATCGTGGCGCTTCGACTTCGCGCGCTTGCGCAGCGCGAACTACTACCTGAGCCGCTGGGAAGCCGAGACGGAGTCGGGCTCGAACGCGGACGAGCTTCAGAGGTCCTGCGCGCGCAAGGTCTTCTTCCGCTATGCCTACGAGCGAATCTCGGAGGCTCTCTGCGTGGAGTCGGAGGAGCTCTGCTCGATCGACCTGCCGGAGCTCCCCCACACGACGGCGGGGGTCAGGGAGACGACCCTGTACACCGACGCCATCTGGCCCTGCACCATGGAGGATGGGGTGAGGACGCTCCACTGCTCGCTTGGGTGCCCGGGGGCACAGGGACCTTACGCAGGGCTTGCGAGCCTCGCGGACATAGATGCGGGGGCCGCGGCACGCTGCTCCATCTGCTGCATGGACAGCGTGGCCATGGGCAACGTCGCGGATGCTTCCACCAACATCCCCAACGGCTACGAGCACTACTGGAGGATCGTGGTGGAGGCGTCCCGCGAGTACCAGGCGGCAAGGGGCGAGGAGGTCCGGGCGGAGCGCGAGATGCAGGAGATCGCAGAGCGCGCCGACAGCGCCTTCGACCGTGCCATGAAGCTTCTCTCGGTGGGAAGGCCCAAGCTCTGCCCTCCCGGTGCCTATGGCTGCGTCTCGGTGGTTTCTCGCCCTGACCTGACGCCCGTGCCCTCGTCCCTCTCCAACTTCGTGGGCGCAAGCGAGCTTCCCCGCGGCGTCGCCGTGTCCGCCGCCGCCCTCGCGCCCGACGAGGCGACCGATGGCCACAACGTCCTCTCGAGCGTGTTTGAGGGCATCGCCCCGTCCGGGGGTGGCCTGGTGCTCGATCTCGTGGGCGGCATCACGGGCGTCTGGGGCAGGCTGCTCGTCTCATACGGCTCGTCGTACGAGAGCGTATCGAAGGTCACGGATGACGTTCTGGACGGCATGGGGGGCGTGTTTGGCGAGAAGGTCGCCTCGTGGCTGCGAAAGAAGATCTCTACGACCGTGGCCTCCGCGGGCTTCGAGCCTGCGGACATGAGGCTTCGAAAGCCCGTTCTGGTAAATAGCCAGCAGGTCCTGGACCGGGCGGGGCTCGAGAAGGTCGGCAAGGTGAGGGAGCTGGTCCAGGCCCTGCCCATGGACCCCAGGGAACTCTTGGGGCGCTGCGCGCAGATGGTCTCTGACGAGCTGGGGGACAAGACCTTCACCGTGGCCGAGCTGCCTGTCCCAGGCATGGAAGGGACCACGGTACCGTTGACCATAGACCTGGGAACGATTCTGGGGGCACTGACGTGAGGGCTCCGGGGAGGCGGGTCGGCGCCCATGGGAGTCCCGTGCCGCCGGACGAGTCGGGCCAGATGGCCGTGGAGCTGGCCGTGCTGCTGCCAGTCGTGATCGCGGTGGCCCTCGTCGCCTTCAACATGGTTCGCTTCCTGCAGGCTTGCGCGGCCTTCGACCGCATCGCGCCGGACTGCGTCATCGCCCATGGCGTGAGTCCCGCAGGGGAGCAGAGCGTCGGCTCCGCCTGCGAGGAGGTGAGGGCGGCGATCGAGGAGGGTCTCTCCATGCCCGGCTGCGAGGTGGGGGTCAGCGCGGAAGACCTTGTCTCCGTGCCGCGCGGGCAGGGCGTGTCGTTTCCCGTCTCGCCCCTCCTGACCACCTTCGTGTGCACCCTCTCCTACCGACCTTGGCCGGGATCTCTCTCGATCGCGGGGGTCGACCTGGGAGCCCCCGCCCTGCTGAGGCACGAGCGCTCCATCACGGTGGATCGCTTCAGGCCGGGGGTGGTGGTGTAGGTGAGGGGTCCTGGTGGACGTAGGATCGAGGCGAGGGTCGCGGGAGGGGCCACCCTGGGCCGCTTCGAGGTCAGGGACGGCTTTCTGGGGCGGATGCGCGGTCTCCTGGGAACAGGGAGGAGCGCCACCCCCATTCTGATCGCACGGTGCCGCTCCATCCACTGCATGGGGATGCGCTACGCGATCGACGTCGCGTTCCTGGACGTCGGGGGCAGGGTCCTCCTCGCGCGCAGGGGCTTGGTGCCCGGGAGCCTGCTGGGGTGCCGCTTCGCGGCTGGCGTGCTGGAACGTCCCGAGGGGCCCGGCCCATGGCCGTGCGACGGGGACCTGGTCGAGTTGTCGGAACTGCCGGGAGAAATCGCCCCGGCACGAGCGAAAGGTGTCTGACCATGGAAACGTACGGAAGTGACGAGCGCACGACGGAGTGCAGCGGCCATGACAAGGGCATGACCAAGCGATGCCCACGCTGCGGGATGGAGCTCTTCTCTGACATGGAGGTCTGCTACGGCTGCCTCTATGACTTCTCCCGCGCGGGTGTGGGTGGGCCGGGCATCCCTCTTGCTGACGACCTCGACGAGCCGGGCCCCTGGGACGAGGACCTTCCGCCGACGGAGCCCGAGGAGGCGGGACAGACCCTCGAGCTGGCCGGTGTGCCTCTGGCAGCCAGGGCCAGCGAGGTCCCGTCTGTGTGGGTCAGGGGCAGCGAGCTCGAGGTGGTGGTGCCCATCCCGGGCGGAGGCCTCAGCGTGGGTAGGTTGCCTGCGAACGACGTGGTCCTGCATTCCGCGGCAGTCTCTCGCCGTCAGCTGCTGGTGTCCCTCGTGCCAGGAGGTGCCATCGTGGAGGACTTGGGCTCCACGAACCCCGCGATGTTGAGGGGACGTGCGGTGGACGAGCTGGCGCGCATGCAGGTCGGCGATACCCTGGACGTCTGCGGGACGCTCCTCACCCTCGTGGGGCCCATACCCTCGTGAGGGGCTGTGGGGAAAGAGGCATTCCGCTTTGGTATGCTTCTACAGAGGGGGCGTCCGGCCCCTCTCCCAAGACGGATCGGAGGGAACAATGTCGCTTCCTCGCAACCATGCGTGCAGAATGCGGCTCCATGTCGTAGCCCTTGCCGCAGTCGCGCTGCTCGTAGCTATGGCATTCCTGCCCCTGCGCGCCCTGGCGAAGGACTACGCCATCACGAACGTGGACATCGACGCCACCGTTGCCACCGACGGCAGCCTCTCGGTCACCGAGGATCGCACCTTCGACTTCGACGGCTCGTTCCACGGCGTCTACTGGAAGATCCCCAAGGGACGGTACGAGGGCAAGGAGGTACAGGTCTCCGTCGGCGAGGTCGGTCTCGTGGAGGGCGGCACCTTCAGCCCCTTCGTCATGTCGAACTCGGGCGACGAAGGCAGCTACACGGTGACCGACTATGGTGACTACCTGCAGGTCAAGCTCTACTCGGCACATGAGGACGAATCGGTCACCTTCCGCATCAACTACGTGGACTCCCAGCTCGCCCGCCGTTATGCCGATACCTCCGAGCTCTATTGGAAGTTCGTCTCGGACGGCTGGGACGTCGAGTCGCAGAACGTCCGCTGCGTGGTGCACCTTCCCGTTCCCGCCGGACAGACTGTCTCTGCCGGAGAGAACGTCAAGGCATGGGGCCACGGCCCTCTTGACGCATCCGTAAACTTCGTGGACGGGAACGTCGTCTACGAAGCCCCTGGAGTGGGAGGCTCCGAGTACGCCGAGGCACGAATCGCCTTCCCGTCCGAGTGGCTCTCTGGGGCGGAGGCATCCTCTGAGGCCAAGCTCAACAGCATCACCTCCCAGGAGCAGGCCTGGGCCGACGAGGCCAACGCTCGCCGCGCAAAGGCGCGGGCGGTCTCGTATGGCCTTGCGGTCCTTGGCGGAGCCATTGCCATCGCGACCGCCGCCTACGCCGCCTTCAGGCGTATGAGGTATCGCGCGACGCACAAGGCGCAGTTTGACGACAGGTACTTCCGCGACGTGCCCTCTGCCGACCATCCTGCGGTCCTTGGCGCCCTCATGAGGGGTGGCAGTCCGCAGCAGGAGGACCTCACCGCATCCCTCATGCGGCTCACGGACTTTGGCCTGGCAAAGCTCAGCCTGGTGAAGACGAACCGCAAGGGGCTCTTTGGCAGGACCCACCAGGACAGCGAGTACCGGCTCGAGTTCACGCCCGATAACGTGGGCCGCTCGATTGCCCACGCGGAGGGTCCAGGCGAGCGACAGGCTCGGTGCATCGACGCCGCGACTATAAAGCTCATGTTCCGAATGATCGCCTCGAAGGGCAAGCGCAGCAACTCGACCATGCTTTACTTCTCGGAGATCGAAGACATCGCGAAGGCCCATGCGGAGAGCTACCGGGATGCCTACGATGACTGGAAGACGACGATAGAGGCCTGCCTTACGGAGCGTCGCTTCATGGAGGATAAGCACTCCAATGGCCAGGTGAGCATGGGCCTGCTCGGCACCCTGGACGTCCTCCTCGCCGTCGGACTGATCGTTCTGGTACTGGCCGGTGAGGTCATGATGGGCTGGGGCTTCGCTACGGTCGCGCTGCTCGTCCTCGCCGGGGCATTCTCGATCTGGAGCGCTGTGCGCATGAAGAGCCTCTCGCCCGAGGCGATCGAGATCAAGGCCAAGATGGAGGCGCTCAGGCGCTGGCTGCTCGACTTCACCCGTCTGGAGGAGGCGATTCCCCAGGACGTGGTCCTTTGGAACCAGCTCCTGGTCCTTGCCGTGGTCCTCGGAGTCTCTGAGGAGGTCATAAAGCAGCTCAAGGTTGCGGCACCGCAGATACTCGAGGACCCCATGATCATGCCGGTGTACGGCTGGTACCACACCGAGCCAGGGCTTGCCAGGCCGATGGCGGACTTCGGCGAGAGCATCTCACATGCGCACCAGGTCAGCACTGCCGGGCTTGCGAGCTCGTCGTTCAGCGGCGGTGGAGGCGGCGGTGGCGGCTTCTCCGG
>CAMXZR010000092.1 GCA_947253595.1 uncultured Olsenella sp. | reverse complement strand
GGCACGTACCTCATCGAGGAGTCGAGCGCCACGTCGGCGGGAAACAACGAGTGGTTCATCCGCCAGCTTCTGCCCGAGGTGGCCCAGGAGGCGAAGAGCGCGGGCAAAAGCGTCTACGAGGTCGTCAACGACTGGGTGGCCGAGGTCGGCCCCCACTGCTTTGTTCCCACGTTCCTGCCCTTTCTCATGGGTTCCAACGCCCACCAGAACGCTCGGGGGACCTTCGTGGGGCTTGACGTCTCGCACGACCGGCGCCACCTCGCTCGCAGCGTCTACGAGGGCATCACGTTCTGTCATCGTCAGCACCTCGACCGGCTTCTTGCCTCAAGAAAGGACGCTCCGCGCGCCATCAGGCTCTCGGGGGGAGCCGCGCGCTCCGAGGTCTGGTCCCAGCTCTTTGCTGACGTCATGCAGCTTCCCGTCCAGACGGTCCTCGCCGACGAGGCGGGTGCCCTGGGCTGCGCCATCGCCGGCGCCGTCGCCACGGGCCGCTACGCGAGCATGGAGGAGGCCGTCGAGCACATGGTGGGTGTGGGCAGGACCTTCTCGCCCAACGAGGCGCTCAAAGATACGTACGAGCGCAAGTACGCCGTCTATCAGAAGGCCGTGACATGCTTGGACGGTCTGTGGGATGACATGGAGGCGCTGGCCGACCTTGCCAATCAGGCCGGCGGGGCCACGGCGTAGCCGCCCTCACGACGCACCCCCGCCTTCGCAGCGGCCCGTGCTCGCGCCCGTTTGTGGCCCAACCATGCCATAGGGGGCCGCGTCCAGGGCGCTAGAGGGTAAAATGAGACCGACGCAGCCGTTGCGTGCGAGCCGCCCGCGACCGAGAAAGGACGACACGACGATGCTCAAGGAACTCAGGGAGAAGGTCTACGAGGCCAACATGGACTTGCCTCGGTACGGTTTGGTGGTATTTACCTGGGGCAACGCTTCGGAGCTCGACCGCGAGAGGGGACTTTTCGTCATCAAGCCGTCCGGCGTGGACTATGAGAGCCTCAGGCCCGATGACCTCGTGGTGTGCGACCTCGAAGGCAAGGTCGTCGAGGGCGACCTCAACCCCTCCTCCGACACGCCCACCCATGCCCTCCTGTATCAGAGGTGGGGAGACACCGTGGGCGGCGTCGTTCACACGCACTCAAGCTGGGCCGTCGCCTGGGCGCAGGCCGGCAGGGCCATCCCCTGCTACGGCACGACGCACGCTGACTACTTCTATGGCGAGGTGCCCTGCATGCGAGGGCTCACCCAGCAGGAGATCGAGGAGGCCTACGAGCTCAACACAGGCAAGGTCATCGTCGAGGGCTTCGAGGGTAAGGACCCCCTGGCCCAGCCCGGCTGTCTCGTGCGCAACCACGGCCCCTTCGCCTGGGGCAAGGACGCGGCCGATGCGGTCTATCACGCCGTCGTCCTCGACGAGGTGGCAAAGATGGCCGCCCGCACCGAGCTTCTCGCACCTCAGGCGGGCCCTGCCCCCCAGTATTTGCAGGACAAGCACTACATGCGCAAGCACGGCCCCAATGCCTACTACGGCCAGGGCAAGTAGGGCGTCGCGCAAGGGCATGTCATCCGGCCGCGGGTTGGGGCTTCCGTCCCGCGACGCTATGAAGGGAGCCCCATGGGCAAGAGCTACGAGCTGGGACTGTACGAGAAGGCGACCCCCCAGAACCTGAGCTGGGAGGAACGCCTCCAGGTGGCTGCCGAGACGGGCTTCGACTACATGGAGATATCGGTCGACGAGTCGGATGCCCGCCAGGCCCGCCTGGACTGGACTGCCGCCGAGAGGGCTGCGGTCGTGGACGCCATGCGCAGCACGGGTGTGCCCCTGGGCTCCATGTGCCTCTCGGGGCATCGCAAGTGGCCACTGGGTGCCAGGGACCCCAAGAAGCGCGAGTACGCCCTGGTCATGATGGACAAGGCGCTCGACCTCGCCTGCGACCTGGGCCTACACATCATTCAGCTCGCCGGCTACGACGCCTACTACGAGGAGGACGCGCACGCAGACTCCGAGCGGTACTTCGCCGAGAACCTCGCCAGGGCGACCGAGATGGCGGCGAGCGCTGGCGTCGTGATGGGCTTCGAGACCATGGAGACCCCCTTCATGGACACGGTCGAGAAGGCCATGCACTACGTGGACCTCGTGGGAAGTCCCTTCCTGGGCGTGTATCCCGACGCGGGCAACCTGACGAACGCCTCCCTCATCTACGGCAAGTCGGTTGCGAGCGACATCGCGACAGGTGCGGGCCACATATTCGCCGCCCACATGAAGGCGACCGAGGCCGGAAAGTACCGCGACATGCTCTTCGGCCAGGGCACCACCGACTACGAGGGCGCGCTCTCGCAGCTGGTTCCACAGGGCGTGCGTCGCTACGTCTGCGAGATGTGGTACCTGGGCTCCGACGCCTGGAAGGACGACGTGGCTCACGCATCCGAGTTCGTCCGCGGAAAGATTGACGCCGCCATGGCGGAGCTGGGATAGGCTATCGCTGTAACGTGGTGGCCCCTGGTCGTGTCTTGCAAGTACGATGGAAGTCGCCCGCGAGCGGGCGCGTCGAAAGGAGCTCTTCATGAAGTTCTTCGTCGATACCGCGGACCTCGGTGAGATTAGGGAGGCGGAGTCCTGGGGTTGCCTCTCTGGCGTGACCACCAACCCGAGCCTCTACGCCAAGACCGGCGGCAAGCTGGCCGACTTCGAGGGGCACATGGTCAAGATCTGCCAGATCTGCGAGGGCCTGCCCGTCTCCGCCGAGTCTACTGCCGAGACCACCGAGGACATGATCGCCGAGGGCAGGCGTCTCGCCTCCCTGGCCCCCAACATCGTGGTCAAGCTCCCCGTCTGCGAGGCGAGCCTGCCGGCCATGCACACCCTGGCAGAGGAGGGCGTCCGCGTCAACTGCACGCTGGTCTTCTCCGCTCCCCAGGCGCTGCTCGCGGCCCGCGCCGGCGCACGCTACATCAGTCCCTTCGTCGGTCGTTTCGATGACATCGGGGACGAGGGCCTCGACCACCTGGAGGAGATGATCGACGCCGTTCACAACTACAGCTACGGCTACTGGGACGAGGAGGGTGGCCCCGAGATCATCACCGCGTCCGTGCGCACCCCGCACCACGTGACCCAGGCGGCGCTCCTCGGTGCCGACATCGCCACGGTGCCCTTCGGCGCGCTGAAGAAGTGCGTGCACCACCCGCTCACCGATCGCGGCCTCGAGCTCTTCGCCGCCGACTGGGCCAAGGTCACCGCAGAGGCGTAGGACATCGCAGGCTGGTCCCGGTCGGCGTCCGCGCCTGCCGGGACTTTTTTGGCGAGGCGGGGCGAGCGCCCTTCTTTGCGACACAAGACGACAGAAGGAGACGCCATGGACAATGACGAGCTCAAGACCATAGCCAGGGAGGTCCGCAAGGGGATTCTGACCGGCACGCACGCCGCCAAGTCGGGCCATCCCGGCGGCTCGCTCTCTGCGACCGAGATATTCACCCTCCTCTACTTCGAGGAGATGGACGTCGATCCCGCCGACCCCCTCAAGGCTGGGCGCGACCGCTTCGTCCTCTCCAAGGGGCACTGCGCGCCGGGCCTATACTCGACCCTGGCTCAGAGGGGCTTCTTCCCCAAGGAGGACCTCGAGACCCTGCGTCACATCGGGTCCCACCTGCAGGGTCACCCCAACATGAACGACACTCCCGGTATCGATATGACCACGGGCTCGCTGGGCCAGGGCGTCTCGGCCGCCGTGGGCATGGCGCTGGCAGCAAAGCACTGGGGTGACGACTATCGCACCTACTGCCTTCTGGGTGACGGCGAGATCGAGGAGGGGCAGGTCTGGGAGGCTGCCATGTTCGCCGGCAACCACCAGCTCGACAACCTCTGCCTTATCGTCGACAACAACGGGCTCCAGATCGACGGCACCATCGAGGAGGTCAACTCCGCCCAGCCCATCGCCGACAAGTTCCGGGCCTTCAACTTCCATGTGATCGAGGTCACCGACGGCAACGACTTCGACCAGCTCCGCTCCGCCTTCTCTGAGGCGCGCCAGACCAAGGGGGCCCCCAGCTGCATCGTCGCCCATACCGTGAAGGGCAAGGGCGTCTCGTTCATGGAAAACCAGATCGGCTGGCATGGTAAGGCCCCCAACGACGAGCAGTACGCGCAGGCAATGGCCGAACTCGAGGAGGCATAGCAGATGGCAGACACCAAGAAGATAGCCACGCGCCAGAGCTACGGCGAGGCCCTCGTCGAGCTGGGTGCCGAGCACGACGACTTCGTGGTCTTGGACGCGGACCTCGCGGCCGCGACCCAGACGGGCAAGTTCAAGGCAGCCTACCCCGACCGCTTCTTTGACGTGGGCATTGCCGAGGGCAACCTCATGGGCGTGTCTGCGGGCATAGCCACCACCGGGCGCGTCGCCTTCGCGAGCACCTTCGCGATGTTCGCCGCGGGCCGCGCCTTCGAGCAGGTGCGCAACTCCATAGGCTATCCGCACCTCAACGTGAAGATCGGTGCCACCCACGCCGGCATCTCGGTCGGCGAGGACGGCGCCACCCACCAGTGCAACGAGGATGTCGCGCTCATGCGCACCATCCCGGGCATGACGGTTGTGGTCCCCTCCGACGACGTCGAGGCCCGTGCGGTCGTCCGCGCCGCCTACGAGCTGGACGGACCCGTCTACATGCGCTTCGGCCGCCTTGTCGCCCCCGTATTCCATGATCCCGCCAGCTATGACTTCAAGCTGGGAGAGGGCATCGTCGAGCGAGAGGGGACGGACGTCACCATCGTCGCCTGCGGCCTCATGGTCGCCGCCTCGCTCGAGGCCGCAGAGGCGCTCGCCGCCAAGGGTATCAGCGCCGAGGTCGTGAACATCCACACCATCAAGCCCTTCGACGAGAAGACGGTCGTCGCCTCCGCACGGAAGACCGGCAGGGTCGTCACCGTGGAGGAGCACTCCGTCATCGGCGGGCTGGGCAGCGCGGTCTGCGACGCGCTCAGCGCGAGCTGTCCCACACCCGTCCGCAAGGTCGGCGTACACGACGTTTTCGGTGAGTCCGGCCCTGCGGTCGACCTGCTTGCCAAGTACGGCCTGGACGCGAGGGGCATCAAGGCTGAGGTCGAGGAGTTCCTCCGCTAGCGCACGAGCGCCCTATTTGCCTGGCTGCGGCCTCGCACCCCTAGGGGTCGGGGCCGCAGCATGCTTTATATGTGCGAGGGGTGGCCCCTAAGCTGCGGCTTTGGGACGCTTTGCTAGAATGCACCAGAATCTGTCAGTTTTCGCTACGTAGAAAAAGGAGCTCTTGTGGCCAACCACTTTCGCAGCAGCGAGCGACAGGGGGACGAGGAACTGGAGCAGCAGGCTCCTGCCACCTCGCGGGTCCCTGAGGAGGACGCGGACGTGACGGGCGCGGTGTCCGTACAGGACGTCGCCCCCCGACCGGAGCCACGCCACGTGGCGCCGGCTCCCACAGAGGACCAGACCGCGTTTGACCAGCCGATGGCGGAGGCGCTCCAGGCGCCCGAACCGCAGCAGGTGCCGCAGGCCGATGCATCCGCACCCGGCCTGACCGTGCGCAAGGAAGAGGCCCAGGCACCCGCCCAGCCCGGCTTCACGAGCGTGTTCGCCCCCCTCGATGGTTCCCACCTGTCTCTTATACACATCTGACGCTGCCGACGATACTCCTTG
>CAMXZR010000091.1 GCA_947253595.1 uncultured Olsenella sp. | reverse complement strand
GTCCCCATCCTCATCGGACGGGCCATCGACGCCATGGCCTATGGCGCGGGCACCGTGGCGCTCGTCCCCGTGCTGAGGACGCTTGCCGCGGTGGTCGTGGCAGCCGCCTCCTGCCAGTGGCTCTCGGGCTACTTCGTGAGCAGGCTCGCCTTCGAGACGGTGCGCGACCTGCGCGACGATGCCTACGACCACCTATCGAACTTGCCGCTCGCGACCATCGACGCGCATCCCCACGGCGACCTTCTCGCCCGCGTGGTGGCCGACGCCGACGCGGTGGGCGATGGCCTCCTCCAGGGGCTCAACCAGCTCATGGGCGGCATCGTCACCATCGCGGGGACCATAGCCTTCATGTGCTCCATCTCGGTCCCCGTGGCGCTGGTGGTGGTGTTCCTCACCCCCGCCCTGGCCCTTGTCGCATCCCTCATCGCGCGCCGCGCCTCATCTAGCTTTGCCGCCCAGCAGGGCATCCAGGGGGAGCTGGGGGGCTACGTGGAGGAGGTCATGGGCAACCAGCGTCTGTTCACGGCCTTCTCCCGGGCCGACGACGCGCGCGAGCACTTCGCCAGCATCAACGGCCGCCTCTACGAGTCGGGCGAGAGGGCCCAGTTCGTGAGCTCGCTCACCAACCCCGCGACGCGCGTGGTCAACAACGCGATCTACGCCGTCGTCGCCGTGGTGGGCTGCCTCTGCGTCGTCGGCGTGGGCCCAGGCCCGCTCACCGTGGGCCAGGTGCAGAGCTTCCTCTCGTACGCGAACCAATACATGAAGCCCTTCAACGAGGTCTCGGCCGTGGTGGGCCAGGTGCAGGGTGCCTTCGCCTCCGCCCGCAGGCTCATCGAGCTCATGGACAGCGAGTCCCAGACCCCGGACCTGCCCGACGCCACGGAGCTCGCCGACCCCAGGGGAGAGCTCGAGCTGGAGGATCTGCGCTTCTCCTACGAGCCTGGCCACGAGGTCATCCACGGGCTCAGCCTCCACGTCCCCGCAGGCGGGCGCTTCGCCCTCGTGGGCCCCACGGGCTGCGGCAAGACCACCCTCATCAGCCTGCTGCTGCGCTTCTTCGACCTTGACTCCGGGCGCATCCTGGTTGACGGGCAGGACGTCTGCGGCCTCACGGCGAGCAGCCTGCGCGCCGCCTTCGGCATGGTCCTGCAGGAGACCTGGCTCTTCGAGGGGAGCGTGCGGGACAACATCGCCTACGGCCGACCCGACGCCACCGACGCCGAGGTGGAGGAGGCGGCCAGGAGGGCTCACGCCCACAAGTTCGTCATGCAGCTCCCCCAGGGCTATGACACGCCGGTGGGGGAGGGCGGTGGTGGCCTCTCGCAGGGACAGCGGCAGCTCCTCTGCATCGCCCGCGTGATGCTGGCCGACCCTCCGGTGCTCCTCCTGGACGAGGCGACGAGCTCCATCGACACCCGCACCGAGCTCCAGGTGCAGGACGCCTTCGACCTCATGATGGAGGGCCGCACCTCGCTCGTCGTCGCACATCGCCTCTCGACCGTGCGCAACGCCGACCGCATCGTGGTCATGGAGGCGGGGCGGATCGTCGAGACGGGCACCCATGACGAGCTGCTTGCCCGCGGCGGCGCCTACGCGCTGCTCTATCAGAGCCAGTTCGCCTCCTCGTAGGACGACCGCCCGGGGTCCTGACACGTCTGCCGGGGCGACTCCTGCCGGGGCCGTCCCTCTCGCGACCGCTACCACTGGCGGCACGCGAGGCGTCCCGCCTGCGCCATGCGACATAAGATGTCAACGCATGTGCCGCGTCCGGAGGGGAAGGCATGGAGAAGCGCTGGTATGACGTCGTCGTGGTGGGGGCGGGGGTGAGCGGCTGCGCCACCGCGCGGGAGCTCTCGCGCTACGATGCGAGCGTGCTGGTCCTTGACGCCCTGGACGACGTGTGCTGCGGCACCTCCAAGGCCAACTCCGCCATCGTGCACGCGGGCTTCGACGCGGCCGAGGGCACGCTCATGGCCCGCCTCAACGTGGAGGGCAACGCCCTGTTCCCCGAGCTGGCCCGAGACCTCGACTTCTCCTTCGAGAGGATCGGCTCTCTGGTGGTCTGCCTGAGTGAGGGGGATCGGCCGGCGCTCGAGGCCCTTCTCGCCCGGGGAGTCGCGAACGGCGTCCCCGGCCTCCGCATAGTGGAGAGGGACGAGCTCCGCCGGATGGAGCCCAACGTCGCGGACGAGGCGGTGTGCGCCCTCTGGGCCCCCACGGGCGGCATCTGCGACCCCTGGGGGCTCTGCTGCGCGTTGGCAGAGAACGCCGCGGCCAACGGGGTCGAGTTCCGCTTCGACGCACGGGTCGAGGTCCTGCGCCGCGATGCGGACGGGCTCTGGCACCTCCTGCTCGGGGACGGCGGCGAGGTCGTCGCGCGCTCGGTGGTCAACGCTGCCGGGGTGCATGCGGACGAGCTGCACAACATGGTCTCGTCGGAGCACATGTCAATCGTGGCTCGCCGGGGCGAGTACGAGCTCCTGGACACCACGGCGGGCGGCCACGTGCGACACACCGTCTTCGCCCTGCCCACGAAGATGGGCAAGGGGGTCCTGGTCACGCCCACCACCCATGGTAACCTCCTGGTGGGTCCCACCGCCGAGGACGTCGACGACAAGGGCGACGTCTCCACCACGCCCGCAGGCATCCGCTCTGTGGTGGAGAGGAGCGCGCTCACGGTGAGGGGCGTCCCCTTCCGCGAGACCATCACCTCGTTCTCGGGCCTGCGCGCGCACCGTCCCGAGCACGAGTTCGCCATCGGGGAGGTACCGGGGGCACCGGGCTTCGTGGACTGCGCGGGCATAGAGAGCCCTGGACTTACCGCCAGCCCCGCCATCGGGGCCATGGTCGCGGGCATCGTTCGCGACATCCTGGGACTCGAGCCCAAGGCCGAGTTCGTCGCGACGCGCAGGGGCTTCGTCGACCTGGCCGAGCTCACGCCCGACGAGTGGAACGCGCTCATCGAGGAGGATCCCAGCTATGGCACCATCGTCTGCCGCTGCAGGAGGGTGAGCGAGGGGCAGATCCGCGATGCCTGCAGGCGCGTTCCCGGCGCCCGGTCGGTAGATGCCGTCAAGCGACGCGTGACCGCCACCATGGGTCGCTGCCAGGGGGGCTTCTGCTCCCCCCGCGTCATGCAGATCATCTGCGAGGAGGTCGGGGGCATGGACATGCTGCACGTCAGCAAGTCCGGCCCTGGCTCGGAGTACGTCGTGGGGCTCGCGAAGTCGCTCGTCGGGGGAGGTGGGCCTCGTGACTAGCGTGCAGCGCCACGACGTGGTCGTGATCGGCGGCGGGTCCGCAGGCCTGGCCGCGGCCGTCGCGGCCCACGATGGGGGGGCGCAGGACGTCCTCGTGCTCGAGCGCGAGGGACGGCTCGGTGGCATCCTCAACCAGTGCATCCACAACGGTTTCGGGCTCCACACCTTCAGGAAGGAGCTCACCGGCCCGGAGTACGCTGCGCGCTACGTGGCACTGGCGGCCGAGCGCGGAATCCCTTCCCTGCTCAGGACCACTGTGCTGGACGTGTCCGCCGACCGCGTCGTGACCGCCGTCAACGCAGAGCGCGGAGTGTTTCGGCTCGAGGCGGGGGCGGTCATCCTCGCCATGGGCTGCCGCGAGAGGCCGCGCGGCGCGCTCAACATCGCTGGCGCGCGCCCGGCTGGCGTCTACACCGCAGGCTGCGCGCAGCGGCTCGTGAACATGGACGGCTACCTGCCCGGTCGTGAGGTCGTGGTGCTGGGCTCGGGCGACATCGGCCTCATCATGGCGCGCCGCCTGACCCTCGAGGGCGCGCACGTGGCCTGTGTGGCCGAGCTCATGCCCTACTCGGGCGGCCTCAAGCGCAACATCGTGCAGTGCCTGGACGACTTCGGCATCCCGCTTCTCCTCTCGCACACCGTGGTCGGCGTGGAGGGGGAGAAGCGCGTCGAGGCGGTGACCGTCGCCCGGGTCGACGGGACCCTCAGACCCATCCCGGGGACCGAGAGGCGCTACGAGTGCGACACCCTGCTCCTCTCGGTGGGACTCCTGCCCGAGAACGAGCTCAGCCGCCAGGCGGGCGTCGTGCTGAGCCCCGTCACTCGTGGGCCCGTGGTCGACGAGAGGCTCCAGACCAGCGTGCCGGGCATCTTTGCCTGCGGCAACGTCCTGCACGTCCACGACCTCGTCGACTACGTGAGCGAGGAGGCCGCTGCCGCCGGCAGGAGCGCGGCCGCCTGGGCGTTGGGCGCGGAAGGCGGCGACGCGGCCGCTGCGCCCGCCCACGAGCTCGTCTGCGGGGAGGGCGTGCGCTACACCGTGCCTGCGCTCCTCTCGCCCCGGCGCATGGGCGAGAGGCTCACCCTGCGCTTTCGCGTGTCTGACGTATACCAGGACCGCTACCTGAGCGTCTATGCCGGCGAGCGGCGCATCGTGCACCGCCTCAAGCAGATGGTCGCCCCCGGGGAGATGCAGGAGGTCGTGCTGAGGCGCGACCAGCTCCAGGGTCTCCAAGGGGAAGAGAAGATTCGCGTCCTGCTCGAGGAGGCATAGCCAATGGAGGCCAGGGAACTCACCTGCATTTGCTGTCCGCGGGGCTGCCAGGTCGAGGTGACGCTCGAGTCCGGCGAGGTCACGCGGGTCAGGGGCAACGCCTGCCCGCGTGGCGACGAGTACGCCCGCAAGGAGGTCTGCGACCCCACGCGCGTGGTGACCACGACGGTGCCCGTGACGGGGTCCAGCGTCGCTGCGGTCGTGTCGGTCAAGACGGCGGGAGACGTGCCCAAGGGCCTGGTGCTTGACGTCGTGCGCGCACTCGCGGAGGTCGGGCTGGAGGCGCCCGTCCACATAGGCGACGTGGTCCTCGCCGACGTCTGCGGCACGGGCGTGGACGTGGTCGCCACCAGGGAGGCTTAGGGTCGTCTCTCGGTTGGGGTAGGGGTTGCCCTGGGTTCAGTCCGTCACGCCTCCCAGCGGAAGCGTGCGAGGTCGACCCTGCCGTCGGAGAGAAAGCCTATGCCCTCGTCCTCCAGCAGTGCCCGCTGGGCGTCCGGTCCGCCGAAGGCGAAGCCTGGGGCGAGCCTCCCGTCTGCGAAGACGACGCGGTGACAGGGCACACCGCCCGAGAGCCCCGGGCCCTGGTGCAGGGCGAATCCCACATAGCGGGCCTTGCGGGGCTCTCCCATCATCGCGGCGACCTGGCCGTAGGTCGCCACGCGCCCGCTTGGCACCTGCCTCACTACGTCGTAGGCGCGTTCGAAGAAGCCCCTGTCCGCCATGTCCCGCTCCTTCCCCCGTTCGTCACGCGCCCGAGCCTCCGTCGTGGAGTCTGCGTGGTGTTGGAAAAGCGACAGACCATGCCGGCTCAGGCGCATAGCATGTCCCCCAGTATCGTCCATAGATGGGAGAGACGCATGTACAACGTGGCACTCGTAGAGGCGCAGAGCCTCAGGGACTACCTCAACGGCAAGCTCCAGAACAGTGGCGACGGCTTCGTGGGAGACCCCTTCGCGGGGGAGTTCGCCTCCTTTGTCATCAACCCGCACTCCGGCGAGTACACCGTCGTCTCGAAGGAGTAGGCCAAGGCAAGGCTGCGTCCGTCGACGCACTGACCCTGAGGACCCGTCGTCCACCCTTTGGCGACGGGTCCCTCGCTTGCCGGAGGGCGTGCGTCAGTCCGCCCGCACTCTGCCGCGAGTCTATGCGGTGGGCCATGGCAGACTGCTGCGAGTCTGATGCCAGTCCGATTTGGAAGGCCACCCATTCTCGCCCGAGGCCTTGTCCCCACTCCCTAGCCTAGTCTTGAGGTGAGTCGAGCGAGGGGAGGGGCGGCTTGGGCGCGCGCGTCTGGAGGG
>CAMXZR010000090.1 GCA_947253595.1 uncultured Olsenella sp. | reverse complement strand
GACATGCAGCCGGTGCTCAACATCGAGGACATCAAGAGGGTGGAGGCGGGCCTCACCAACGTGGGCGTGAGCATCTCCGAGCCCATGCACCGGGCCGGCACTGCCGCCGCGAACGAGGCCCTGCGCCTGGCGCAGCCGCAGAGCGCGGTCGTGCTCTGCGGCATGGGCAACAATGGGGGGGACGGCTGGGTGGCGGCCGAGGCGATGCTCGACAAGGGCGTCGAGGTCTATGCGGTCACCCCCGTAGGGCCCGACCAGATCAAGGGCGACTTGGCGCGCGTCGTGGCGAAGAGCGCTCAGGTCGCCGGAGTGTCGGTGGTGGTGGCACCCCCTCGCGAGCTACTCGAGGGGCTTCTCGCCGACTCCGACGTCGTCATCGACGCCATGCTGGGCACGGGGTTCCGCGGCGTGCCCCGCGCGCCCTTCGACATCTGGATTGACTGCCTCAACGGCAGTGACGCCCAGGTGGTCTCGGTCGACGTGCCCAGCGGCCTCTCGGCTCAGACGGGGCTTGCCGAGGACGCCTGCGTGACGGCAGACCTCACGGTGACCATGCTCGCCCTCAAGCCGGGGCTGCTCTCGGACGATGGCCGTGACGCCTGCGGGGCGATCGTGGTGGCACCCCTGGCCGAGCAGACGGAGCGCCTCGTCCTGGAGGCGGACCCCGTTGCCTGGAGGGCCGACCTGGACGACTACGACTCCGTCCTGCGTCCGGCATCGAGCGCCGACGACAAGTTCCGCCGTGGCTCGGTGCTCGTGGTGGGCGGCTCGCCTCGCTTCCCCGGGGCGCCCATGATGGCGGCGCTCGCGGCCGCCCGCGCCGGCGCCGGCTACGTGACGCTCGCGGTTCCCGCTGCCATCGCACCCATAGTGCAGTCCCAGATGCTCGAGATTCCGGTCATCGCACTGCCCTGCGAGGCGGACGGGACCTTCTCGTCCAAGGCCGCCGACGCGGTGGCCGAGCTCGCCGCCAAGCGCACGGCCACCATCGTCGGTCCGGGCATGCGTGTGAGCTCGGGCACCGTGGGCGTGGTGTCGGCCCTCCTGGGCGTCTCCTGCCCCCTGGTGGTTGACGCGGACGGACTGAACTGCATCTCTCGCCTGACCTCCAACGCGCTCGACGACTTCCCGGAGCTCCTGCGCAGGGACAGCCCCCTGGTGCTGACCCCCCACCGCGGCGAGCTGGGCCGCCTGGTGGGCCTGCAGGACACGCCTCCCGCGAGCCTCACCTCCGCCATGGAGGCCGCCCGTCGCATCGTGTGGTCCGACGGGGGCAGCGAGATTTGCGTGGTCTCGAAGGGGTCCGCGACGGCCTGCGTGAGCGTGGACGCCGCCTTTTTGCCCAAGCCCGGTCCCGCCGCCCTGGCGACGGCGGGCTCCGGCGACGTTCTGGGGGGCATCATCGCCGCCTACCTGGCCCGTTCCAACGTCGAGGCGGACGACCTCCCCGTGCTTGCGGCCTACGCCTGCGAGGTCCACGGCTACGCGGGGTCCATCGCGGCCCAGCGCGTGGGCACCAACGCCGTCATGGCCCATGACCTGATCGACGCCATAGGCCTGGCCGAGGACGCACTTCTCGGTCAGGTCAACGCGGCGGTGACGGGTGTGGGCGAGAAGGAATAGCCTTCAAAGGAGTCGCGAAGATGGCATCGATCAGGGAACCCCAGACGAGAGCGGCCTGGGTCGAGGTGGACCTCAACGCCGTGCGCAAGAACACGAGGGCCTTCAAGGCGCTCATGAGACCTGGCGTGCAGATGATGTGTGCGGTGAAGGCCGACGCCTATGGTCACGGGGCCGTGGAGTGCACCCGCGCCATGCACGCGTCGGGGGCGAGCCAGTTCGCCGTGGCTACGGTCGCCGAGGGAGTCGAGCTCAGGGAGGCCGGGATCGAGTGGCCCATCCTCATGCTCAACGAGTCTCCCCTCCAGGGCATCGACACCCTCCTCGAGTACGACATCATGCCCTCGGTGTACGACGTGGACTTCGTCCTGGCCTACGGCGAGCGCGCCGTGGCGCTGGACAAGGTAGGCAGGTACCACCTGGCCATAGACACGGGGATGAGCCGCATCGGCGTGATGCCCGAAGACGTGGTGGAGTTTCGTCGGACGATCGACTTCCACCGCGGCATCGAGTGCGCGGGGACCTTCACCCACTTCGCCACCGCCGACGTGGTGGGCGACTGGGACTTCCGCCAGCAGAGCACGCGCTTCATGGACGTGGTCGCCGCCCTGCGCGACGCGGACCTGGACTGCGGCCTGGTGCACTGCGACAACACGCCGGGCACCGTGCTGCACCCCGAGCTCCACAACGATATGTGTCGCGTGGGCATCGGCCTCTATGGCCTGCATCCCGCCGACACCACGGTGCCCCGCATCCAGCTCGTGCCAGCCATGAGCGTGCGCGCTCGCGTGACCCGCGTCGCCCGGCCTGCCGTGGGGGAGGGAGTGGGCTACGGGCTCACCTACCGCGTGCCCAAGCCCAGCATCCAGATTGCCACGGTGCCCATGGGGTATGCGGACGGCCTGGCCCGCAGCCTCTCCAACAATATGGACGTTCTGGTGCATGGGCAGCGCGCCCGCCAGGTGGGCCGCATCTGCATGGACCAGTTCATGTTCGCCGTGGACGTCAACAACGCGCGGGCCTACCGTCCTGCCGAGCCCGTGGAGCGTGGCGACCTGGTCACGGTCATGGGTGCGGACGGCGACGAAGAAATCACGGCCGACGAGCTCGCCCGGCGCCGCGGGACCATCAACTACGAGGTAACCTGCGACTTTGGCATGCGCCTCGAGAAAGTGTTCGTCTAGGAGGGCGATGCCATGCTCCAGATTCCGGGACACCAGAACCAGCGTCCCCGCGAGGTGACCCTCGAGGAGGTACGCGCCACCCTGGGCGATTGCCGCCTCTGCCCCTTGGGAGAGACGCGCACCAAGCTCGTGTTCGGCGTGGGGAACCCGCGTGCGCGCGTCATGTTCATCGGCGAGGGTCCCGGCAGGAACGAAGACCTGCAGGGCGAGCCCTTCGTGGGCGCCGCAGGCAAGAAGCTCGACTCGCTCCTCTCGCTTGCCGACCTCACGCGTGACCAGATCTACATCGCAAACGTGGTGAAGTGCCGTCCGCCCTCGAACCGCAACCCCCGTCCGGAAGAGATAGAGGCCTGCTCGCCCTTCCTGCGCGAACAGGTGCGCTCCATCTGGCCCGACGTGATCGTCTGCCTGGGCAACTTCGCCTCGCAGTGGGTCCTGAGAACCGAGCTGGGCGTGACCAAGCTGCGCGGACGCTTCCACCAGACGGGCCACTTCGCGGTGATGCCCACCTTCCATCCCGCGGCCTGCATCTACCATTCCGACTGGCAGCCTCTGCTCGAGAGCGACCTGCGCATGGTAGGCGAATGGCTGCGCGAGCACCCGACCGAGGAGGTCGCGCATGAGTAGCGCCGCCCTGCACGTGGGGGAAGGGGAGTTCGTCTCTGCCTCCCAGGAGGAGACCATCGCCCTGGGCGAGCTGCTGGGGAGGCTCCTAGGGCCTACCGACGTCCTCGTCCTGACAGGAGACCTCGGGGCGGGGAAGACCCAGCTCACCAAGGGCGTGGCCGCAGGGTTAGGCATAGCGGACGACGTCACCAGCCCCACCTTCACCATCGAGATGGTCTATGGCGGGGGGCGCATGCCGCTCTACCACTTCGACCTGTACCGTCTGGACGACCCGGATCAGCTCGAGGACATCGGGCTTTACGACGCAATGGGCGTGGACGGGCCCTGTCTCATCGAGTGGGGCGAGCAGTTCCTGGAGCAGATCGGCCCGGAGCGCGTGGACGTGTTCCTCTCGCGCAGGGACGACGAGGCGCGTGAGGGGGAGGAGCCGAGGCGCTCCATCCGCTTCGTGGCGCATGACGAGCGAGGGCGGGAGCTGGTCCGGGCGCTCGACGCCGCCGCAGCCGGGGCGTAGCTGCCGGCTGGATGTGCCCGTGGGCGGAACATGGCCTATGTCCGGACGCGGCCGCAGCGAGATGTGGCTGCAGCCAAGGCACGTCACAGAGGGGGGCGCGGTCCCGGCCGGAGCGCTACACTGAGCGGGTTTGCACAGTCGATTGCCGACCGCGGCGTGCGCGGCCGACGGATTGCGGGTGATGTTCCATGGCCCAGGGTGCCCCCAGCCCCCAGATTGTCCTTGCCCTAGACAGCTCCACCGACATGCTGGCCTGCGCTGTGGCGCGTGTCGCCGCAGACGGCCCCATGGAGCTCCTCGCCTCCGGCGACCACCTCTGTCGCCGTCGTGCCAACGTCGAGCTCACCACCACGGCGCTCGACGTGCTGGCGCGTGCGGGGCTCTCCATGGGCGACGTGGACTCCGTGCTGGTGGGCCGCGGTCCCGGGTCCTTCACGGGCGTGCGCATAGGCATCGCCACGGCAAAGGGTCTGGCCTGCGGTCGAGGGATTCCCCTGCACGGCGGCTCGACCCTGGACGCGCTGGCCTGGGGTGTGTGGGAGTCCGGTGCGCGCGGCATGCTGGCGGTGCTGGGCGACGCCATGCGCGGTGAACTGTATCCCGGCGTGTATCGTCTGGCCGACGACGGTGCGCATCGCTGCTTCGACGTGGAGCGCGTCTGCGCCGTGGACGTCGCGGTGGGCGAGCTCGCCGCTCGTTCGGACGCGGACGAATTGCTGCTCGCGGGCGACGGGCTCAAGAAGTACCGTGCGCGCTTCGAGGCGGCAGGGCTCTCGAGGATTGCCGATGAGGCTCTCTGGCATCCCAGCTCCTCGGGCCTCCTGAGGTCGTTCGTCTCGTCCGACTGGGTGCCTGCGGTGGGCGACGGGGACCCGGCGCTGGTCCTGCCCGTCTACACTCGCCTCTCTGACGCCGAGGAGAACGAGCGCAAGCGCCTGGGGCTCGGGTCTCCCGCCAGCGTGAGGGTCACCGGCACGGCCGACGTGCTGGCCGGCCGCCATCTGCAGCTGCGTCCCATGTCCGTGAACGACCTCGATGCCGTCGCGGTGCTCGAGGCACGGGTGTACGGGGCGAGCGACCATAGCGCCTGGACGCGCCAGATGTTCTACGAGGAGCTCTTTGCTCCCCAGCGCAGCTGGTGGGTGGCGCATGACCAGGGCGAGCTCGTGGGCTTTGCCGGTGCGAGCCTGGCTGGGTCCGAGTTCGAATTGCTGGAGGTCGTGGTCGAGGAGGGCCGCCGCCGCGAGGGAATCGCCTCTCGCCTCCTCGCTCGCGTGGCCTACGACGGCCAGACGCTCAACGCCACCGCGATGACTCTCGAGGTCGCGGAGGGCAACGTGGGGGCACGTGAGCTGTACGCGCGTCTCGGCTTCGTTGAGGTGGGGCGCCGGAAGGGTTACTACGGGCCCGGTGTGGACGCCCTGCTCATGCGCGCCGGGCTCCCCCTCGGGGCGGACAGCGCGCTCGTTGCCGACCAGCCCCAGCCCAGCGCCTCCATCCGTCCCTGGCCCATCGTGCCTGGGGAGCGCGGTGCGGCGGTGCGGGCGGCGCTGGCCGCCGCAGGTGACCTGGTGCTGGCCATCGAGTCGTCCTGCGACGAGACCGCCATGGCCGTGATCGACTCGAACGGCGTGGTCTGCGCAAACGTGGTCGCCACTTCGGTCGACTTCCACGCCCGCTTTGGCGGCGTCGTGCCTGAGATTGCGAGTCGCAAGCACGTCGAGGCCATCGTGGGCGTCTTCGAGGAGGTCTTGGCGCAGGCGGGCGCACACTTCGGCTGCGACACGCTCGCCCCCTCCGACCTCGCCTGCGTGGGCGTCACGGCGGGTCCCGGTCTGGTTGGCGCGCTCGTCGTGGGGGTCGCCTTCGCGAAGGGGCTATGTGCCGCGGCGGGACTGCCCCTGACGCCGGTCAACCACCTCGAGGGTCACCTCCTGGCCAACCTCTTCGAGACCCCGGACCTGAGACCCCCCTTCGTGGCGAGTCTGGTCTCGGGTGGGAAT
>CAMXZR010000089.1 GCA_947253595.1 uncultured Olsenella sp. | reverse complement strand
CCCTCCCCTGACAGACGATACGAGGCCGGCGCTGGACCCCCCGGCCTGGTATGGGTTGGCCATCAGGCGAGCACCTCCTTCTCGGAGAGCTGCGAGAGGCAGATCTCCTTGTAGAGGGCGCAGCCCCCCACGAGCTCCTCGTGCGTGCCGAGACCCGCCGGGCGCCCGTGGTCTAGAACGAGAATCTGGTCGCAACCGCGCACGCTGGACACGCGCTGGGACACGATGACGCGGGCGCTTTGCGAGAGGTCGCGGGCGAGCGCCGCGCGCAGGCGGGCGTCCGTCGCGAGGTCGAGGGCCGAGGCGGAGTCGTCCAGGACGACGAGCTCGGGCTCGCCGACCAGGGCGCGGGCGATGGTCAGGCGCTGGAGCTGCCCGCCTGAGAAGTTCCTCCCACCCGCCTCGACGGCGGCGTCGAGGCCGTCCTCCTTGTCACGAACGAAGTCCTCGGCCTGGGCGGTGACGAGCGCGGACCAGAGCTCCTCATCACTCGCGTCGCCCTTCCTCCACAGGAGGTTGGAGCGGACCGTGCCCGAGACGAGCGCCGCCTTCTGGGGCACGAGCCCCACGTGGGAGCGCAGCTGCCCGCTGGGGTACTCCCGCACGTCATGCCCCAGCACCCGGACGCTACCCGCTCCCGCGTCGTAGAGCCTGGGCACGAGCGAGACGAGCGTCGACTTGCCGGAGCCCGTGCCGCCGATGACCCCCAGGCTCCCCCCACGCGCGAGCGTGAGGGTCACGCCGTCGAGGACGGGCACGGCGGCGCCCGGGTAGGTGAACGAGACTCCCTCGAGCTCGAGGGCGGGGGCTTCTGCCAGTGGCTCGACCGGCTCCGTGACGTCGTCCCGCACGCTCGGCTCGCAGTCGAGCACCTCGACGAGCCTCTGTGCCGAAGCGGCGCCCCGGGTGAAGACCACCACGAGGTTGGCGATGTAGACGATGGAGAGCAGGGTCTGGGTCATGTAGTTGACGAAGGCGATGACCTTGCCCTGGGTAAGGGCACTGGAGTCGACGCGCACTCCGCCCAGCCAGAGGATGACCACGACCCCCAGGTCCATGACCAGGAGCGTCGTGGGGTTGAGAAAGGACGAGAGGCATCCCGACGCGATGGCATCCGCAGCCTGCGAGGCGGCCGCCGCGCGGAAGCGGTCGCGCTCGCGGGTCTCCCGGCGGAAGGCTCTCACCACGCGAGCGCCGCCCAGGGCCTCCCTCACCAGAAGAGAGATGTAATCGAGCTTGTCCTGCATGCTCCTGAAGTAGGGCACGCAACGCGAGAGCACGGCCCAGAACGCCAGGGCGATGACGGGCGTGCAGACCAGGAACACCAGGCCCAGCCCCCAGTCGATGAGGAGGGCGGCCACGATGGAGCCCAACCCCAGGAAGGGCCAGCGTATGAGCTGGCGAATGCCCAGGGCGATGGCGAGCTGGACCTGGTTGACGTCGCTCGTTATGCGAGTAACCAGGGAGGCGGGACCGATGCGGTCGACGTCGACGGCCGAGAGGCACACAGCCTTGGCGAAGCTCGCCTCACGCAGGTCGGTCCCCATCCCCTGCGAGACCAGCGCCGCCATCTTCTGGCAGACCATCGTGAAGCAGAAGCCCACGAGGGCGAGGACCACGAGGAGCCCTCCCCTGAGAGCGATGGCCCCGCCGTCATGCCGCGCGACGCCGACGTCCACCATGGACGCCACGATGACCGGCACGAGGAGTTCGAAGACCACCTCGACGACCTTTGCGAGCATTCCGGCGGACGCCTTGGCGCGATACGGACCCAGGTACCTCCTCAGGAGCTCCAGCATGCGAAACCTCCCCCTCGTCCTACTCGATGCCCAGCCTCTCGCCGAGCTCGAGCCACTCGTCCTCGAGCGAGGCCTGCTCCGCGCGCGCCGCGTCGACCGACGCCTGCACCGCCATGAGGGCCTCGTAGTTCGAGGCGTCCACCTGCGCCATCTCGGCCTCGAGGCGCTCCGGCTCCCCCTCCAGCCGTTCGAGGCGGCGCGTCACGGCGTCGTAGCGCTTCTTGAGCTCGCGGCGCTCGGGGTTGGAGAGGCGCCGCCCTCCCCCGTCGGAGGACCCCTCCGCGGGAACGGGTGCCGTGCGCGCGGGCGCGTCGCGCCGTCCGTCATCGCACGCAGCGAGGAGCCCCAGGTACTCGTCCACCCCGCCGGGGACGTGGCGTACCCTCCCGTCCAGTAGGGCGAACTGGTCGTCGGTCACGCGCTCCATGAGGTAGCGGTCGTGGCTCACGAGGAGGAGCGTCCCCGGCCAGCCGTCGAGGAGGTCCTCCAGCACGGCCAGCATGTCGGTGTCGAGGTCGTTCCCGGGCTCGTCCAGGACGAGCACGTTGGGCTCCTCCATGAGGACGCACATGATCGCGAGGCGGCGGCGCTGCCCGCCCGAGAGGTCGCGCACGAAGCTCGCGAACTCCCGGCGGTCGAAGCCCAGCCTCTCGAGCAGCTGCTCGGGGCTCTGCTGCTTGCCGTCCACCACATAGTGGCTCTTGAAGCTCGCGAGCAGCTCCTGGACGCGCCAACCGTTCTTCTCGGAGAGCCTCGCGAGGTTCTGGGAGAGGACGCCGAAGCGCACCGAGGCGCCGATTCTCACGCTGCCCTCGCTCGGGGCGAGCCTGCCCGTCATGAGCGAGAGGAGCGTGGACTTTCCGGCCCCGTTCTCTCCCAGGATGCCGTAGCGGTCGCCCGGCCCCACGATCCAGTCGATGCCGGAGACGACGGGTGCGCCCGCGCCGGGGTAGCGGTATCCCGCCCCCTTCATCTCTATGACCTGCTTGCCCAGGCGGCTCACGGCCATGCGCCTGAGCTCCACTGAGTCGCGCAGGGGCGGGTCACCGGCGAGGAGCTCCATGGCCGCGTCGATGCGGAACTTGGGCTTGCTCGTGCGTGCCTTGGCCCCGTGGGCGAGCCAGTTGAGCTCCTTGCGCAGGACGTTCTGGCGCCTCTCCTCCATGACCGCCGCCTGGCGCTGGCGTTCGACGCGCTGCTGCACGTAGGCCGAGTAGCCGCCCTCAAAGGGGTCTATGACGCCGTCGTGGACCTCCCACATGTGGTCGCAGACCTCGTCGAGGAACCAGCGGTCGTGGGTCACCAGGAGGAGTGCGCCCTGACCCTGGGGCCAGCGCCCCCTGAGGTGGGAGGCCAGCCAGCCTATGGCCCGCATGTCCAGGTGGTTGGTGGGCTCGTCCATGAGCAGGACGTCCCAGCGGCCCGCGAGCACGCGCGCGAGGTCGCAGCGCCGGCGCTGGCCGCCCGAGAGCTCGCCCACGCGGGAGTGCCAGTCCACGTCGCCCAGGAGCTCGTCGATGATGCCGCGGACGCGGGGGTCGGAGGCCCAGACGTACTCGGGCTGCTCCCCCACGACGGCATGCTCGACCGTCTCGTCGTCCTGGAGCTCGTCCGACTGCCCCAGGACGCCCACGCTTATGCCGTTCCTCCAGGTGACGCCACCGCCGTCGGGCTCCACCTGATGCGCGATGAGAGCGAGCAGGGTGGACTTGCCGTCGCCGTTCCTGCCCACGATCCCTATGCGGTCGCCCTCGTCGATCCCTATGGTCTGCCCCTCGAGCACCCGCTTGTTGGGCCACTCCATGTCGACGCGCTCGAGCCCTATGAGGATTCCCACGCCCGCCCCCTATGCCTGGTCCGAGGCGGACAGGAGCTCCCGCACGCGGTCCAGGACCCGTCCGGCCACCTCGTCCTTGGGCAGGCAGGGCAGTGCGTGCTCGCCGTCGGCGTCAACCAGGGTCACGGCGTCGGTGTCGGCGCCGAAGGTCGAGTCCGCGCGCGAGACGTCGTTCGCCACGACGAGGTCGGCACCCTTGGAGAGGAGCTTGGCACGGGCGTTCGAGACGAGCTCGTCGGTCTCGGCGGCGAACCCAACCACGACGCGCCTCCCCTTTCGCCCGCAGAGCTCGGCCAGGATGTCGGCCGTGCGCACCAGGCGGATGGAGTCGAGCGGCTCCACCGCCTTCTTGAGCTTGTGATCTGCGGGGGCGGCGGGCGTGTAGTCCGCCACGGCCGCAGCGCAGATGGCCGCGTCGGCATCCTCAAAGGCGGCGACGGCGGCGTCGTGCATCTGCGCGGCCGAGACCACGTCCACGCGCTCCACCCCATCGGGCGTGGGAAGCGAGACGGGTCCTGCCACCAGCGTGACGCAGGCCCCCCTCAGCGCCGCCTGCCGCGCGAGGGCAAAGCCCATCTTGCCGCTCGAGGCGTTGGCGAGGTAGCGCACCGGATCGATTGCCTCGCGCGTGGGCCCCGCCGTGACGACGAACGAGAGGCCCTCGAGGTCGCGGCCGACGCCCTCCTCCCCGAGGATGGCGAGCGCGGATGCGACGATCTCCCCCACCGGCGCGAGCTTGCCCGTTCCCCGCGCCCCGCAGGCGAGCCTGCCGGAGTCGGGCATGACGAAGCGCACCCCGCGCGAGCGCAGCGTGGCGACGTTGGTCTGGGTGGCCGGTGCCTGCCACATGTGCAGATTCATGGCGGGGGCAACCAGGACCGGGCAGTGGAGCGCGAGGAGCGTGGTGGAGAGCGCGTCGTCCGCGATGCCCGCAGCCATCTTTGCCATCGCGTTGGCCGTGGCAGGAACCACCACGGCGAGCTCGGCGAAGTCGGCGAGCTCGACGTGGGGAATCGGACCCTCGGCAGAGCCGTAGAGACTTGTGACCACGGGATGCCCCGTGAGCGCCTCGAAGGTCGTGGCGCCCACGAAGCGCGTCGCGTCCTCGCTCATGACGACCCGGACGTCGCAGCCCTCCCTCTGGAGACCCCTCAGCAGCTCGCAGGACTTGTATGCGGCGATTCCGCCGCATACGGCGAGGACGACCCTACTCGGCCTCATCGAGGACCCCCTCGAACACCAGCATGCGATGGCAGTAGGGGCACTCGGTCACCTCTGCGGCCGAACGCCTGAGGTCCGCGAACTGGCTGGACTGGAGCTTGACGCGGCAGACCGAGGGCAGGTTGCCCGTGAGGCGCTCGACCGCCAGGCCTCCGAAGCGCCTCGTGGCCGCCTCATAACGTGCGAGGGTCTCACCCGAGACGTCCGCAAGCACGGCCTTGCGCTCGGCCGCAAGCGTGCGGGCCGCGGCCATGAGGTCGGCGGATGCGCGCTCGAATGCCCCCTGCTGGGACGCCGCCTCCTCGTCCAGGCGTGCCATGACGCCCTGGGCGTTGCGCTCGGCCTTGCGCAGGCGGTCGCGGAGCTCGACCTTCTCCCCATGCGTGAACTCGACCTTCTCGATCCGCTTGGCAAGAGAGGTGAGCTGCGCCTCGAGGTCCGTGAGCTGACGGTAGTCGGTCTGCCGTTCGGCGGCCTGGGCCTTCACCTCGTCCATGAGGGCGACGAACTTGTCATGGGCGGCCTCGGAGTCCTCGACGTCCATCTCGGCGTCCTTGCGCTGGCCCACGATGCCCGCGAGCTCGCCCTGAAGCTTGCGTTTCGCCTGCGCTATGGCCTGGAGCTTCTTCTGCTGGGGCATGGCCGAGAGCTGGCGCTTGAGGCGCAGGAGCTTGAGGTCGATCTCCTGGAGCCTGAGCAGTGCCTGGGATTCCTTCATGTTCTGCCTCCTTGGGGGGCTTTGTACGCGATGGGGCGTCAGGATTCTGGGCCGCCCGTCCGCAGGGATGTGGGGGCGGCGGCGCTAGGCCTGGGGCTTCCTGCGGACGAGGTCGAGCAGGGCGGCCGCGAAGAGGGCCAGGTCCTCCTTGCCCACGCGCTCGTCGAACGAGACGCGCAGGGAGCAGAGGGCGAGCTCGCGGGGAATCTGCATGGCAAGGAGCACGTGGCTCGCCTCGAGCGACCCCGACGAGCAGGCAGACCCGGCAGAGACCTCGAACCCGGCCTCGTCGAGCGAGAGGACCAGGGTCTCGGAGTCGACGCCCGGCACCAGGAGCGAGACCATGCCGGGCAGCCGGTCATCGCCCACCTGGGGCGAGACGCCCG
>CAMXZR010000088.1 GCA_947253595.1 uncultured Olsenella sp. | reverse complement strand
GAATCAACAAGGCACGTCGCGACGCCCGGGCAACGCGCCGCGACGGCTCGAGCAAGAAGGAGCGGCCCAGGCCTTCCAGGGAGAGGCTCATGACGGCCTCGGCCATCGTCGTGGTGGGCACGGCACTCGTGGCGTCCATCGCCTACTACGTGACGCACCCCACGAACTCCGCAGCCCCCACGACGGCATCCGAGGTGCCCAGGGCAGAGGTGGCCAACCACGCGCCCAACGCCGTGGACACCTCCGTGGGCGACGCCTCGCTGGTCCGCGATGGCAGCGTCTTCGACTGGTCCAGGCTCGACAGGTCCGACCCCAACCACTACTCCTACCAGGTGGATGGGAACACGGTCTCGAAGCTGGGCGTCGACGTGTCCGAGCACCAGGGCGAGATCAACTGGGAGAAGGTCAAGGCCGACGGGGTATCGTTTGCCTACCTGCGCCTGGGCTACCGGGGCACCGTGGCGGGCAACATCGTCGTGGACTCGCTCTTCCGCAAGAACCTGCGCGACGCCAAGGCAGCCGGACTCAAGGTGGGTGCCTACTTCTATTCTCAGGCGACTACCACCGGCGAGGCAGAGGAGGAAGCAGACTTTGTCCTCAAGCGGCTGGACGGCAACAAGCTGGACTATCCCGTGGCCTTCGACCTCGAACCGTCCGACGTCATGGCGGGACGCTCGTCGGAGCTCAGCGCCGACGAGCTGGCCCAGGTCGCGCTGGCGTTCTGCAAGCGCATCGAGCAGGGCGGATACACCGCCATCGTCTATGGCAACCAGGTCGACCTGGGCTACTATGACCTCGAGCAGCTCTCGTCCTACGGGTACTGGTACGCGGAGTACGGCTCAACGCCCAGCATGAAGCTGCGCTTCGCCCTGTGGCAGTACAGCAACGCAGGTACCATCAATGGCATCAATGGGCCCGTGGACATCGACCTTGACCTCTCTGACCTGCTGCGCGGCGGCTCCACGCGCTAGGGAGCGAGGCACGGTCGGCGAGGACGCAGGGGACAAGAGATGCAGGGCTCTGAGACGCATCCTCCACGCGAGAGCGCACGCCCCTCTCGCCTGGCATGCAATCGCGCGTGCGTCGGGGCACCGCGCACCCGTCCGCACCCACCCGCACCCGTCTCTGCCCGTCCATCCCTGCCTCTCCCCATGCTTCCGATGCTTTTCTCCCTTGACTCTCCCTCCACAGCACCCTACAATCCATCTTAAATTATGAGTGTTTGCTCATATGTGCATTATGAAGGAAGAGGGTTCTGGGGAGCAGGTCATGGAAGAGAAGGAAAACCGAATCAAGCTCGCACGCATTCTGGGGTCTGCGACACTCCTGGTGGCCGCTGCGGTCGTCGGCAGGCTCGCAGGTCTCCCCCCCTGGCAGGAGCTGCTGCTGTACCTGCCCGCCTACCTCGTAGCGGGCTACGACGTGGTGCTCGAGGCGCTGGAGAGTGTCGCGCACGGCGAACCCTTCGACGAGGACCTGCTCATGACCATCGCCACCGTGGGCGCTCTGCTCATCGGGTTTCTCCCCAACGGCAAGCCCGAGTTCGCAGAGGCCGTCTTCGTGATGCTCTTCTTCCAGGTCGGCGAGCTCTTCGAGGACCTGGCCGAGGACCGTGCGCGCGACTCCATCAGCGAGCTCATGGACATCCGCCCCGACGTGGCCAACCTCGAGCGCGACGGAGAGCTCGTCTCGGTCGCGCCCACCGAGGTGCACGTGGGCGACGTGGTGCTGGTTCGCCCGGGCGAGAAGGTCCCCCTGGACGGTGTCGTGCTGGACGGCCGCTCGAGCCTCGACACCGTGGCCCTGACCGGCGAGAGCCTGCCCCGCGACGTGGCGCCCGGCGACAACGTGGCCAGTGGCGTGGTCAACGTGAGCGGCACCCTGCGCATGCGTGTGAGCAAGGAGTTCGGCGAGTCCACCGCCTCGCGCATCCTGGACCTGGTCCAAAACGCCAGCGAGGGCAAGTCGAAAAGCGAGAGCTTCATCACACGCTTCGCACGCGTCTACACCCCCATCGTGGTCTTAGCCGCCATCGCCCTGGCCGTGGTGCCGCCACTGGTCTCGGGCGACTTCGCCGCAAGCCTCTCGGTCTGGCTGCTGCGCGCCCTCACCTTCCTGGTGGTGTCGTGTCCCTGCGCCCTGGTGATCAGCATCCCGCTGACCTTCTTCGGCGGCATCGGCGGGGCGGGGCGGCGCGGCATCCTGATCAAGGGCTCCAACTACATGGAGGCCCTCGCCAAGGCCCAGACCGTGGCCTTCGACAAGACCGGCACCCTGACCCAGGGCAGCTTCGAGGTGGAGGCCGTGCACCCCGACGGAATCGACCCCAACAGCCTGCTCCACCTCGCGGCGCACGTGGAGCGCTACTCCATGCACCCCGTCGCCGTGACGCTGCGCAACGCCTACCCCAACGAGCACGACGACTGCGACGTAAGCGACGTGGAGGAGGTGCCCGGCCAGGGCGTGCGGGCCATGGTGAACGGCAGGCAGGTCGTGGCCGGCAGCTCCCGCCTCATGGAGAGCGTCGGCGCAAAGTGGAGGCCCTGCGACCACAGGGGTGCCATCATCCACGTGGCCATGGACGGCAGCTACGTGGGGCACATCGTGGTGGCCGACCAGGTGAAGGGGGGTGCGCGCGAGTCCCTGGCCCGCATGAGGGCCGAGGGCGTACGCCAGCTGGTGATGCTCACCGGCGACGGCAGAGAGGTGGCCGAGCAAATCGGCAGCTCGCTGGGCATAGACGACGTGCGTGCCGACCTCCTGCCCGCAGACAAGGTATCCGCCGTGGAGGGGCTCATCGCGAGCAAGCCGGAGGGCACGAGCGTGGCCTTCGTGGGAGACGGCATCAACGACGCGCCGGTCCTGGCGCGCGCGGACGTGGGCATCGCCATGGGGGCCATGGGCTCCGACGCGGCGATCGAGGCGGCAGACGTGGTGCTCATGGACGACGGCCTCGACAAGATCGCGGAGGCCATCCACATCGCACGGTGCACCCTGGGCATCGCCCGGCAGAACATCGCCTTCGCCATAGGTGTGAAACTGGCGATCCTGGTGCTGGCGGCGCTGGGCCTGGCCCCCATGTGGCTCGCCGTGTTCGGGGACGTGGGCGTCATGGTGCTGGCCGTCCTCAACGCATGCCGGACTCTGCGCTAGAGGCGTCGGACGGTCCGCCGGGCACCGAGCGCAGCGCGTTGCCCGCCGAGGCGACGACTCCGCCCGCTCCATCATGAGGCAGAATCGCGGCGACGGCCTGGCAGCGGCCCGTCGCCGCAGCCTGTCGCCGACCGCCTGCCGCTTGGAGGTCACGTGATACGCACGATGATCGTGGAGGACCAGACCATCCTGAGGGACTCCCTGCGCATGGCGGTGGACGCCCAGGACGACCTCTGCGTGGTGTGCTGCCTCGCCGACGCCGCGGACGCGGCGGGCGCCGTGGAGCGCACGCGCCCCGACGTTGTCCTGATGGACATCTGCACCGAGAACGACTCGAGCGGCATCGTCGCCTCCCGCAGGATCAAGCAGGCGCATCCCGAGGTCCGCGTGGTCATCATGACGGGCATGCCCGACATCACCTTCGTGGAGCAGGCTCGCGACGCGGGCGTCGACAGCTTCGTGTACAAGAACGTGGGAACGGGCGAGCTCCTCTCCATCATACGCTCCACCACCGATGGCTACTCCACCTTCCCGCACAGGCAGGAGAACGAGTTCACATCGGCGGGGCTCAGCGACGAGGAGACCGAGATTCTCCGCCTGGTCTGTGAGGCAAAGTCCCGAAGAGAGATCGCCTCGCAGCTCTTTCTCTCTGAGGGAACTGTCAAGCGCCGGATATCCGAGATCCTCGCCAAGACGGGCTACGACAGCACCATGAAGCTGGCCGTGAGCGCCGTGACAAAGGGCTACATCACCCCACGCCTCAAGAGGGACTAACCTCCCGAGATTGGGACCGCAGTCCCATCCGCGCACCCCCTTTGGGCCACTGGTGGGTTCCGCTTTCTCCACCCCTCCCCGAACATGGGGCCAGAGGGCGGGAGGTGGTCTCCATGGCACTGTTCGGAAGCCTGTTCGAGAAGAGGACCTGCAGCGTCTGCGGAAGCGAGACCAGCCTCCTGGGCAGCCTGCGGCTCGAGGACGGAAACCTTTGCGAGGAGTGTGTCGGCAGGCTCTCGCCCTTCTTCGTCGACCGCCGCAGGAGCACGGTCGAGCAGATCAGGGAGCAGCTCGCCTATCGCAAGGCCAACGAGGCCGAGGTGGCCTCGTTCGACGTCACGCGCGCCATGGGCGGGAGCACCAAGGTCCTCCTCGACGGGAACCGGGGCAAGTGCGTGGTCGCCTCCTCCGAGCGCTGGCGCGACGACAATCCGGATGTGGTGAGCCTCTCGCAGGTCACGGGCTGCGACATCGAGGTCTGCGAGCTGCGAGACGAGGCCTCCCGCCCGGACGAGGACGGCAGTCGAGCCAGCCACAACCCGCCGCGCCACGGCATCGCCTACAACGTCGAGGTCACCATCCGCGTGAGCTCCCCCTACTTCGACCAGATCAGGATCCGCCTGAACGACGAGGGAATCGAGCGGCAGGACTCGGTTGAGTTCCTGGAGGCGTACCGCCAGGCCGAGGAGATTCACGACGCCCTGACTCAGGCAAGCCAGGCCGCGTACGGCCGGACGGCCGCGAGCGGCACCCCCGGAACGTCGGAGACCCACGCGCGCTGCGGGGCAAGCGCTGCGTCCGATGCAAGCTGCCGGCACCGAGTCCCACGGGACTCGGTGCCGGCCCGAGGAAGGGGTGGCTAAGGGGAGTGATGGCAACGCTTCCGCAAGGAGGGACCAGACACGTCCGTGAAGGGAGAAGGACCATGAAGAAGGGACTGACGACGATTCTCTCCGCGCTCTCGGTGGCGCTCGTCCTGATGCTGGGGCTCGCGGCATGCGGCGGGGGAGGGGGCGGCGGCGCGCCGACCGTCGACTACAAGAAGAACTTCGTGGGAACCTGGGACCTCGTCTCGATGGGAGGCGAGGACGCGGCGACGGAAGAGGAAGTCGAGCTCATGAAGTCCATGGGGCAAGAGGTCTTCGTCAACTTCGATGAGGACGGAAGCTTCCACCTCGTCCTGTTCGGCTCGACCATGGACGGCACCTGGAAAGCCAAGGACGCCTCGACGGCGACCGTGACCATCGAGGACTCGAACGTCGACGCCACCCTCAAGGATGGCCAGCTCACCATGGAGGAGGACGGCGAGAGCATGGTCTTCAAGAAGGGAGAGGCGAAGGAGCCGCCCGCCAACAAGACGGACTCCGACTCCCTGGGCGACGTCCTAGAGAACGCCGGAAAGAGCTCCGGCGAAGAGAAGACGGCGCTGGACCCCGCCGTTACCATAGCGGATGACGCCACCTGCTCCATCGTCGTCACGGCGAAGGGCGTGGACTGGGGAGGGGATCCCGGCTACTACCTGACCATCACCAACAAGAGCGACAAGGACCTCAGCTTCTCCTATGCCAGCGGATCCTTCTCGGTAAACGGCAAGATGGCCGACCCAGCACTCTTCGAGTCGGTCAAGGCCGGCAAGTATGCCGAGGCCTTCATGTGGTTCAGCCACGGCGAGGTCGGCGAGGGCATGGATGCCCTGACGGCCGTCGAGGGAACCCTAGAGGTCTATGACTCCGGGTACAACACCGTAGGCTCCTACGAGTTCAAGATGTAGGCGGCGACGCGCGCCGGACGTACCTCGGAAAGAGAGATGCGCCCCGGAGGCCAGGCGTATCCTTACAGGTAGGCGATAGCAGTCCGGGCCGGGACGGGAAGCGACTCTCCCGCCCCGGCCCCTGCCGTCTGGCGCCACACGTCCTGCGCCACCCCGATTCCGACCGCCCATCGGATATCTTTGGGACGCGGAGAGGAGGCACTCATGGGGTCACGCGAGGCACGTCGGCTCGCCCCTCTCTGCGCGATTGGCCTCGTCCTGGCCCTTGCGGCGGTCCAGGC
>CAMXZR010000087.1 GCA_947253595.1 uncultured Olsenella sp. | reverse complement strand
ATACCATGCTGGTCCATGTGCGCGACTGGGGCGACTACCAGGTCTTGGGTGCCACGATTGACGATGCGGTGGGCGAGGCCTTCGACAAGGTGGCCAAGGCCCTGGGACTGGGGTACCCCGGCGGTCCCGTGATCTCGAGGCTTGGCGCGCAGGGCAACAGGAAGGCCATCCACTTTCCTCGGGCTATGATGCACAGCCACGACTACCGCTTCTCCCTGAGCGGGCTCAAGACGGCAGTCATCACCTACATCGAGGGCGAGAACAAGGCGGGGCGGCCCATAGACCTACCCGACCTAGCTGCCTCGTTCGAGGCTGCGGTCGTCGACGTGCAGGTGTCGAAGGCCGTCACCGCGGTGGGCGAGACGGGCGTAAGCGACTTTTGCGTGGGCGGCGGTGTTGCTGCCAACCCCGCGCTCAGGGCGGAGTATCGCAAGAAGCTTCCTCGTCGCGGCGTGCGCGTGACGGTGCCGCCCATGGTGGTGTGCGGGGACAACGGCGCGATGATCGCCGTTGCGGCCCTGCGCAACTGGAAGGCGGGCGTGACGGCCGAGCTCACCCTTGACGCGGACCCCAACGCAAAGCTGGGCTGCTGGTCGTCCGGCTTGGTGCCCGTCGTGGGAGAGGGCTGGCCGTCAAGGAAGCCTGCCAAGTAGGGGCGCGGCGTCTTTTTTGTGGTCGGCCTACGTCCCTCGTGCTGCCAAGTCGCGTCCCTCGTGCGGTCGTGCCCCCCGAGGTCGTCGAATCCTTCGGCCCTCCCGCTTCGCCGGGGCAAGCGGGAGGGCTTTCTCGCCTGGCGCATTGTGGCGCACGGCGGCACATTGCCCTCAAGAGGCGGTCGGCGGGCATTCTCGCCTGCCGTTAGCTGAGACAGTTAGATAAATTATTTGCTGGTTTTAGGTTCATTAATTGATTTATTCTTTCAGCTGTTTAAGTTTGTGCAGGTAGATGCGTCGTGTGTGTTTTGAGTTGTATGCGGATTTCGCATACAACTTGGGAGACGGTCGGCCCCATGCCCCCAGGCAATCCTTCGTGGCGGGGTGCGGCGGGGTGTGGCGACGCGCGGCGTGGCGAGGCGAGGCGGGATCAACAGGCTCAAGACGGCACATTACTTGCACGAAGCTGCCTGCAATCAAAATTCTTTGAAGATAAATTTTGCGAGTTAAAAGGCAATAACATGTCAGAAATCTGAGTGGATATGGGGAGATGTTATTATCTACTGTGAAACTGTTTCTTAGCCACTGGACGGCACTGCGACTCTGGAGGCTGCTGCGGATTCGTGGCGTTACACCTCCCTCCTCCCGTCTGAACCGCATCGAGGACTATGCCTGTCGGAAGCGGCAGCTTGCCGATTGCGGAATCAGCCTTTCTCCCCTCGCCGTTTCCTCGCGCGTCGGCTGCGCCGAGCTGGAGACCGCGCTTGCCGACCCCGCGTCCGGAGCCGCCCGGCTCGACCTGCTCGTGGGCGAGCGCTCTTCGATAAGCAACCTGAGGAACGTCAAGCACCATCTGCTCGAGGGCACCCTTCCGCCGGATGCGTTCAGGCTGGTCTCCGACGGCATCTACCTCCCGAGCCCCGAGCTGGTCTTCCTCCTGCTAGCCTCCGAGCTGTCGCGTCTGAGGAGAATCGCGCTGGCGTATGAGCTTGTGGGGAGCTACGCGCTGGACCGTCCCTCGACGAACGGGTTTGTGAGCGGCCTGTCGCCGGTCACGTCGCTGGATCGGCTGAGGGATTTCCTGGCGCGGTCGACCCGCCGTCGGCATGCGGCGAGGGCGCTCGCGGACCTCGAGCTGGTGCACGAACGCAGCGCCTCCCCGCGCGAGACCGACCTTGCCATGGCGTTCTCTCTGCCTGCGGGGGATGGGGGCTATGGGCTAGGCCCCTTCTCCATGAATCCCGTGCTGCGATTTGAAGGCGAGCGTGCGGTGCTGGCTGGCGGCGTGAGGCGATACCCCGACATCCTCTTCGTGCGCGATCGGGTCGTCGTGGAGTACGACAGCGACCAATGGCACGGGGGCGTCATGAAGCCGAGCGTGGACAAGGACCGCGCGGACGGGCTATCTGCGGTGGGCTACACGGTGCTCACCTTCACCAACCTGCACTTCGGAAGCTATGCGAGCTTCTCTCGGCAGATGCTGCGCCTTGTGGGGCATCTGGGCGAGGGCCTGGCGGGCGAGGATGAGGTGCTCGCCTCCGCCCGCAGGCGGCTCTTCGTCTTCCTTCGTTCTCCCGATCGGCTCGTGTACTAGGGCACTGGCACCCGAACGGGTGCCAGTGCCCGGGTGAAGGGGCACCGCCGGGCGGCATCCGAGTGGAGGACCGGTGCTCGGGGACGGCCCGACCGCTTGGCAGCCTCCAAAGTTGTGTGCTGTTTTTCGATTCGAAGTTTGATTAAAATTTTTAGCTATTTGAGTTTGTGCAGGTAGACGCGTTGTTGTTACGAAGAGTTGTATGCGGAACTCGCACACAACTCCTGGGGCACGGGCTGGCAAGAGGGGCGTCAGCCGCCGCAGCTTTTCACAGTAGGGCCCGCACGCGTGTGTCGGGCGAGAGTGACGTGCGTTACCTTGCTGTTTCTTCTCCCATGAATTTCTGCATCATGCGTCGGTAGGGCGTATGTTATGCAAAGCGACGTAACTTTCTCGCATTAGGTTGCAAGGGGGAGGGGAATGGGTCCCCTCCGGTTGCGCTCGCGGAAGGGGTCTTAACAGACAGTCTGGAAGGAAAGAGGAACCATCATGACCACCAGCTCTCGCATACCCATCACAAGCGCAGCTCTGGACGAGAAGCACCAGCACGTCTCGCGTCGTGACTTCCTCAAGCTCGCCGGCGTCAGCGCAGCCGGGATGACCTTCCTCACCGCCTGCGGGCCCGCCCCCGAGGGGACCACCGACAGCCCTTCCTCCAGCACTGCGTCCAGCACCCGCAGCTTCGCCTCCGACGGCACCATGCGTGTGGGCATGGAGGCAAACTACGCCCCCTACAACTGGCAGACCGACGCCTCCAGCGACTACACCATTCCCATCGAGAACGTCGATGGCACCTATGCCGACGGCTATGACGTGCAGTTTGCCAAGGTCATCGCGGAGGCCATGAACCTCAGGCCGGTGGCCGTGGCGATGAGCTTCGACGGTCTGGTCGAGGCATGCAAGAAGGGCCAGATCGACATAATCTGCGCAGGCATGACCGCCACTCCCGAGCGCAAGGAGTCCGTGGACTTCTCCGACCCCTACCTCGAGGACACCGTTGCGGTCATCACCAAGAAGGAATCAAAGTATGCGAGGGCGAAGAGCCTGGCAGACCTCTCCGGCGTGACCATCGGGGGACAGAAGAGCACCTTCTACGACGAGGCGATTGACCAGATTCCCGAGGTCAACCACGTCGAGGGCCTCGAGTTCGCGCCCGACGTCGTCGCTCAGCTCAGCAACGACCAGGTGGAGGCCATCACCTACTCCGGTGCCAGTGCGGCCAAGCTGCTCGAGTCCTACCCCAACTTCGTCGTCTGCGAGCTGGCGGACGGGCAGGGCTTTACTGGCGACTACGCCTCGAACAACGACAACGCCGCCATAGCCAAGGGCCAGGACGACGTTCTGAAGCAGATCAACGACGCCATCGCCGACGTCAGCAAGGCCGAGCGCGATGAGATGTGGACCGCCTGCAACGAGCGGATGCCGGCCTAGGCGGCCTCCCCCAAGGCGTCCGTGCCTGCCTTCAAAGGTGGGTGCGGGCGTCGTGGCGTCTCTGGCGGATGCCTGCCCGCTCCGCCCCGTCTTGTTCAACCCGTCCATGGAAGGTTACGTCCAGATGGATGACTTACGCCCCAAGGGCCGCCTCGCGCGACTTGGGCGCTTCGTGCGCTCGGACCATCGCTACGTGTTGCTGGGCATCAGCGCCATCGCCCTGGTGGGCGTCTGGCTCTCCATGCAGCCTCGGTCCTCGATGAGCTTCCTCGCACCGGTCTATTCCGTAGAGGTCGCCATGTACTACCTGCTGGTTGCCTGGATCGCCGTATCCGCGGTCGCGCTGGTCACCAAGCTTGCCCACTGGAGGGATTACGCAGATCGCTCGCCCTTTGCACGCGGTCCCCTGATCGCCGCCGAACGCATCGGCTCATACGTGGTCGTTGCGCTGACCCTGGTCCTCTTCGTCGACCGCATGGTCTGCGGTCTCGCGGCGGCGGTAGCCGGCGCTATCGCTGCCGACTCCATTCCCTCGGGTGGCCTGGACGCCGCGCTCTACATGCTCTATGAGGGGCGCACGCTCTTCCGTACGGGCATCCTGACCACCGTCGAGCTCGCCACCTTCGGCACGGTCATCGCCTTCTTCCTGGCGCTTCTCATGGCCGCCCTGCGCATCATGCGCATCGATCAGGCCGACAATGACCTCGTGCGCTTCCTCAAGGTCGTGGGAGCCGGCTTCGCGCGCCTCTACTCGACCGTCGTCCGTGGCACCCCCATGATGGTCCAGGCCCTGATCATCTACAACGCCGGCTTCGCGCTCCTGCTTGGTATGGGCATGGATGCGGGGCAGATTCGCACCGTGTGGTCGACCTTCGTCGCCGGCTTGGTGACCGTCTCGCTCAACTCGACCGCCTACATGATGGAGGTGCTGCGCGGCGGCATCGAGTCGGTCGACCCGGGCCAGGCCGAGGCGGCGCGCTCGCTGGGGCTCTCGCAGTGGCAGGCCATGCTGCGCGTCGTCTTCCCCCAGGGCATCAAGTACGCCATTCCCGGCCTGTCCAACGAGCTCGTCATCAACATCAAGGATTCGTCGGTACTCTCGGTCATCGGTGTCGTCGAGCTCATGTACGAGTCGCGCGCCATAGCGGGAATCTATTACAAGAACCTCGAGGTCTACCTGGTCGCCGCCGCCTTCTATCTGGTCCTGACCGCGCTGGCGACCTACCTGCTCAACCGGCTTTCGCGTCGGCTCGACGCTCCGCGCCTGCAGCAGACCTCGGACTCGACCGTCGCCCACGTGGCGGCCGACAAGCAGTAGGGGGCACGGATGGCAGCAAAGAGAGACGCGACACCCGCCGTCGAGGCCACGTCCAAGGGCGAGCCGCTCATGCGCGTCGAGGGCCTGCGCAAGTCCTTCGGCCAGCTCGAGGTCCTGCGTGACATCAGCCTGGACATCATGCCCGGCGAGGTCGTTACCATCATCGGGGCCTCGGGATCCGGAAAGTCCACGCTGCTCCGTTGCCTCAACCTGCTCGAGAGCCCCGACGCCGGCCACGTGTGGTTCCATGGCGAGGACCTCGCCGCCGAGCACGTCGACGTCAATCGCCTGCGCGAGCACATAGGCATGGTCTTCCAGGGCTTCAACCTCTTCAACAACATGAACGTCCTGGGCAACTGCACGCTCGCTCCGACCCTGCTCAAGAAGGCAAGTAAGGCCGAGGCCGAGGTCACCGCCATGGCACGCCTCGAGGAGGTCGGTCTGGCCGACTTCGCGGGTGCCCCAGTGAGCACGCTCTCGGGTGGGCAGAAGCAACGTGTTGCCATAGCCCGGGCGCTCTGCATGGAGCCCGAGCTGATGCTCTTTGACGAGCCCACCTCCGCCCTCGACCCCGAGATCGTGGGCGAGGTTCTCGAGATCATGCGCGACCTGGCCAACGGGGGCATGACCATGGCCGTCGTCACGCACGAGATGGACTTCGCGAAGAACGTCTCGGACAAGGTGGTCTTCATGGACAAGGGCGTCATCGCCGAGGAGGGCGACCCGCGCGACATGTTCACGCATCCCAGGCATCGGCGCACGCGCGAGTTCCTCTCGCGCTACCTGGAGGACACGGGCGTCACGGCGTAGGTCCTTCTGGCAGGTCGGGGCACCTTCCGCCCCCGCATGGGCTATAGAATGTGGCAAGAGAATAGTGCGCGTCGCTGCCGCAGGCCATGGCCGGCACCCGATTGCGCCGGAGTCGGGGGGTGGAAGTGGCTGCAGAGCTGGTCGTCGCATCTGACAGGGTGTATACGGGCCAGGGGGACGAGGCTGTCCCCCTGGCCTTCTCCGTGGAGGGTGACCGGGTCGCAGCGGTCGTTCCACGCGAGGAGGCCGACTCCCTCGCGGGCCCGGGAACACGCCTCCTTGACCTGGGCGACTCCTTCGTCTGCCCCG
>CAMXZR010000086.1 GCA_947253595.1 uncultured Olsenella sp. | reverse complement strand
GAGCCCCGCCGCCTGCGAGACTGCAGGTGACGGGGTCGTCTGCGCAATGCCTGGGCAACTCTGCCCAGATGTGCCCTGAGGCGTCTACCAGGCCTTGGCCTCGTCGGCGGTGACGGGCTTGATGTCCTCGCCCTTGGCGTAGGGGGACTCGTCTCCACCCTTGCCGACCACGAAGTAGAGACCCTGCTTGGTCTTGTAGAGGGTCTCCTCATAGCCGGCGGGGTCGCCGAACTCGCCAAAGGAGCGAGTGCCGAGCTTCTCGGCCTTCTCGGTGTCGTAGGTGTGCCTCTTGCCGCCGAACGTCTTGACCTTGCGCATGTGAATCCAATCGTCGATGCAACCATTGCTGGCGCGCGAACGCCGTTCATAGATAGGATAGAACAAAAGCGCAGGTCATGGGTTCGACGTGTAATAAGCTATTCATAACTTTCGTTAAATGTACCAAGATTACAGGTCAACCTGTGTGTATTGGCTCGCCGCGACGCCGTCGGGCCTCGCCGCGCGTCCCTTAGCGGCTAGCACCTCCGCTCTCTTCACTGCCGGTGTCACAGCTTTCGCAAAAATCTTCGTTCGTGCGAGAGGAACCGCCTCTCAACAGGCAAAACGACGATTGAGCTCGCAGTATTGCAAGAATTTGCGCGCGATGCCGCGCCCGTCCGACCCGTCCCAGATAACCTCGCTCGCAAGCGGTGGGGCCGATAACGCCTCCCCCACGCGAGAGGGGCCCGGCACCGCACGTGGCGGCGATCGGGCCCCGGAAGGAGCGGAGTGTCAGGCGAGGGTCGACTTACATCAGCTCGGTGACGTTCTTCGCGAACTGCACGGGATCCTCAACGGGAAGGCCCTCCACCAGCAGCGCCTGGTCGTACAGGATGTCGCCGTAGAGCTTCAGGCGGTCCTTGTCGCCCGCCTCCTCGGCGGCCACGAGCTTGCCGAACACGGGATGCGCGGCGTTGAGCTGCAGCACGCGCTGGGCCTTGGGAGCCTTCTCCCCCTCGGGTCCCTGGGCGATCACGCGCTCCATCTCGAGCGAGACGGGCCCCTCCGCGGCGATGGTCGCCGGTGCCTCGCCCAGGCCCGCTGCAGCCCGGACGCCCGTGACCTTCTCGCCCAGGGCGTCCTTGAGGTCGTCGAAGAGCGGCTTGTGCTCGCTGGTGGCCTCCTCAGCGGCCTTCTTCTCGTCCTCGGTCGCCAGGTCGAGGTCGGCCGTGGAGACGTTGACCAGCTCGAGGTCGCGCGCCTCCGTACCCTTGTGCTCGGAGTCGCCCGCGACGGCGTCCTGGTGCCAGCTACGCATGGCCTGGAACATGAACTCGTCCACGTCCTGCGTGCAGAGCAGCACGTCGTAGCCGTGGTCTACGGCGCTCTTGACCACGGGAGACTTCTGGAGCCGCTCGCGGGAGTCGCCCGCCGCGTAGTAGACCTTGTCCTGGCCCTCGGCCATGCCCTCGGCGTACTCCGCGAAGGTCACGAGCCTGCCCTCGCGGGCCGACCAGAAGAGCAGGAGGTCGGCCAGGTCGGAGGCCTTAGAGCCGTAGGAGTTGTAGATTCCGAACTTGAGGCCGCGGCCGAAGTCCTCGAAGAACTTCTCGTACGCCTCGCGGTCGTCGCGCAGCATCGACTTGAGCTCCGAGGTGACCTTCTTCTCCACGCGGCGAGCGATGGCACGCAGCTGGGAGTTCTGCTGCAGGGTCTCGCGGCTGATGTTCAGCGTGACGTCGGGGCTGTCCACCACGCCGCGCACGAAGTTGTAGTGGTCGGGCAGGAGGTCGGCGCACTTCTCCTGGATGAGCACGTTGGAGGAGTAGAGCGCCAGGCCCTTCTCGTAGTCCTTGCTGTAGAGGTCGAAGGGAGCCTGCCCCGGGACGAAAAGCAGCGCGTCGTAGCTGAGAGAGCCCTCGGCGTGGAAGCTGATGGTGCGGGCGGGGTCCACCCAGTCATGGAAGGTGGAGCGATAGAACTCGTCGTAGTCCTTCTGCTCCACATCGCTCGAGCGTTTCTTCCAGATGGGCGTGATGGAGTTGATGGTCTCGAGCTCCTGGTACTCCTCGTACCGGGGCTGGTAGTCGTCGCCGGCGTCCTCCGGCCGAGGCAGCTCGCGGCTCTTGCTCACCATCATCTGGACGGGATGGCGCACGTAGTTGGAGTAGCGGCTTACCAGGTCGCGCAGGCCCCACTCGCTCAGGAAGCGATCGGGAGTCTCCCCGCCCTCGGTGTCGTCGGGCGTCGCCTCGCGCAGGAACAGGGTCACGTCGGTGCCGTGGTCACCCTCGCTGTCGCGCTCCCCCGCCGCTGCGGGGCCGATGTTGTAGCCCTTGACGCCGTCGGACTCCCAGGCGAAGGCCTGGTCGGATCCGAAGGCACGGCTCACCACGCGCACGCGGTCGGCCACCATGAAGGCGCTGTAGAAGCCCACGCCGAACTGGCCGATGATGTCGATGTCCTCGCCCTGGTGGTCGGCGTTCTCCTCCTTGAACTGCTCGGAGCCGGAGTGGGCGATGGTGCCCAGGTTGCGGTCGAGCTCCTCCTGGGTCATGCCGATGCCGTTGTCGCTCACGGTGATGGTGCGCGCGTCCTTGTCGAAGCTCAGACGTATGGCCAGGGAGTCGGCGTCCAGGCTCACGTTGGGGTCGGTCAGGCTCTTGAAGCTGAGCTTGTCGATGGCGTCGGAGGCGTTCGAGATGAGCTCACGCAGGAAGATCTCCCTGTTTGTGTAGATGGAGTTGATCATGAGGTCCAGGAGCTTCTTGCTCTCGGTCTTGAACTGCTTCATTGAGGACGGCTTCCCTTCGTTTCGCAGGCGGACGTGGATGGTGGTCCCGCCGCCGGGGCGGTGGGGCGTGGTGCCACTTTTCATACAGGAGAGAATCTACCCCCACGCAGGGCTCATAAACCACAGAAGGCAGAAAACCTCATGGAAAGGCGCTTAGATTTCAGATGGCGCGTGGAGAGCGGGAGCCGGGGCGGGCGTCGGCCGGCCTGCCTAGCGCAGGGCATCCTCCGGCAGGAGCACCTGGCGATAACCGACGCCGCAGCTGTCCAGCGCGATGCGCGAGATCTGCGCGCCCAGGGTGTCGTGGTACTTGTCGTCCAGGTAGACCACCTGCCCGATGCCGGCCTGCACCAGCATCTTGGCGCACTCCTGACAGGGGAAGAGGGTCACGTAGATGGTCGCGCCCTGCATGTCCTTGAGCGACCCGCGGTAGTTGAGGATGGCGTTTGCCTCGGCGTGAACCACGTAGCTGTGCTTGTCGTGCAGGGGGTCGTCCTCGGGCGAGCCCCAGGGAAACTCGTCGTCGCCGATGCCCATGGGAGTCCCGTTGTAGCCCACCGAGAGTATGCGATGGTTGACGTCAGCGATGCAGGCACCCACCTGCGTCTTGGGGTCCTTGCTCCTGAGGCTCGCCGCGACGGCGACGCGCATGAAGAACTCGTCCCAGGATATGACGTCAGATCGCTTGCCGGGCATGCTTCGTCCCTCTCACTCGTTGCGTGGCGGCACTCCCCGCCGCGCGACCGTGGCCAACACTTCCAGGATGATAGTAGTCCGGCCATCCAGGCATCGGCGAGCGGTCTGGACATCCTGCCGAACGGCATAGCCCTGAGCGGCGAATAAGGAAGTCGACCCAAGGCCTGCGTCCTGAGGCCCGAAGCCTGAGGCCGTCTTGGACTAGAGGCTGATCTGGGAGAGAGCATCGTCGTAGTCCGCCTTGGGGATGAGGTTCCCGTCCGCGTCGGTCCTGTTCGTGCGGGGCTCGAGGACGGTCTCCCGCTCGCTCTGCGGGTAGGCGTACTGGAGGTTGCGCTCCCAGAGCTCGCTCACGATCTGCATGCGCTCCACGAGGTCCGCATAGCAGCGCAGGAGCAAGAGATACTGGCTCCGGTAGCCGGAACCCTCGTCGACATGCTGGGACAATAGGCTCTCGTAGGCGGAGTTCACCTGCGCCAGGAGGGCGTTTGCCTCGTCCGCGTGCGCGGTGCGGTCCTTCCGGTAGTCCTCGTAGCCGTCGTCGAAGGCCTTCTCGCTTGCATCGACCTTCCCCGCTAGACTCTTGAGCTCGAAGTAGCGCCCCTGCAGGGACCGGCGGAGCTTCCGCTCTTCCTCGTCGCCCTGGTCGTCGGAGGCACCGTCGGAGGACGCGTCCTGGCCCTGGGATCCGTCGGACGCGCCGCCCGTCGCATTCGACGGCTGGCTCTGGCCGGGCGTCTGGCCCTGCCTTGGCAGGTAAGGATCCTTGAAGCGGTTGCCGCAGCGGCTCATCACCAGCAGCACGAGAAGGAGCACGGCAGCCATGACCACCAGGATCCCCAGGGGCAGGTTGTGGTCGCTGCTCCAGCCGTCCGGCTCGTCCTCCTTGCGATGTGCGTAGCGGATGGAGAGCGGCGACTCCTTGGTAAGGACCTCGTCCAGGGGAAGGCCGGCCTCGTCCGTGGCCGAGGCCTCGGAGTCGGACTCGGCGTCATCATCCTCGCGCTCGTCAATCCCGGCAGCCTGACCCGACCCCGCGCCCGGGCCGCCCTCGGCCGCACCGCCCGCAGCCGGGGAAGGGTCGGCCGCAGGGGAATCCGATTCGAGCGCCCTGAGGGAAGCGGTGTCCCGCAGCGACTCGCCGCCCGCACTCTCGTCCCACGACCCCTCGCCGTCTGGCCCCTCCATAAGCTCGGGCCTCAGCCACTCCGCGAGCTCGATGCCGCAGGAGGGACAGCGCTCGTCCCCCTCGCCGAGCGGTGAGGCGCAGTTGGGGCAGAACGAGGCACGCATGGCAGCTCCCGGGAAGTCGTGGGCCCTCCAGACACCCACCACTATACGAGGGCCTCGGCGGCTTTTAAAGCCGTGGGCCCTCAAAAGGACGGGCCCTGGCATCCACGCAGCTCGTCGCGGCATAATGCCAGAAGTGGGGTCAGCGGGACAACGAACGCGCACGGAGGCGAGAAGCCATGGACAAGCCCTTCAAGACACTCGACGAGCAGGTCGAGCTCCTGCGCAGCCGAGGCGTGAGCTGTGGCTCTCATGCGCGGCAGCTCCTCCTGCGCGAGGGCTACTACGCCGTGGTCAACGGCTACCGGCTGCCCTTCGTGGACCCCGTCGCCACCAGGAGGGCGGGCGACGACCGCTTCCTGCCAGGCACCAGGCTGGACGACGTCCATGCGCTCTTCTGCTTCGACCGAGAGCTCCGCGCGACCACCTTTTACCGCCTCATGTCCATAGAGGGGCTCATGCGCTCGGTGCTCTCGTACGTCTTCTGCAACCGCCATCGCCAGACCGAGGCATACCTCAGGCCCCAGAGCTATAGCCGCCAGCGTGACTACCTGCGTGGGGAGGCGAGCTTCGAGGGCGACCTCGAGTGGATGATCAACACGCTCGAGCACCACGCCCGCGGCGTGGAGGCCCAGGGCGAGGCCGCGTCGCACGGCGTCGCGGACCAGCGGAACGGCGCGATGGACGTGCGCGTGGCCCATTACCGCCAGAACTACGACGGGGTCCCGCTCTGGGTGCTCTTCAACGAGCTCACCTTTGGCAACCTCAAGTACTTCTACGCCCTCATGAGGCGAGAGGAGCAGGAGGAGGTCACGAGCCGCCTCTGGGAGGCCTGCGAGCGAGAGGGGACGAGCCCCCTCACCCGCAGGGGCGTCTTCCACGACCTCGAGGAGCTGGTCGCCGTGCGCAACACCTGCGCCCACGGGGAGAGGCTCTACGACTTCTCGAGCGAGGAGTCGGGGCACCTGAGCTACGCCGAGCTCCTGGGCGTGCTGGACCGCTACCTCACGCCCTCGGAGGGGGCCAGGCTTGTGTCGGAGGTCAGGGCGCTGGCCGAGCGCTACCTGCGCGAGCACCCGCGGCTCGAGCGGACCCTGCGCGCCAGCGTGCTGGGGCGGGACTGACCAGTCGGGACTGACCCCGGGGCGACGCGCGCCGGGAGCGCCCCACCAGGGCGCCGACGTGCCCCTAGCGGCCGAACGCCAGGGTGAGAAGCTCGCGGGCCCACTGCTGGGGCAGGCTCGCCAACGGCGTGCCCGCAGGGACGCCCACGGCCTCGACCCCCAGCCCCCTCGCCTCGCGAAGGGCCCGGAACAGGTGGTAGCCGCTCGAGACCACGCAGACCGGCTCGCCCGCCGCCATGCCCCTCCGGCGCAGCAGCGCCACGGAGAGCCCGAGGTTCTGGCGGGTGTTGGCGGCCTGGCCCTCCTCGAGCAGCGACATCGGGGGGACGCCCCTCTCCCCCAACCATGCCACCATCACGCC
>CAMXZR010000085.1 GCA_947253595.1 uncultured Olsenella sp. | reverse complement strand
ATCGGGTACAGGTAAATAATTACAGAATTACTAGGTGCTTCGACAACTACTCAAGTGGGATTGGAGTTGTCGTCGATTCATGCACCTTAAAGTGGGGCAGCACATGGTCTCAGCAAACCACTCGCCATCATGAGGAACTATCTAACGCATCAGACACACGCTTCCTGAATGGGAATATTGAAGGCCACTCACTGGTAACCAGCGTGTATTACGGATAGGAGCGCCATGTCCATCCCTGGGCTGCTCGTTTTGCTGGTCATTGGGTCAATCATCGTTTCTCTCATCCTGAACCTGGGCCATTTCAGAGACGCCATTGAGAGTTTCTTCAAGAACCTCAGGTAGCCCATCGCCCATAGCCCGCCGATGCCCCAGGCGAATACGACCCGTCTGGGGCATCATTCTTTCGCCCTCATGACAAGACCTCCGGCATCGCGCCGACATCCTCGTCCGGCGCGTATCATTGACTCGCCCGCACCTCACCGCCCAAGCAACGAATCGTCGGAAGGTAGGACCCATGGTCTCTCGCGTCTATGTGGAGAAGAAGCCCGGATTCGACGTCGAGGCACGGCAGCTCGAACGCGAGCTCAGGGAGATCCTGGGGGTGAGGAGGCTCGAGCACCTGCGGATCGTGAACCGCTACGACGTGGAGGGAATCTCGCGCGAGCTCTTTCGGCAGTGCATCCCCACCGTCTTCAGCGAGCCCCAGTCCGACGTCGCCAGCACGCGCCGCCCCGCCGCAGGCAGGGGCACGGCCGTCTTCGCCGTCGAGTTCCTTCCCGGCCAGTTCGACCAGCGCGCGGACTCCGCTGCGCAGTGCGTGCAGCTCATCAGCCAGGGCGAGCGTCCCCTCGTCGCGTCGGCCAAGCTCTACTACCTCGAAGGCGGCCTCTCCGACGCCGACGTCGCCGCCGTGAAGGACTACGTGATCAACCCCGTCGAGGCCCGCGAGGCCTCGCTCGAGACCCGCAAGACCCTCAGGGGCAGCCATCCCAAGCCGCCCATGGTCCAGACCCTCGACGGCTTCCGCGAGCTGGGGCCCGACGGCCTCCAGGCTATGATCGACGAGCTCGGCCTGGCCATGGACCTCGCCGACCTCGGCTTCTGCCAGGAGTACTTCGCCAGCGAGAAGCGCGACCCCACAATCACCGAGATACGTATGGTCGACACCTACTGGTCTGACCACTGCCGCCACACCACATTTGGCACCGAGCTGGATGACGTCCGGATCGACGACGAGGTAGTCCGTGCGGCCTTCGACCGCTACCTGCGGATGCGCCACGAGCTGGGTCGCGACCAGAAGCCGCTTTGCCTCATGGACATGGGCACCATCGGCGCAAAGTGGCTCAGGTCCCGCGGCATCCTGAGAAACCTCGACGAGTCCGAGGAGATAAACGCCTGCACCGTGAAGGTGAAGGTCGACGTGGATGGCCGCGACGAGGACTGGCTCTTCCTCTTCAAGAACGAGACCCACAACCACCCGACCGAGATCGAGCCCTTCGGCGGGGCGGCGACCTGCATCGGCGGGGCCATCCGCGACCCGCTGAGCGGTCGCAGCTACGTCTACCAGGCCATGCGCGTGACTGGCGCGGCCGACCCGCTGGTCCCCGTGAGCCAGACGCTCGAGGGGAAGCTCCCCCAGCGCAAGCTCGTGACCACCGCCGCCGCAGGCTACTCCTCCTACGGCAACCAGATCGGGCTCGCCACGGGCCAGGTGAGCGAGCTCTACCACCCCGGCTACGTGGCGAAGCGCATGGAGGTCGGTGCCGTGGTGGGAGCCACGCCTGCGAGCCACGTCAGGCGCGAGACGCCCGCGCCTGGCGACAGGATCGTCCTTCTGGGCGGGCGCACCGGCCGCGACGGCATCGGCGGGGCGACGGGCTCCTCCAAGGCCCACAATGTCGAGTCGCTCGCCAAGGACGGTGCCGAGGTCCAGAAGGGCAACGCGCCCATCGAGCGCAAGCTCCAGCGCCTCTTCCGCCGCGAGGACGCCTGCCGCCTGATCAAGCGCTGCAACGACTTCGGCGCGGGCGGGGTCTCCGTCGCCATCGGCGAGCTCGCGGACGGTCTCCTGATCGACCTCGACGCGGTCCCCAAGAAGTACGAGGGCCTGGACGGCACCGAGCTCGCCATCAGCGAGTCGCAGGAGCGCATGGCCGTGGCGCTGGCCCCCGGGGACGTCGACGAGTTCATGGGCTATGCCGCAGAGGAGAACCTCGAGGCGACCGTCGTCGCAGAGGTAACCGAGGAGCGCAGACTCCGCATGGGCTGGCAGGGCCAGACCATCGTGGACGTCAGCCGCAACTTCCTGGACTCCAACGGCGCGGCCAAACACCAGGTCGCGCACGTCGAGCAGCAGGGCGGCTGGGCACCGAGCTGGGAGGGAGCGACCGCGGAGGAGCGGCTGCGCTCCGTCCTGCGCGACCTCAACGTCGCCTCGAACAAGGGCCTCTCCGAGCGCTTCGACTCGACCATCGGCGCGTCGACGGTGCTCATGCCCTTCGGCGGCCGCACCCAGCTCACCCCCAGCATGGCCATGGTGGCCAAGCTCCCTGTCGACGGGCGGACCACCAGCGTGAGCGGCATGGCCTGGGGCTTCAACCCCTACCTCATGAGCGCCAACCAGTTCGCGGGCGCGTACCTCTCCGTCGTGGAGTCCCTCTGCCGCCTCGTGGCCGCCGGCCTCAGGAGGCAGGACACCTACCTCACCTTCCAGGAGTACTTCGAGCGCTTGCGCGACGTGCCCGAGCGCTGGGGCAAGCCCGTCGCGGCGCTACTCGGCGCGCTCATGGCCCAGGCGGACCTGGGCGTCGGGGCCATCGGCGGCAAGGACTCCATGTCCGGCTCCTTCGAGGACCTGGACGTCCCCCCGACCCTGGTCTCGTTCGCGACTGCGGTGGGCAAGGTCGACCGCGTGACCAGTCCCGAACTCAAGCGCGCCGGCTCCAAGTTGCTGCTGGTCAGCCCCCACTACCAGGCCGACGGCATCACGCCCGAGCCTGGGTCGCTCCTGGCCGTGCTCGACTTCGTCCAGGAGCGCATCAGCTGGGGAGAGGCACTCGCCGCCTCGACCCCCGGCTATGGCTGCCTGGCCGAGACCCTGTTCAAGATGGCAGTGGGCAACCAGCTGGGCATCCTGTTGGATGACGGCTTCGCCGCAGATGAGCTCTTCCGTCCCGCGTACGGCAGCTTCGTGCTCGAGCTGGGCGAATCCACCTTCGTGCCTGCGGGTGCCGAGGGCCTCGAGTTGCGCCAGATCGGCCGCAGCTGCGAGGACTACGTCCTCGGCATCGAGGGGCGGCGGGTCGATCTCGCTCCGCTCCAGGAGGATTGGGAGGCAAGGCTCGAGCCCGTCTTCCCCTACCGCTCCGAGGGCGAGGCCGTCGAGGCGCCGAGCTTCGACGTCGCGACGACCGGCGTCGCGCGTCCGGTTCCCGCCGTCAGGCTGGCCAGGCCCCGCGTGGTGATTCCCGTCTTCCCGGGCAACAACTGCGAGTACGACTCCGCGCAGGCCTTCGAGCGCGCCGGGGCCGAGGTCAGCACCCTGGTGATTCGCAACCTCTCGCCTGAGGAAGTCGCCCAGAGCACCGAGGAACTCGTGAGGCAGATCGGGCAGAGCCAGATCGTCATGATTCCCGGCGGGTTCAGCGGCGGAGACGAGCCCGACGGCTCGGCAAAGTTCATCACCGCCTTCTTCCGAGCACCTGCCGTCACCGAGGCCGTACGCAACCTGCTGCAGGCGCGCGACGGTCTGATGCTAGGCATATGCAATGGCTTCCAGGCCCTGGTCAAGCTGGGCCTCGTACCCTACGGGGACATCCGCCCCATGGACGAGGGCTGCCCCACCCTCACCTTCAACAGCATCGGACGCCACCAGAGCAGGCTCGTGCGCACGCGCGTCGCCTCGAACCTCTCGCCCTGGCTGTCCCAGTGCGAGGTTGGGGAAGTGCACACCATCGCGATCAGCCACGGAGAGGGCCGCTTCGTGGCCTCCGACGAGCTGCTCTCCCAGATGGCCACGGCAGGGCAGGTGGCCACGCAGTACGTGGACGAGGCGGGCGTGCCGGGCATGGGGCTCGACGTGAACCCCAACGGGTCGGTGCTGGCCATCGAGGGTATCACCAGCCCGGACGGCCGCGTCCTCGGCAAGATGGGTCACAGCGAACGCTACACGCCGGGCAACTTCGCCAATGTCCCCGGCAACCATTACCAGCCGCTCTTCGAGGGAGGCGTGGCGTACTTCGGGTAGGGTCGGCTCGGGGTGGAAGGCTTTCGGCCGGGGCACGGAGGGCGATCTTCGTGCCCCGGCCAACTTTTGGGCGAAAAACTGCGCACGATAGCTTCGAATTGTGGAGACAAACAACGTTTGCCCAGGATTCACTCCACTCCTCAGAAAACCGTGCGCACTTTTTCAGAGCATGCACGCCCTTCGCCGCACCAGGTCGGGGTCATCGATGATGGTCCGCATGCGTCGCGCCCATGCGTTGCCCTCGCGCGCACGCGACCCCTCGACGACCTTGCGCGCGAACGCGTTGACCGCATCGACCGAGCAGACGTTCCTGCTGGACAGGGGATACATGAGCACGCCGCAGCTTACGTAGTCCTGGATGCGATCGGTGTCGTCCAGGCGCGCCTCTGTGGAATGGTGCCAGAGGCTGCCGTTGTACTCGAAGGCGATTCCGAGGTCGGGGAAGTAGACGTCGGGCCGCATGCGCCGGTTGGTCGCCACGCGACTCTGAGCAGCGGTGCGTTCGAGCGGACAGTTGAGCAGCATGCGGCCAAGCGGAATTCCACCCAGTTCTGCCGGACTTCCGAACAGCGTTGCGAGCAGGGACTCCATAGGGGATGCGGCACCATCGCGCGCAAGCGAGGCCGCCCTCCGCGCCAGGGTCAGACCCGATGCCCCGCCAAGTTCCGCAAGGGTACTCCTGGCGTGCGCCACATCCGTGAATGCGCGCAGATTGAACGCACAATTGCCCCGCTGAGGGTCCAGGGGGTCGCGTGCATAGCTTCCGCAGAACTCGTTGAAGAGGTCGACCAGGCCGAAGAGCCCCTCCAGCCCCTGGAGGGAAGCCGTATCCTGTGCGATCTGCACCGATGCGACCTCGAGGCCAGCCGTCTGCATGAGCCCACCAGAGACCAATCGGACGCCTCCGGGCGGCAACGGGGTCGACCAGACGCGCGAACGGACCCCGCGACGGCGCATGCGGCGCGAGGGGTCCGTGAACAGCAGTTCGAGTGGTCTGTCGGGCGAACTGCCAAGCAGGCAGGACATCTGTGCAAGGAGGGCCCTGTCGCCGACGTCCGGCGAGAAGCAGAGGGAACTATAGGGGCTCGAGCCGCCGACCTGACGAATCATGCGCATCAAGCTCACGGCGCTCTGCCCAGCGAGGCAGATGGTCATAGGGCCCTTGATACGAGATCGAGCTGGCAGGAAGCACGCCCGCAGCTGACGGCACACTGGCACCAGCTGCACGCAAATTCGAAGGACCTGTATTTTGCCTGTTAGAAGGTATCGTGAGCCCGACAACGCAACGTGTGGGAACCCTGTCCGACCGGAACGGTCCTCTGCGACGCACGCAAACACCACAAGCCAGGCGCGCCAACGAGGAAAACTGCGCACGGTAGCTCCGAATTATGGAGGCGGACGGCGTTTGCCCTGTTCGACTCCACCTGAAAGCAATCCAATGCGCAGTCTTCCCTGACGCAGACGGGCCGAGGCCCCGCATCACCCGGGCATCCCGGCATTCTTCGTACACGTGTTCCCTTTGTCCCGCGCCGTGGGTAGAATCGTGACAGGCGACGACGAGCGAGGGAGGTGCGCATGGACGGCCAGAGCAATGGGGAGGGGGGTCGCCCCCGGGCCGATCTGGACACGCTCGTCCAGGACATCGTCCAGCGCGTCCTCGATGTCGAACGCCGCCGCGGCGGAGCGCGCTTCAGCGAGCGTTCGTACTCCGACCAACCCATCCTCAGAAAGGGCTCCGACTGGCGGCGCGAGCGAGAGGAACGCCACGCCGGAGCAGAACGTTCCACGCCGACGGGACGTCCCGACTCGGTCGCGCACCCCATCTCGGGAGGACGTCCCGACTCGGTCGCGCACCCCGCCGGAGCAGGGCAACCCGCGTCGGCCGAGCGTTCCCTGGGCGCGCAACGCACCACAGCCGACAGACCACGGCGGGAGCGCTCCATCGCCTCGACCCGAGCCGAGCGAGCTCGCAGGGCCTACCAGTCCCAGGCCCGCTTCGACCAGCAGCCACTCCCGCGCGACGCCGCCCGCGCCCTGCCCCACTCCACCCTACCCCCGACGCTCACACGACTCCGCGACCTCGAGAGCAGCTACGACGAACATGGCGCCCTCCTGCGCGGGAGCAGGCTCTTTGCCGCACAGGCCCGCCTCGTGGCGGACTTCGAGGACAACCTCCCCTACCAGGGCACCCTCCCCTTCCGTTACCTGCCCACCTATCAGGAGCTGAGCTGTCTCTTATACACATTCTGACGCTGCCGACGATACTCCTTGTGTAGATC
>CAMXZR010000084.1 GCA_947253595.1 uncultured Olsenella sp. | reverse complement strand
TGCCGCAGAGTAGAAGCCGGTCTTGTGGGCCGCCATGGTGAGGTACTCGGCGCTACTCACGTCCCAGCGGTCGTCCCGCACCCACCCCAGGTCGAGCGCCTGCCCCTCCAGGGTGCGCTCCTCCATGGAGAGGAGCTCGCCCATCAGGCGGAGGCGAAGGCCGGAGGGCAGGGTCTCGTCCCGCAGCACCAGCGTCTGAACGCAGACCAGGGCGAGGTCGCCCACGTTGATGGCGACCCCCGTGCCGTCGCTGCGATGCAGGCAGGGCACGCCACGCCTCAGCTCGCCCTCGTCGGCGATGTCGTCGTGGATCAGCGCCGCGCTCTGGAAGAGCTCGATGGCCGCGGCGGACGAGAGCGCCCGCGCGGGGTCTCCTCCTACGGCCTCACAGCCCAGGAGCGCCAGGGCGGGACGGATGCGCTTTCCGCCGCCCGCCGTGAAGCGCGCGAGCGGCTCGTAGAGGTAGCGCTCGAGCGATGGCGCAACCAGCGCCTCGTCCGCCAGGGAGTGCGGCAGGCGAGATGCGATGTAGGCCTCGATCTGGGGCCTCTTCTCGAGGAGGTAGCCTACGAAGGCGCTGGGGCCCGCGCTCATGCGACCAGCCCTAGCCCTCGTAGCCATTGGGGTTGCGGGACTGCCAGTTCCACGAGTCGCGGCACATGTCGTCGATGTCGCACTTGGCCTCCCAGCCCATGAGCTCCCGGGCCTTCGCGCAGTCGGCGTAGTTGGCCGTGACGTCGCCGGGGCGGCGCGGGTCGATCTGGTAGGGCAGTTCGCGCCCGCAGGCGGCAGAAAAGGCCCTGATGATCTGGAGCACGGAGGTTCCCTGACCGGTGCCCAGGTTGAAGACCTCGACACCCGTGCGACCATCCATCCATGCCAGGGCGGCGGCGTGGCCGGAGGCGAGGTCCATCACGTGGATGTAGTCGCGCACGCCGGTCCCGTCTGGCGTGTCGTAGTCGTTGCCAAAGACGTGGACGAACTCGCGCTTGCCCACGGCGACCTGCGCCACGTAGGGCAGGAGGTTGTTGGGGATGCCCTTGGGGTCCTCTCCCATGAGTCCGGAGGGATGCGCGCCGATGGGGTTGAAGTAGCGCAGCAGGACGACGTTCCACTCGGGATCGGCGGTGTGGAGGTCGCAGAGGATCTGCTCGATCATCCACTTGGTCCAGCCGTAGGGGTTGGTGCAGGCCTTCTTGGGGCTGGCCTCGGTGATGGGCAGGCTGTCGGGGTCGCCGTAGACGGTGGCGGAGCTGCTGAAGATGATGGACTTGCAGCCATGCTCGCGCATGACGTCCACAAGGGTCAGGGTGTTGCCCAGGTTGTTGCTGTAGTACTCGATGGGCTTGGAGACGGACTCGCCTACGGCCTTGAAGCCCGCGAAGTGGATCACCCGGTCGACGTCGTTGTCGTCGAAGATCGCCTCGAGGGCGTCGCGGTCGTTCACGTCGGCGCGGTAGAACGAGAGCCTCGCCGACGCCTCCTCTCCCACGATCTGGTCGATGCGGTCGAGCACCCTCTCGGAGGCGTTGCTGAGATCGTCCACGATGACCACCTGGTAGCCGCCCTGGAGCAGCTCAACTACGGTGTGGCTGCCTATGAAGCCGGCGCCGCCGGTCACGAGCACGCAGGTGTCCCTGGGATCCTTGTTCTGGCTCATTGCGTTCCTCCAAGACGGTTGGCTGGCAGGGGCGTGCTGCGCGCGTGCATGCAAGGACGTCCCTCGCGAGGGTCATCTCACAAAGTATATACGGTGGGCGTGGATGCGGCATGCGCGTGCTCGGCGTGGCGAGCGGCGGGCGTCCGGCGAGGTCAGCCGTGGTGGTGTTCGTGGCGGATCTCTGCCACGTCCCGCCAGAGGGCCGGGACGAAGGCCTCCCTCAGCCACATGCGCCGCAGGCCAGAGCCGATGAACACGCAGGCAGGGTCGTCCACCGGCTCGCAGCCCGTCATCGCCCACTCTCGCTCGACCATGTCGAAGCGTAGCCACTGCCCTCCGCAGAGGATCGACCCCTTCGCGCGCGCGAGCCTGCCAAACACGCCGGCGCTCATGGCGTCGAGCAGCCAGGCGAGGTGGGCGGGGGAGGCAAGCTCGGCGTGCGCGAGCGAGATGGTCTCGAGTCCGTCATCCTCTGGCGTCGGGTGCCCGTGGTTCCGCCTTGTCCCGTCGGCCACCCGCGCCTCCGCCTCGTCCCCACCGTCCAGAAGGCCTTCCCACCAGTCGTCCGGGATTCGCGCATAGGGCCTCGACTCGACCCTGGCCACAGGGTTCAGGCGCCTGACGAGCGAGAGGAGCGCTGCTGCCTCCGGGTCCCCCTCGTCCAGGCCCGCGTCCCCGACTTTCGAGATGACGATCGTCGCCGCGCTGGAGACCTGGTCGTCGAAGATTTCCGAGTTCCTCTCCCTCTGCGAGCGCCAGGACCTCGCGTCGACGACGCACAGGGAGGGCAGCAGCGCTATGCGCTCGTAGCCCACCGTCCGTACGTTGTCCGTGACGTTGGAGAGCCTGGCCACGCCTGTCGGCTCCACCACCAGGTAGTCGGGGTCGAGCGTGTTGGAGATCGTGAGGACGGAGCTGGCGAAGTCCTGCTTTCCGGAGCAGCAGATGCAGTTTTCGGTGGACTCCCACACCTCGAGAGACGACCCCGCGCGAAGCTCCTTGGCGTCCACGTCCGCCTGACCGTACTCGTTCTCGTACACCACGAAGTCCCGGCCGGTCCTTTGGGCGAGCTCTCGTATGAGCGTGGTCTTTCCTGCACCGAGGAACCCCGATATGACCAGTACCCTCACTGATGACCTCCCGATGGGCGAAGGGAGTGGACAAAGAGAAGAAAATATGGGGCCGTCGCACAGGCAACGGCCCCACGGAGTGACCCGGTGCCGGGCTAGTCTATGACGACGACGGGCTTGATGAGGTCGGCGGGCTTGTCCCTCATGAGGAACAGCGCCTCCTCGAGGTGGTCCCACCCATGGAACACGTGCGTGACCTCGGGGTGCAGGTCGAGCTTGCCTGCGGTGACGAGACTGGAGAGCTTCTCCATGCGCAGGCGCCCGCCGGGCATGAGGCCGCCGCGGATGTCCTTGTGGCCCATGCCGACGCCCCACTCGACGCGCGGGATGTTGATGTAGTCCCCGGAGCCCAGATAGTTGACGTTGCCGATCTTGCCGCCGGGCTTGAGCGCCTTGATGGCCTGTTCGAAGGTCTCGACGGTGCCGCCAGCGATGCACACGCGGTCGACGCCCTTGCCGCCGGTCATCTCGAGGACCTGGTCGGCGATGGGGCCGCTCTTGTAGCTCACGAAGTCGGTGGCACCATAGCCCTTGGCGGCGTCGACGCAGACCTGGCGGGTGCCAACGGCGATGATGCGGGAGGCCCCACGCAGCGCCGCGCCGGCAACGCTCATGAGGCCCACGGGACCGATGCCGATGACCAGCACGGAGTCACCAAACTGCACGTCGGCCAGCTCGACCGCGTGGAAGCCGGTGGGAACCATGTCAGAGAGGATGCACGCGTCGGCGGGGTCGATCTCCTCGGGAAGGAGTGCAAGGTTGCCGTCCGCGTCGTTGACGTGGAAGTACTCGCCGAAGACGCCGTCCTTGAAGTTGGAGAACTTCCACCCTGCGAGCATGCCGCCCGAGTGCATGGAGTAGCCGGCCTGGGCCTCGAGGGAGTTCCAGTCCGGGGTGATGGCAGGAATGAGGACGCGGTCGCCGGGCTTGAAGTCCTTGACCTCGGAGCCGACCTCGACGATCTCTCCGGAGGCCTCATGGCCCAGGATCATGTCGTGGCGGTCGCCCAGGGCGCCCTCCCACAGCGTGTGGACGTCGGAGGTGCAGATGGCGACGGCGAGCGGCTTGACGATGGCGTCGAGCGGGCCGCACTTCGGCGTCTCCTTCTCAATCCAACCGGACTTGCCGATGCTGAGCATTGCGTAACCTCTCATGGACCCATCCTTTCTCTGCGTCGGGACGAGGCGTCCCGCTGCGGACCCCGTGTCCGCCCATGAAGCCATGCTTTTATTTTACATTGCGCATGCCCTCTTTGCTCGGATGTGACCATACGCTCACGCATGCCCTCCTGCCTGCGCGGGAGGGGATTCCCTTGTTCCTCGGGCGACCACGGGGGCCTTCCGGCGATGGCGGTCCGAGATGTCGGGCGCGCTTAACGGGGACTTAACACAGCGCCTGCTGTACTGGTCCCGTCGGAGCGTCAAAGACGCACATCCAAGCCAAAAGGGCATGGCAAGACGAAGGGAACATGGCATGCAGATCAGGCACAAGGCAATTATGGCGGCAATGGGCGTGGCACTGAGCATAGGGCTGGCCGGCTGCGGCGCGGCGGGCATGTCCAACTCGGGGGCCGACGCAGGTTCCGGCGGGATGACGCAATCAGGCACGTCCCTCAGGGACGGCGACGCCTTCCCCAGCTTCAAGGCGACCGACATCGCGACCGGCAAGGCGGTCGACGAGGGCGTCTTCAAGCAGAACAAGGTCACCGTCGTCTCGTACTGGTTCAACGGGTGCTCCGCCTGCGTCAACGAGATGCCCGTCCTCGAGCAGCTCAGCAGGCAGCTCAAGGACAAGGGCGTGGGCGTCCTGGGCGTCAACGCCGAGGGCGAGCGCGCCGCCAAGGAGGCGAAGGGCATCCTCTCCAAGCAGGGCGTGACCTACAGCAACCTCGCGGTCGACCCCAGCTCCGAGGGCGCGAAGGTCGGCGACGGCATCATGGCCTTCCCCACGACCTTCCTGGTCGGCCAGGACGGCAGGGTCATCGGCGAGGCCATGCAGGGCAGCGTGGACAAGCTCGAGGGAAGCGAGCTGCTTCAGCGCGTGAACGAGGCCCTCGAGAAGGCCCAGTCCTAGGTCGTCCAAGCGGAGAGGAGGTCCCATGACCATGTCCAAGACGAAGCGTTCCCTGGGATACCTGGCGCTTGCCGTGGCATCGTATCTCTTGTTCTTTGTGCTCGTAGATGTCATCTACGTGCTTCCTTCCCTCATATATGGGCAGAATGGCCCAGCCCTTGACTTCAATCTCGTCGATTGCGTGGCTGACGGCATCATAATCCTGGCGTTTGGCGCCCTCTACTATTTCCTCATCCACAGGGGTTGGAAAAGGGACGAGGGCGAAAGGGGGTCCGTCATCGAGCTGGGCTGGGGCAAGGGCCTCCTGATTGCGGCGGTCCTGGGCCTGGGAGTCAGCGGAGTGTCGTTCCTGTGGCTGGCTGGCGCCGAGACCTTCCTCTCTGGCATCGGATTCGTCAGGGAGAGCCTGGAGATGCTGGCCAAGAGCAACGAGTCCTTTGACGGCGGGATCATCTTCTTCCAGGTGCTTCTCATCTGCGTCGTCGGCCCCATCATGGAGGAGCTCCTGTTCCGCGGCCTCATCTGCGGAAGCCTCGAGCGTGCCACCAAGGTCTCCTGGATCCCCATCGTCGTCTCCGCCGTGGTCTTTGGCATCTGGCATGGCATCTTCGTGCAGAGCGTCTACACCTGCCTCATGGGGCTTGTCGTGGCCTACGTCTATCACAGGACGCATGACCTGCGCTGGCCCATCCTCATCCACGTCGTGAACAATTCCTTCAGCATGCTGCTGACGACCCCTGCCTTCGCGGCGCTCGGGCCGATCCCAAACGTGTTCACGGCGGTCATGATCGTCCCCAGCGCATACGTGCTGTATAGGATGATGGGGGGCAAGGACTCCGGCTCGGAGTCCGCCGCCTCCCGCCGCGACGGCATCGAGGCCGTATAGTCAGCAGCCAGACGGCCGCATCGCAAGCCCCTCCCGTGCCGCGAGGCCCGGGAGGGGCTTCGCGTGCGATGGCTCCCTATGACGCGCCGCCATCCCCTCTCGGCGCGTCGTGTCCGTTTCCGGGCAGTGTGCTCGTGGCGATGTCGACCGCCTCCTCCGGATCGTCGGTGAGCCTGACCAGGGACGGGTCGAGGGGCGAGATATTTCCGGAGTCAGAGACGGTGCCCCTGAGCCACTCGAAGAGTCCCCGCCAGTACTCGCGGTCGAACATGACGACGGGGGTGCGCTCGACCTTGTGCGTCTGCACCAGGGTGAGCAGCTCGAAGGCCTCGTCGAGGGTCCCGAAGCCACCCGGGCAGATGATGGCGCCCTGCGAGTACTTCACGAACATGGTCTTCCTCACGAAGAAGTACCTGAAGCTCATGCCGAGGTTGACCCACTGGTTGATCCCCTGCTCCTGGGGAAGCTCTATGCCCAGCCCCACGGACGTCCCACCCGCCTCGGACGACCCGCGGTTCGCCGCCTCCATCACGCCCGGCCCGCCGCCCGTTATGACGGCCACGCCCCGTTCTGCGAGGAGGCGTCCCATGGTGAGCGCGGCCTCGTAGCCGGAGCTCCTTCGCGGCGTGCGAGCCGATCCGAAGACGCTCACGGCCGGCCCGAGCTTGGCGAGGGCGTCGAAGCCGTCGACGAACTCCGCCTCGATGCGCATGACACGCCATGGGTCCATGCGAAGCCAGTCAACCGGGTCGTCTGGCGCGAGCAGGCTGCTCGTGGTGGTGCGATTGGGAATCATCTGGCCCCTGAGGAGCACCGAGCCCCTGTGGTA
>CAMXZR010000083.1 GCA_947253595.1 uncultured Olsenella sp. | reverse complement strand
GGATGAGGTCGAGGTCGTTTCGGCTGGCCACGAAGCGCGCGGCGCGGTAGAGGCGACTGTGGTACATCCACTGGTCGACCACGCGGATGGGGCGCTCAGGCAGCATCTTGTGGGCGACGGAGTCCTCGGTGAGGACTGCGAAGCCGAAGGAGTGCAGGAGCTCGGGGATGGCGTGGTTGATCTCGGGATCGTTGTGGTAGGGGCGGCCAGCCAGGACGATGCCATGGGCGCCATTGTCCTCGATCCACTTCAGGACCTCGTCGCCCAGACGGTGCATCTGGTCCTTGAAGGCCAGGTCCTCCTCCCAGGCCGCGTTCACGGCGGCGTCAATCTCCTGACGCGTGATCTCCTCTCCCCTGAAGCGCCCCCTGCCGGCCTTGGCGTCCTTGGCCCTCTGGACGGCAATCAGCTCGTACAGGCGGCGCTTGAGCTCGCGCTTGTTGTCGTAGGGGATGAAGGGCGCCAGGTACTCGACCTTGTCGGCGGCGAGCTCGTCCACGTTGAGCTCCAGCGCCTGCGGGTAGCTCATCACGATGGGGCAGTTGTAGTGGTTGGTGGCACTGTCGTCCTCGATGCGCTCCCAGCGGATGCAGGGCATCCAGATGAAGTCCGGGTCCTTCGCCAGGAGGTTCATGACGTGGCCGTGGCTCAGCTTTGCCGGATAGCAGACGGACTCGGAGGGCATGGACTCGATGCCCGCCTCGTAGGTCTTCTTGGTGGTCTGGTCGCTCAACACGACCGAAAAGCCAAGCTCGGTGAAGAAGCGGTGCCAGAAGGGGTAGTTCTCATACATGTTGAGCGCGCGGGGGATGCCCACCGTGCCGCGGGACGCCTCCTCGGGCGCAAGCCCCTTGCGATCGAAGAGCAGCTTGTTCTTGGCGGCAAAGAGGTTCGGCGCCTTGCTCTGCTCCTTCTTGGACTTGCCCGCGCCTTTCTCGCAACGGTTGCCCGTGATGAAGCGGTGGCCGCCGCCGAAGTCGTTGATGGTGAGCTGGCAGTTGTTGGAGCAGCGCCCGCAGTGGGTCTGGATGCGCTTGACCTCGAGGGTGTCGATGGCCACGCGCGGCAGCAGCGTGGAGGTTCCGCTCGCGCCGGCCCTGTCGCGGGCCAAAAGCGCCGCGCCGTAGGCACCCATGACGCCGGCGATGTCGGGACGGATGACGTCGCGGCCAGTGAGCAGCTCGAAGGCGCGCAGGGTGGCGTCGCTCATGAAGGTGCCACCCTGGACCACGACGTACTTGCCGATCTGGTCGTAGTCACGCAGCTTGATGACCTTGAACAGGGCGTTCTTGATCACGGAGTACGAGAGGCCCGCGGCCACGTCGCCGATGGTCGCGCCCTCCTTCTGGGCCTGCTTCACGCGGGAGTTCATGAAGACGGTGCAGCGGCTGCCGAGGTCGATGGGCTTCTCTCCCCCGACGGCTGCCTTGGCGAACTCCTGTACGGTCATGCCCATGGAGTCGGCGAAGTTGGCTATGAAGGAGCCGCAGCCGGCGGAGCAGGCCTCGTTGAGCATGATGTGCTCGATGACGCCACCCTTGACCTGCAGGCACTTCATGTCCTGGCCACCGATGTCCAGGATGAACTCGACGTCGGGCACGAAGGCCTTGGCACCGCGCAGGTGGGCGACGGTCTCGATCTCTCCGGAGTCGGCGCGCAGGGCCTCGATGAGGATGCCCTCGCCGTAGCCGGTGGTGGTCACGTGCCCGATGGCGCAGTCGGCGGGCAGGTGGTCGTAGATGTCGTCCATGATCTTGCGGGCGGTGCCCAGGATGTCGCCGTTGTTGTTGTCGTACCAGGTGTAGAGGAGCTGCCCGGCCTCGCCCACGACGGCGGACTTCATGGTGGTGGACCCGGCGTCGATGCCGATGAAGACGCGGCCGTGGTAGTCCTCGAGCCTGCCCTTGGGCACGACCTGCGCATCGTGGCGCTCCTTGAAGGAGCGGTAGTCCTCCTCGGTGGCGAAGAGGGGGTCCAGGCGCGTGACCTCGGAGCCCTGCGTGCCCTTGAGGCCTGCCAGGGCATCGACGACCTGGCTGAAGGTGACGTGCTTGTCCGACTCCCCGGCGAGGGCAGCCCCCGTGGCCACGAAGAGGTGTGCGTTGGCCGGGATGACGCGGTGCTCCTCGTCCAGGCGCAGGGTCTCGTAGAAGCGCTTGCGCAGCTCGGAGAGGTACTGCAGGGGTCCGCCCAGGAAGGCCACGTAGCCGCGGATGGGATGTCCGCAGGCGAGGCCCGACACGGTCTGGTTGGCCACGGCCTGGAAGATGGAGGCAGCCACGTCGGCGGGGGCGGCACCCTCGTTGAGCAGAGGCTGGACGTCGGACTTCGCGAAGACGCCGCAACGGCTCGCTATGGGGTAGATGTGCGTGGACTCCTTGGCCATCTGGTTGAGGCCCGAGGCGTCCGTGCGCATGAGCGAGGCCATCTGGTCGATGAAGGCGCCCGTGCCACCGGCGCAGGTGCCATTCATGCGCTGCTCGATGCCGTTGTCGAAGTAGATGATCTTGGCGTCCTCGCCACCCAGCTCGATGGCGCAGTCGGTCTGGGGGATGAGGGTCTCGACCGCACGCTTGGAGGCGATGACCTCCTGGACGAACTCGAGGTCGAGCCACCTGGCTAGCAGCATGCCGCCGGAACCGGTGATCGACACGCGCATGGACGCCTCGCCTATCACGCTGCGGGCGCGCTCGAAGAGGGCCTTGGCGGTGGCGCGCACATCGGTGTGGTGGCGCTCGTAGTTTGCGTAGACCAGGTGGTTGCGGGCGTCGATGACGGCAAGCTTGACCGTGGTCGAACCGACGTCGATGCCCAACCTGAGCTCGGAGTGGCTGAGGTCGACGTGGTTGGCGGGACTGAGCTCCGCCCCCTGCTGCGTCAGCTCGACTCCCTGCGTGGCCTCTGCCTGCGCCGCGTTGGAACCTGCGTGGTTAGTCATCGCTTGACTCCTTAATTCCAAGAAGGGAGAGGCCCAGGGCGTCGACATCGAACTGGAGCGTCTTGCCATAGAGGTCTCCGGGCCTGACGAACAGGAGGGCGGTCATGACGCGCGCCATGTCGCCCACGTCCTCGCGCATCCCCGACGAGAGCCAGCGCGCGAGGACGCCGACCTCCGCCGAGATGACAAAGGTGAGGTAGTAGTCGAAGAAGGGGATGGCACGCAGGTCCAGCCCGTCGAGCGCGCGGTCCTGCACCACCTCGCGCACCATGAGCTTGATGCGCTCGGCGAAGGCGGGGTCTCCCCCCTCGCCCAGAAGCGGGCTGAGGTAGGGACGCGCCCTGAAGTACTCGAGGAGCTCCATGGAGCCGGGCGTGGGCTCGAGGAGGGCTATGACTCTCTGGAGCTCGTCCAGGTTCACGGCCGAGAGCCGGGCGACGTGACTCCTGAGCTCGCCTATGGTCTGTTCCTCGAGCGAGGATACGAGGTCTGGGATGTCCCGGTAGTGGGAGTAGAAGGTGCGCCTCGTCACGCCCGCGCGGTCCGAGACGGCGGTGACCGTGACCTGCGAGAGGTCGCCCGTCACCCTGATCTCTTCCGCGAGGGCGTCTCGCAGGGCGCGCCTCGTGCGCACGACGCGTCGGTCGGCACTTGCCGCCGTGGCGGCGCTCTTCTGGCGAAGGGCCTGTCGCATGCCCGCAGCTCCTTCCCTGCCTGCCGATGCTTCACACACTGTATAGTACGTGACAGCGTGAGAATTATTGCACAAGCTGAGAAGTATCCTCAGGCGAGAGGGACGCGCGCACGCCTCTGACACATCTCTGCCGCGCGGGAGCCTCCCATCCGGCAAGGCAGACGAAGCGCCCCTCTCGCCCACGAGACGCAGGCAAGAGGGGCGCGCGGTGGCGGCCCTATGTCACCGTGCTAGAGCTCGATCTGCCTTCCAGCCACGTATTTGGCGGCAAGCCTTCCGCCCTCACCGGCGAGGTAGCAGTAGCGCTCGAGGCGCTGCTCGATGGAGAGCTCGCGCGGCGAGCGGATGCCGGAGTCGTCCAGCACGAGCGCGTCGAAGTCGAATCCCTCGTCCAGGCTTCCCACCTTGCCGAAGAACGACCCACCGCCCAGCGTGGCGATCCAGAAGGCCTCCTGGATGGTGAGCGAGGGAAGCTCCTGGTCGACGCAACGCCAGCGCAGCTTGGAGCAGCCCACGGCATCGGCGACGGCGCGGAACATGCTGAGGCTCGCGCCACCCGCGACGTCGGTGCCCAGGCCCACGTTGACGCCCTTGCGCAGGTAGTCGCGGACGGGGGCAATGCCGGACGAGAGGAAGGCGTTGGACTGGGGGCAGTGCGCCACGTAGGTGCCCGTCGCCCTCAGCAGCTCGACCTCCTCGGGGGTGGAGTAGTTGCAGTGCGCCATGATGGTCTTGGAGTTCCCGCCCAGGAGGCCGAAGTGCTCGTAGGTCTGGCCGTAGCAGCTCGACCAGGGACAGAGGCTCTTGACCCAGTCGATCTCGGACAGGTTCTCGGAGAGGTGCGACTGCACGGGCAGGCCCGTCTCCCCCTTGATCTTGCCGAGGCCCTCCATGAGCTCGTCGGAGCAGGTGGGCGTGAAGCGCGGGGTGAGGATGGGCAGGGTGTTCTGGTACCTGCCCGCGACGCCGGCGATCCAGGCGCGGGTGGCGTCGAGCGATGCCGCGGCGGTTTGGTCGCTGAGGTAGTCGGGGCTGTTGCGGTCCATGTTGACCTTGCCAACGTAGGTCTTGAGGCCCGTCTCCTCGAGCTTGTCCATCAGGAGCTCGGTGCCCGGCACGTGCATGGTGCCGAAGACGACCGCCCTCGTGGTGAAGGACTTCTGAAGGTCGTCGGCGAAGATCGAGTAGCCCTTCTCCGCGTAGGGGAGGTCGACGTACTTGCTCTCCTCGGGGAAGGTGTAGGTGTTGAGCCAGTCGAGGAGCTCCAGGTCCATCGCTATGCCGCGGAAGCCGTACTGCGGCGCGTGAACGTGGATGTCGTTGAGGCCCGGAACGACCAGCGCATGACCGAAGTCATGCAGGGGCAGCCCGGCGTAGCGCTCGGGCAGCTCCTCGAAGACGCCGGCGGAGACGCCGTCGACGCAGACCACGTAGCCCGACTCGAGCGTGCAAAACTCGGTCTGGGAGACGTTGAAGCAGACGTCACCCCTCAGAACGAAAGACTTGCCTTCCATGCGTTCTCCCTTCCTTAGAGAGGCCCAGTCGCGCCACGCGACAGGCCTACCTGCCACGATTCTCCTATATGACCAGATACTTGAGGACGAACAGCACGGCCAGCGCGTACATCATGGGGCTGATGGTGCGCCGGCGCTCCTCGCCGGCGGCGAGGTTTACCACCACGTAGACGATGATGCCCCGGCATATGCCCTCGGCGATGCTGTAGGTGAAGGGCATGGCGATGGCGCAGACGAAGGCGGGAAGGCCCTCGCAGACGTTGCCGAAGTCGACCCCGAAGAGGGCACCCATCATCGAGAAGCCCACCATGATCAGGGCGGGCGCGGTGGCGAACATGGGAATCGCCAGGAAGAAGGGCGAGAGGAGGAGCGAGAGGACGAACATGACGGCGACCGTGAGCGAGGTGAGGCCCGTCCTGCCGCCCGAGGTGATGCCTGCGGCGCACTCGACCGAGACGCAGGCGGGCGAGTTGCCGAAGACGGCAGCGATCATGGTGGTCAGCGACTCGGCCACGAGGGCGCCCTTGGTGTGGGCGAGGCCGCCGTCCTCGTCGAGGAGGCCGGCCTTGGACGCGGCGCCCACCAGGGTGCCCACGGTGTCGAAGAGCGAGACGAAGAGGATGGCCATGACGACGGTCAGAAAGCCGAGGTCGGCGATGTGGCTGAAGTCAAGCCGCATGAACGTCGGAGCGAGCGAGGGCACCGAGAGCCCGCGCGAGAAGTCGGGCAGGACGCTGTTGAAGCCCGCCGCGGGGTCGGGCACGTACACGCCCGCGAGCTGGCAGACGATGCCCAGGACCCAGGTGATGAGGATGCCCAGGAGGATGTCGCCCTTGACATGCTTGGACGAGAGGATGCCGGTGATGATGACGCCGACGAGCGCGAGGACCACCGAGATGCCGGCGGTTGAGAAGCTGCCGTCGGCCAGGCTCTCGTGGATGTTGAAGAGACCCACCAGGGTGGCTTTGTTGCCCACGATGATGCCCGCGCCCTTGAGGCCGATGAGGGCCACGAAGAGGCCGATGCCTGCGGTGATGGCGAGCTTCAGACTCTGCGGGATGGCATTGAAGACGAGGTCACGGAGCTTGGTGACCGAGAGCAGGAGGAAGATGAGGCCCTCGACGAAGCAGGCGGCGAGGCCCACCTGCCAGCTGTAACCCATGCCCAGGCAGACGGTGTAGGCGAAGTAGGCGTTGAGGCCCAGGCTCGGTCCCAGGATGAACGGTTAGTTGGTCATGAGCCCCATGAGGCAGGTGCCGATGAAGGTGACCACGGCGGTGGCCGTGAATACCGCACCGCCGTCCATGCCCGACTGGGCGAGCGCGGACGGGTTGACAGCCAGGATGTAGGCCACGGTGACGAAGGTGGTGAGGCCGGCGATCACCTCCGTGCGGACGCTGGTTCCTCGCTCCTCCAGGTGGAACAGCCTCTTTATTGCAGCTTGCATAGAACCCTCCCTTTGCGCCACGGAGGGTCAGGGCCCCCAACGC
>CAMXZR010000082.1 GCA_947253595.1 uncultured Olsenella sp. | reverse complement strand
CATCACGATGGTGGCCCGGGCCGATTTTTTGTTGCGTGCCTCAGGGTGGTTGGCTGTCGAGGTCAGCTTATCTTCTCTGCGTCCGTGGCGCTCTTTGGCGACATGTGTTTGCAGCCGAAAAGTGGAAAGTCAGAGACGTTTGTTTCTCCCTGCCAAATATAGGACGGAGTTCATATTCGAGTCTCCTGCGATACTCTAATATATATCTTAATATTATTTGCCTAATTGTGTGTTGTCAATTTTATCGGTGTGCTTTCTCATGTAGCGAAAGGGCGGCGGCAATCGTGATCGAGGTCTGCTGTGGAAGCGCGTCGGACGCCCTCGCAGCCTGGCGTGGGGGTGCGCGGCGCGTCGAGCTCAACTCGGCTCTCGAACTGGGGGGGCTCACTCCCAGCGTTGCCAGCCTGAGGATGGTGAGGGAGGCCACGGGCCTCGAGGTCGTGGCGATGGCGCGACCTCGAGGGGGTGGCTTCTGCTACGGGGATTCCGAGTGGCAGCAGCTCCTGGCCGAGGCGTCGACGCTGCTCGAGGAGGGTGCCGACGGGATCGCCTTCGGGGCACTGGACGACTCGCGGGGGCTCGACGAGGCGCGCGTGGCGCAGATGGTGTCGCTGGTGCACGCGCATGGGGCGACGGCGGTCTTCCACCGTGCCTTCGACCTGGTGGACGATCCGCTTGTCGTGGCACGGCGACTGGTTGGGCTGGGCGTTGACCGCCTGCTCACCAGCGGTCAGGCGGCCACGGCCTGGGAGGGACGCGAGCTGATTCGCGAGCTTCGGGATCAGCTTGGGGATGAGCTGCAGATACTGCCTGGGTCCGGCGTCAACGTGGGGAACGCGCGGGCGTTGCGGGAGGTCACGGGGGTAGGGCAGCTGCACTCCTCCTGCCGCGCGCTGGTCCAAGACGCCGCAGCCGAGGGGCGGGGCGTGAGCTTCGCGCTGCGGGATGGTGCGGGTGCGGGCACGGGTGCCGATGCAGTCGCGTGCGCGGGCACGCCGCAGCGGCACCAGCCCCAGCCCCAGCGCTACCAGGTGAGCGAGGAGCTGGTCAGGGCCCTGGTTGCCACCGGGGCTGCGTAGCGGTGGGGGCATGGCCGCATGTGGCGGCATTCGGCTGCGGGTTCCGTCTCTCCTCGCGCCTCCGACCCCTTGAACTGCCTTTTGCGAGGGACTGCACATTTCAGGAACAGAATGCGCAGTCGCCCCCCTTACGACGCCCGAGCCGCAGAGGCCTGTGCTCGAGCTCCCAAAACCAGAGCCATAGAACAAGGGCGGGTCGCTCGTGGCGCGGGTGGCCAGTCGCCTCAGCGGTCCCAACGCCCATATCCATGTCGCCGCGATTGCCTGTCGACATCGATGAACATCGCGGCGCCAACGGCACGTCCAAAAGCGACGTCCTCGTGGGCGAGAAGACCAACACCGGCACGATGACCAACACCCACAACGACGTCACCCCCACCGGCCTCATCATGAACAACGCCCCCTTCATCGCGCTGGGCGCAGTGGCCGTGGCCGGCGTGGTTGCCTATGGTGCCGCCAAGAGGAAGCTCGAGAGGTAAATGACCCACCAACTGCCCCGTCGGCTGGCCAGGGGAGCCATCCGACTCACAAACTGGCTGGTCGACGGGGTGGTGCTCTCCGTACTGGTGCTCCTGATGTGCTTCACGGCCTACTCGGTGCTCGACAACAGCCGCGTGACGAGTCAGGCCGATGCGCAGGTGTTCGAGTCCTACAAGCCCAAGGCGAACGACGACCCCAGCTTCGGGAGTCTCGTCGCCACCAACCCGGACGTGCTGGGCTGGCTCACGCTCTACGGCACGGGGGTCGACTACCCTCTGGTCCAGGGCAAGAGCAACGAGGAGTACCTCAACACCAGTCCGTCGGGGAAGTTCGCTCTCTCCGGCTCGCTCTTCCTGGACTACCGCAACGCGCGCGACCTCTCGGACCCCAGCACGATCGTCTTCGGCCACCACATGGAGAACCACCTCATGTTCGGCGACCTGGACCAGTACGGAGGGGCAGAGTACTTCCAGCGGCACCGCTACGGCAACATCTACTACGAGGGCAGGAACCACGGCGTCGAGGTCTGCGCCTACCTCCTGGTGGACGCCTACGACGAGGTGGTGTACAGCACGACGGTCGGAAGCCTGCCTACGACGGAGGAGTTTCTCGCCTACATCAGGGCCCATGCGAGCCAGTGGACGGAAGGCGGACTGACGGCGAACGACCACATGCTCGTGCTCTCGACCTGCGGTTTGGGGACGAATGAGCGCCACGTTGTGGTGGCGCGCATCACCGACCAGACGTATCAGAACACGTTCACGGAAGAGGTCGTCGACCGCTCGCTGAGCGGGACCATCGGCAGGGGGCTGCAGCTGTGGGCCAAGATTGGCATAGGACTCCTCGTCTTCCTGCTGGTGGCCTGGGTTGTGGGTGCCTCTCCGCGCAAGCGCGGCAAGGCAAGCGACGCAAGGAAGAGGGGTATGTGATGAGGACGATGGAGAACCGAACCCACGGAGGGACGACAGGGCTCGTCCTGGCGCTTCTCTCGTGCGTGGCTACGCTGGTCCTTGCCGTCGCGCTGGCGGCTCCGTCCGTCGCGCTGGCGGCAGATGCCAACGCGATAGCGGTCTCGCAGAGCTTCACGACGAGCGGGTCCGTGCCCAAGGACCCGAGCGACCGCTTCACCTACCAGCTCACCCGGACAGACTCCGCGTCGCCGCTGCCTGCTGACGCGTCGGGGGATACGTATACCTTTGGCATAACCGGGGACGCAACGACGTACCTGCCCCTGCGTGCCGACGGCGGAGCTGCTGCCGCGGGGGCCCTGACCTACTCGCGTGTGGGGGAGTACAAGTACGAGCTCCGTTGTTCGACGGATGCCTCGGGCGTGGGGGGACTTACGGTCGACGGGAAGGTCTACTCGGTTCGCGTTGCCATCGAGAACGATGGTACGTCCGGGCTGAAGGTGGGCTGGGTCGAGGTCAAGAACCTTTCGGCTCAGGGGGATGACAATCCTAAACCTGACAAAGTGAGCTTCGAGCACTCCTATGCGGGTGGGACTGCCCCCACACCGGAGGAGCCGAAGCCACGGCTGACGATTCTCGGGGTGAAGCTCCCCAAGACCGGGGACGCCATCTGGGGGCTCATCCAGCTGAGCGGCATGCTGTGCGTGATTGGCATCGTCACCGTGGTGCTGGGCGTCTCCTCTCGCAGGCGCAAGAGGGGCGAGAGTCCGCGCTCGTAGCGGATTGCCCGGGGTCGGCGTCCCGGGGCCCGTGACCGGGGCAGGAGCCTGCCGGGAACCTGCTGAAAGCGACGCCCAGCCTTTGCCCCGTGACCTGGGGCGAGCCTCCTTGGTCGCACAGCGACGATGAGGCGCTGGTGGCAAGCCGGCATCTCGTTTTGCATGCCATGCCGGGGCATGTGCCAAGGATTCGACGCGCTTCTCTATGCGGTCCTCTGAACTGCCACTCGTTCTCTATGCCTCCGCCTGAAATCGAGTTTCTCTGACCTGGCCTTTTGTAGGGCCGGGTTCAGAGATCTGCATAGAGAACAAAGGGGAGGGTGGCGGATTCAGAGAATGGCATAGAGAACTGGCAGCGGGAGGAGCGGCCAAGGCGGCCAGAGCGGCCCCAACGGCCGGGGAGCAGTCAGGTCGGGCGAGACATCGGCACCTTCATCCGGATGGTGAACCTGGGTCCCATCTCCACGGACACCGTGCCGCCCAGCCGTTCGGCCCTATGCCTCATTCCCCTGAGTCCCCCGCCCTCGCGTATGCGTCCGTCCTCGGGTATGGTGCCGTCGTTGTCCACCACCAGCTCGAACGTGCCCTCGCCCTGGTCCATCGCCACGCGCACCCTGCCGGCCTGCCCGTGCCTCATCGCATTGGTGCAGGCCTCCCTGATGGTCTTCACGAACAGTCCGGCCACGTCCTCGCGCTCGGGCAGCACCCCCGACACATCTACCTCGAGCCCCACCGTCCCAAACGCATCTGCCACCGCCTCGAGCTGCTCTCGGGGGCTTCCGTCTCCCCCCGAGCGCAGGTCGTCGAGAATCCCGGTGATGAGTGGCGACACCTTCGCGAGCGCCTCGTCAGAGAGGTCTCCGTCCTCCAGGCAGCGATGCAGTATCGAGAGCCTCTGCCCTATGACGTCGTGCACACGGGCGCGCACGGCGAGCTCCGCCTCCCTGCGCGCCAGTTCCTGCACCTGCCCCAGCGACCTTGCGAGCTCGCGACCGGCGGCCTCCAGCTCGCGCCCGGTCCTCAGGCCCTCCTCCCTCAGGCGGTACCTTTCGGTCACGTCCAGCGCGACGATGCAGCTGCAGGGCGTGCGCAGCAGCCCCATGGGGCTCCTGGTGAGATAGCGGACCTCTCCGCCGGGCAGCGTCAGCGCGATCCCGTGGCGGGGGAGGGATGCGTGCGCCGCCTCGGGACCCTCCCTCGACAGCACGTCCAGTGCGGAGAGCTCGTCCCACAGCCCTCCCAGGTTGGCAAGGTCCGTCTGCATCCCCAGCGCCACGAGCACCCCCCTCATGGCGTCGTTCATGTACACGGGTCGACCGGACTCCGTGACGCAGAGTATGCCCTCCGGCATGGCGTCGAGCGCCTCGCTGGCCGACATCCTCAACGCGGACGAGAGGAACTCCTCCCTCAGGCCGCCGACCCGGATAATCGTCCGTGCCAGGACCTGCCCCGCGTCAGCGGCGGCAATGGCAGGCCACCAGGGGCCGAATGCCGCCGCGAGGGGTGGCACGCAGAGCGCGAAGCACAGGGCGGAGGCCAGGAAACGTGGCTCGCGTCTGCGCCATGCGAGCATCACCGCCATCGCGGCGGGCAGGGCGTTGGTCCAGAGCAGGGGCTCGAGGGGTAGGGCCATGGACCCGAAGTCGATGCTTGCCCGCGTCTCGCCAAGGGCGGCGGAAACGCAGAGGGAGCACATGAGGGCCAGGTGCACGCCCACGGCCAGCTCGTAGAGGTACGAGGGCGAGAGTGGCTTGAAGTCGCGTCGCTCGCAGAGCAGCGCGGCATAGGAGGTCTGCAGGGCAAGCAGCAGACAGAACGTGACGAGGAGGGCCTCACGGGTGGCCAGCGTGGCAGAGAGGAGGTAGCCGCTCATCGGCCTTCGCCCCCGTTCGGCTCGGTCCGGTCACACCCGGTCCCGCTCACGTCCCTCTCTCCTACGCGCGCGACCAGCCTGAGCCAGCCTGCGCCGCCCTCAAGCTCGCAGCTGGCCCCCCGACGCGCCAGGAGCTCCTCGAGCTCCTTTCGGAGGCTCATGTCCCAGAGGCCCTCGTCTCCATCGCTCTCCAGGGCCATGCGCAGCTCGGCACCGCCTCCGCCCGTGCCGCGCAGGCTGATCATGAGCGTGGGTCCCTCGTGGCCGAAGGTCGCGGTCATGAAGTCATAGATACAGTCATAGAGCGTGTCTACCACGCGGGCTGGCAGGGCCTCCTCGACCTCCACCAGTGCCGCGCAGTCCACTCCCGCAGCGCGGAGGTCCGCCACGGACTCGTTCACCACGAGTGAGAGGCGCTCCCTGTCGAAGTCCTCCTCCCCGCCGTCCAGGAGCACCAGCGCTCCCTTCCTCTTGCAGTAGCCCACGAGCAGCCTCACCAGAAGCAGGCTGCGTCGCCGCTGCTCGAGCAGCTCTGCGGTTCCCGTGCCGGAGAGGTCCTCCAGGATGCGTCGGATGATGCCCATGGTGCCGACCAGCGAATCCTCGACGTCGTCCGCGAGCTCGTGCTCGGCCTCGACCTGGTAGAGCCTGGCGCCCACGTCCTGCGACCTCTCCAGCGCGGCGTTCCTCTGCCGCAGCGTTGCGTTCCTCCGCGCGAGGAGTCCCCTCAGCCTGTCCAGCTCGCTGGTGTCGTGCGCGATCACGGCCACCCCGCCCGAGACCCTCAGGGCCTCGTACGTCCTGCCTGGGACCGCAGTCGACCTTGCCGGAGTGGGATTGCCCCTCTGGTCCCGTCCCCCGCCGCAGGGGCTGACGGCCTGGAGCAGCTCGTCCCTCACCTCCCTGGGCAGCGGCCGGGCGCAGTCGCTGACCAGCTCCTCCCGCGCGTCGAGCGAAATCACCCTCACGTCCAGGGGGAGCAGCCTGAGGAGGCTCTCGGCCCTGGGGCGGGTGGGCAGCAGTCCCAGGTCGAGGCCCGCCTCGAGGAAGGCGAGGGCGAAGGCTATGTACGCGAGGGAGAAGTTGGTGTTGAAGGCGAGGTCGACCCTCAAGGCGTAGAGCAGGGCGTACGTGATGACGGGGAGCAGGAGCGCGAGCAGGAACGCCACACTGCGACGCAGGTCCCTTCTGCAGTGGTAGAGCGAGAGCCCCAGGTACGCGCCGGCCATCCCCACGTTCCATGCGCATACGGCCCAGTACAGCGGCCCGTAGCCGTAGCGCACGTCCCAGAGGGGGTCTGAAGGATCGAAGCGGAAGGCCAGATGATGGATGTCGTTGGTGAGCACTCCCAGGGCGAGCGTTGTGGCGGCGGCAAGGAGTGCGAGCGAGACGGGCCTTGCCCATGCCTGGCGTCCGAGGCCCGTCGTGCGGAGGGCCATGAGGGCCATGGCGAGAGGGGAGAACGTCATTGGGACATAGAAGGCGTACCAGCAGACGGCGATGACGACGTCGCTCCGGGCCGTGTACTTCACCAGCGCGACCACGCACCAGAGGGAGAGCATTAGCGTCTGCAGGCCCAGGAGCCTGCGCACCATTCCGTCCGAGCAACGGTAGCGCGTACGCATGCCCCAGGCGCAGACCAGCACAATGGCGCAGACCATCGGTCCTGTGGTCCCGAAGTGCCACTCGTGGGGGTAGGGCGGGCTGGTCT
>CAMXZR010000081.1 GCA_947253595.1 uncultured Olsenella sp. | reverse complement strand
GCCCCAGGTCTACGCCACCCGGAAGGCCAGCGGTCCTCTCCCCTGCCCCTAAGGTCACGTCGCTTCCCTACTTCTTGGTCGCGAGGCGGGGGAAGAGGGCGTCTCCCTTGGTCACCTCGACGCCCCCGGCAAGCCCGCCCCAGGCGCAGGCGGCCGCGAGGTCGTCGCAGGAGGTCTCGTCGCCCAGCGCCATGCGACGCAGGACCTCGGCCGAGGCCTGGGGCATGAAGGGTGCGAGCAGGTGGGCGCAGATGCGGATGGACTCGAGGAGGTTGGTGATGATGTCGGCCAGCTCCTGCGCGCGGGTGGGGTCCTTCGCCACCGTCCAGGGCGCGGAGTCCTCCACGTAGTGGTTGGCCGCGTGGACGAGCTCCATCACGACGTCCTTGGCACCGACGTAGTCCATGCGGTCCATGCGCTCGGAGTAGCGGCCCTCGATGCCCAGGGCGATGTCGCGCAGGGGGTTCTCTTGGCCGGCCCACCCCTCCTGGAGCTCGGGGGTCCTGCCGTCGAAGTACTTGGCGCTCATGTTGAGGGCGCGGCTCACCAGGTTTCCCCAGCTGTTGGCCAGGTCGGCGTTGTAGACCTGCTCCATGCGGCTGAAGCTGATGGCCCCGTCCTCGCCGGGGTTCACGTCGGTCATGAAGTAGTAGCGGTAGCCCTCCACACCCAGCAAGTCGATGACCTCCTGGGGAGCGATGGCGTTGCCGCGGCTCTTGGACATCTTTTCTCCCTTACCGGTCTCGTCGTTGCGCACCATGAGGAAGCCGTGGGCAAAGACGTGCTCGGGCAGGGCCTCGCCGATGGCCATGAGCATGGCGGGCCAGATGACGCAGTGGAAGCGGATGATGTCCTTGCCCACCACGTGGAACTGCGCGGGCCAGCGACGCGCAAGCTCCGCGGCCGCCTCGTCGCCGTCCTGGCCGTAGCCCACGGCGGTCATGTAGTTGAGAAGGGCGTCGAACCACACGTAGGTGACGTGCCTCTCGTCGAAGGGCAGGCGGATGCCCCAGTCGAAGCTCGTGCGACTGACGGAGAGGTCCTGGAGCCCGCCCTCGACGAAGGTCCTCACCTCGCGCATGCGGAAGTCGGGTTCGACGAAGTCGGGGTGCTCGTCGTACAGCTCGAGCAGGCGGTCCTGGAAGGCGCTGAGCTTGAAGAACCAGGACTCCTCCTGGATGCGCTGCAGGGGGCGACCGCAGTCGGGGCAGAGGTGCTGGCCCTCGGTGTGGTTGGCCTCGTCGGACTTGCTCACCTGGGTCTCGGTGAAGTAGGTCTCCTCCGGAACGCAGTACCAGCCGTCGTAGGAGCCCTTGTAGATGTAGCCGGACTCTCGCATGCGGTCCCAGAGGTACTGCACGGCCTTGACCTGGCGCGGCTCGGTGGTGCGGATGAAGTCGTCGTTGGAGATCTCGAGCGTCTTCCAGAGCTCCCTGAAGAGGGGGGCCTGGGAGTCGCACCACTCCTGGGGGCTCATGCCGTGCGCGGACGCCGCCTCCTCGACCTTCTGGCCGTGCTCGTCCATGCCCGTGAGGAACTTGACGTCGTAGCCCTTGGAGCGGCGGTAGCGCGCCTGCACGTCGCAGAGGACGGTCGAGTAGGCGGTGCCCAGGTGGGGGGCGGCGTTGACGTAGTAGATGGGCGTGGTGATGAAGAAGGACGGCTTGTCCATGCGATCTCTCCTGACGACGGTCCTGATGGCGGACGCTAAAAATGCGCAACTAGGCATTGTACATCAGGCGAGAGTAACGGCTTCCGAGGCCAGGGCGCTGGCGGGACCGGCCGCCCCGTCCGTCGCCCCGTCCCCTAGCGGCGCTTGAGCGAGTTGAAGAGGCCGCGGGTGATCTGACGCGTGGCCTCTCGCCCGAAGGTCCCCAGGATCGAACTGGCAAAGCGGCCCACCTGCTTGGCCATCTGCTCCTGCTTCCTCTGGGCTTCCCTCTGGGCGCGCTCCTGCTCGGCCGCCTCGCGCTTCGCGGCGGCCTCGGCCTCGCGTTCGAGCTGCCTCTGCTGGCGCTCCTGCTCCCTCTGCGCGGCCTGCGCGGATCTCTCCTCTGCCTTCTGGCGCTCCTTCTCCGCCTTCTGGGCCTCTTTCTGGCGCTGGGCCTCGAACTCTGCCTTCTCCTTCTCGAAGGCGGCGCGCTCGGCGGCGAGCTTGGCGTTGGCCTCGGCCTCGGCGTTCTGGCCCTCGATGGTCTCGTAGGCGCTCAGGCGGTCCACCGCGGTGCCGTACTTGTCCATGAGGTCACCCTGGTCGGCAAGGACGGACTGCATCACGTCGGCATCGGCTGCGGCCATGCGGCACTGGGGGAAGAGCACCTTGGCGCGCTGCACCACGCTGGGCTTGCCCTCCTCGTCGAGGAGCGAAACCAGCGCCTCGCCGGTGCCGAGCTCCTGCAGGGCCTGAGCGGAGTCGAAGGCGGGATTGACGCGGAAGGAGTCGGCGGCGGCACGGACGGCCTTCTGCTCGGCGGGCGTGTAGGCGCGCAGGCCGTGCTGGATGCGGTTGGAGAGCTGGGCCAGGACCTCGTCAGGGATGTCCGACGGGGACTGGGTGATGAAGTACACGCCCACGCCCTTGGAGCGGATGAGCTTCACGACCTGCACGATCTTGTCGCGCAGCTCCTTGGGCATGCCGTCGAAGAGCAGGTGGGCCTCGTCGAAGAAGAAGACGAAGCGTGGCTTGTCGGGGTCGCCCACCTCGGGCAGGCCCTCGAAGAGGGAAGAGAGCATCCACAGCAGGAACATGGCATAGACCTGCGGGCTCTGCACGAGGCGGGCGGCATTGAGCAGGTTGACGTAGCCGCGGCCGTCCGGCGCGCAGGCGAACCAGTCGTCGAGCAGCAGGCTGGGCTCGCCGAAGAAGACGTCGCCGCCCTGGTCCTCGATGGCGATGAGAGAGCGCTGGATGGCTCCCACGGACTGTGCGGACACGTTGCCATAGGCGGCCTGGTACTCCTTGGCGTGCTCAAGGACGTAGGCCAGCATGGCGCGCAGGTCCTTGAGGTCGATGAGGAGGAGGCCCTGGTCGTCGGCAACGCGGAAGACGATGTTGAGCACGCCCTCCTGCACGTCAGAGAGCCCCAAGAGGCGGCCGAGCAGGGTGGGACCCATGTCAGAGACGGTGATGCGCACGGGAACGCCGTCGCCGCCCAGCATGTCCCAGACCCGCACAGGGCAGCCCTGGAAGGCGAACTCGTCCTCCTTGATGCCAAAGAGGTCCATGCGCTGGCGCAGGTTGTCGGAGATGGCGCCAGCCTGGGCCATGCCTGTGACGTCGCCCTTGACGTCGGCCATGAACACGGGAACACCCGCGTTGGAGAAGCCCTCGGCCAGGACCTTGAGGGTCACCGTCTTGCCCGTTCCCGACGCTCCGGCTATGAGCCCGTGGCGATTTGCCTGGTCGAGGAGCAGGCAGCAGGGTGCGTCGCCCTGGGCGACCCAGATCTTGTCGTTCACGAGCATGGACGTCCTCCGATCGATTCGAGCCGGTCATGAGCCAATTGTACGACGGGGGACGGACGGGTCGCCGCGGGGGACCGACGGACCCCGGCTGCGCGGGCTCGCCGACCGTCCCTCTCGCCCGTCAAATCGTTATTGTTCCTGACGATAGCCGGATGTCCCAAAAGCAACGCACCAACCCCTCCCGCGAGCTGCCAGACTGTACGGGAGAAAAAGCCAGCGCGCCCAGGACCGCGGCCCTGGGGCGACGACGAGGAGGGAAGCGCAATGGCAATCCCCTATGACAAGAAAACCCCGCATCGCTTCGACGTGGTGGGCAGCTTCCTGAGGCCGGCAGAGCTACGTCAGGCACGCGCCGCCTTCGAGGAGGGTCGCCTGGGGCAGGACGAGCTCGGCCGCGTCGAGGACGCGGCAATACGGGACCTGGTGGCCAAGGAGAAGGCGGCGGGCCTCGGCACCATCACCGACGGAGAGTTCAGGCGTCTGACCTGGCACCTCGACTTCATGTGGGGGTTCGAGGGCATCGGCCACAGCAAGACCCAGGGCGGCCTGCCCTTCCACGGCGAGACGGCCAAGATCGACGACACCTACCTTACCGGCGTCCTCGCCTACAAGGGGCACCACCCCTTCGTGGACCACTTCCGCTTCGTGCAGAGGCTCGAGGACAAGAACACGGTGGCCAAGCTCACCATCCCGGCCCCCGCGCAGTTCCTTGAGCAGCTCGCCATGCCCTTCGCACTCCAGAACACCCGCCGCTTCTATGCGGACGACCAGCGCCTCGAGGACGACCTCGTGACCTGCTACCAGGCCTTCATCCAGGACGTCTTCGACGCAGGCTGCCGCAACCTCCAGCTCGACGACTGCTCCTGGGGCCTTCTGGTAGATCCACGCGCGGAGCAGTTCTTCGGCACCGACGCCGCGGGCATCGAGCGCACCAAGGAGCTCTTCCTGCAGGTGAACAACCGCGTGCTGGACGCACGTCCCGAGGGCCTCACCATCAACACGCACGTCTGCCGCGGCAACTTCCACTCGACCTGGGCCTGCGAGGGCGGGTACGACGACGTGGCGGGCACGCTCTTCGCGCGCGAGCACGTGGACAACTTCTTCCTCGAGTTCGACGACGACCGCTCTGGCGGCTTCGAGCCCCTGGCCCAGGTCGCCGACGGGAAGAAGGTCGTGCTGGGCCTCGTCACCACGAAGACGGCGCGGCTCGAGGACCGCGCGCAGGTCGTCGCCCGCATCCACGAGGCTGCGCGCTACCTTCCACTCGAGAGGCTCTGCCTCTCTCCCCAGTGCGGCTTCGCCTCGTGCGAAATCGGCAACAAGCTGAGCGAGGAACAGCAGTGGGCGAAGGTCGCCCTGGTGAGGGACATCGCCGAGGAGGTCTGGGGCTAGGGAGAGACGCGAGTGCCAGCCGGGGCGACGTTTCGTCTCGGCACCTCGGCGGCATGGGCGAGAGAACCCCCGTCCCTACTCGATGGCCGCTCCCAGCACCAGGTCATAGACCTCGGAGCGGGGGCGGCCGAACTCCTTGGCGAGCCGCTTCGCCAGGCCGCTCTTGGGCTCCCCGGCCGCGAGTCCCACGGCGATGGCGTCCTCCAGCGCCGCGGGCCCAGGCGCCGCGGCAGAGAGCGAGCGCTCGAGCAGCTCCTCCCCGCCCGGCGCACCCACGATGACCACGCACTCTCCCCTGAGGCCCTCGCGCCCGGCAACCTCCTCGGCCACCTGGCCAGCTGGCCCGCGCACGACCTCCTCGTGGAGCTTGGTGAGCTCGCGCACCAGGGCGAGCCGCCGGGCCGGGAAGACGCGCGCCATTACGGCCAGCGTGTCCGCGACGCGGTGCGGCGATTCGTACACCACGAGCGCCCCCGGAACCTGGGCCAAGGCCTCGAGTCGCGCCACCATGGCCCCCTCTCGCCTGGGCAGGAAGCCCTCGAAGAAGAAGTGCTCCATGGGCAGGCCAGAAGCCACGAGGGCGCAGGTCACGGCCGAGGGACCGGGGACGACCTCGACGCGTAACCCGCGGTCGAGCGCAGCGTCCACCAGCTGCTGGCCGGGATCCGACACGCCGGGCATGCCCGCGTCGGACACGAAGGCGACACGCTGCCCCTCCTCCACCCGGGCCAGGATGCCCCCGATGCGCTGGGCAAGGACGTTCTGGTCGGCCCTCTGCAGGGGCACGTGGATGCCAAAGCGGGCAAGGAGCTTGCTGGTCACGCGGGTGTCCTCGCAGAGTAGGAGGTCGGCCTCCGCAAGGGTGCGCACGACGCGGGGCGAGGCGTCCTCGAGATTGCCGATGGGCGTTCCCACGACAGAGAGGATCCCCTCTCCGTCGCGCGCGTCCCTGGACGACGCCGCGCTCCGCCCCGTCTCCGGCTCCGGTTCCCGCACCTGCCCTCGATCCGGCTCCGGCTTCCGCGTCGGCTCCGGCGCCAGCCCCATCACGCGAGCATCCTTCGCTCGAAGGTCGCGAGCGAGACGCGGGCGTCCCAGCCCGAGAGGCGACCCTCCGTCTTCCAGGTCTGGAAGAACCAGGCGGGACAGTCCTTGAAGGCCGCAATCTGCTCCGAGACGAAGACACGCTCCAGGGCGATGCGACCCTCGGGCGTTGTGGCCGAGTCCGAGAAGGGCAGCGAGCCCGACCACTTGCCCACCATGACGGGAAGCCCACTCCTGCCTGCGAGCCCCAGGGCCTCCTGGGAGCGCAGGGCGAGCTTGCGGATGCCGGAGGGACCGGCGCTCTCCACCTTGTCGAAGTAGTGGTAGAGGTGGCAGTCCAGCCAGACGTTGCGGTAGCGGCGCGGCGCCATGAAACGGCCCCAGGAACCGTGGCGCCCGGCGTCGGGCAAGATCACGATGACGTCGTCCCCCGCGTTCTGACGGACGGCCTCGTAGGCCTCGCGGTAGTAGTTGCGCAGGGTGTGCAGGGGGACGCCGTCCGTCAGGCCGAGGCCGCGGCGCTGCTGGGCGACGGGGTCGTCCGCCACCTCGATGCCCGCGAAGCCGGCGCGCAGGGCGTAGCGACGAGAGAGCGCGGCCACCACGCGCAGCATGTCGTCCTTGTAACGCGAGAAGTCTCCGCGGTTGCGCAGCATATCCGCCTCGGCGCTGGGCGCGCCCGGCGAGATGGCCAGCGCCAGGACGATCTTGAGGTCGATCTCTTCCGCCCACTCGAAGGCCCTGTCGACGTAGTCCACGCAGGACACGAAGGGCCCCGGCTCGGGACCCGCGTGCCCGAAGGCGTACCAGGGGACGGGCAGGCGCACGGCGTTGAAGCCGCGCGCGGCGATCTGGACGAAGTCGACCTGGGACATAAAGCGTTCGCGGTGGCGCAGGACCAGCTCGCGGTAGTGCTCGCGGCCGAGGGACGAGATGAGCCGCTCCTCCTCGAGGACTCCCGAGTCAGCGAAGAGGGACGGCGTGGCCCAAGGCTCGAGGACGAGCCAGCCGGTGAGGTTCACACCGTGTAGGGCACGCTCCGCCATGGGCACTCCAATCCGCAGGTAGAGGGTGGACTTCTACGT
>CAMXZR010000080.1 GCA_947253595.1 uncultured Olsenella sp. | reverse complement strand
TGGACGTTCGCCGCAAGGTCCTGGGCTACGGCGTGTACCCCGACGACCTCAACGAGACCGACTACCCCGACATGGCCTACGCCTCTGCCGTGCGCTCCAAGTATCCCCGCGCCCGCGTGGTGAGCATCGACAGCTCCAAGGCCGAGGCCCTGCCCGGCGTTCTGGGCGTGCTCAGGGCGGGGGACGTGCCCGTGAACCAGGTGGGCCACCTCATCCAGGACTGGGATGTCATGATTGCCGAGGGCGACGTCACCCGCTTCGTGGGGGACGCCATCTGCCTGGTGGTCGCCGAGGACCAGAAGACCCTGGCCAAGGCCAAGAAGCTCGTCAAGGTGACCTACGAGGAGCTCGAACCCGTCCGCAACATCGAGGAGGCCAGGGCCGAGGGTGCTCCCGTCATCCACGACAGCTTCCTGGCCTTCGGAAACGTCGTCGAGCTCCACGACAACGTCTGCCAGAGCCGTCACGTGACCCGCGGCAACGCCAGGGAGGCGCTCGCGAAGTCCGCGCACGTCGTGACCAAGACCTTCGAGACCCCCTTCACCGAGCATGCCTTCCTCGAGCCAGAGTGCGCCGTGGCCTTCCCCTACAAGGACGGTGTCAAGATCCAGAGCACCGACCAGGGCGCCTACGACACGCGCAAGGAGGTCGCCCACATGTTTGGCTGGGACAAGACCCCCGAGCGCGTTGTCGTCCAGACCATGCTGGTGGGTGGCGGCTTCGGCGGCAAGGAGGACGTGAGCGCGCAGCACCTCGCGGCACTCGCGGCCATGCGCTTCGGGCGCACCGTGAAGTGCAGATTCACGCGTCGGGAGTCCATTGACTTCCATCCCAAGCGCCACGCCATGCAGGGCACCTTCACCCTGGGTTGCGACGAGGAGGGCAAGCTCACCGCGCTGGACTGCGAGATCAACTTCGACACGGGCGCCTACGCGAGCCTCTGCGGGCCGGTGCTCGAGCGCGCCTGCACCCACTCCGTCGGCCCCTACAAGTACCAGAACACCGACATACGCGGCTATGGCTATTACACCAACAACCCGCCTGCGGGGGCCTTCCGCGGCTTCGGCGTGTGCCAGAGCCAGTTCGCCCTCGAGTGCCTCATCGACCTCCTCGCCGACGAGGTGGGCATCTCTCCCTGGGAGATGCGCTACAAGAACGCCGTCGAGCCCGGAGAAGTCCTGCCCAACGGCCAGATCGCCGATCGCTCCACCGCCCTCAAGGAGACGCTCCTCGCGGTGAAGGACGCCTACGACGCAAACGCGGACCACTGCGGCCTTGCCTGCGCCATGAAGAATGCGGGCGTGGGCGTGGGCCTGCCCGATGCCGGTCGCTGCAAGATCGTGGTCGAGGGGGGAAGGGCCATGGTCTACTCTGCAACCTCCGACATCGGGCAGGGCTGCAACACCGTCTTCCTGCAGGACGTAGCCGAGGCCAGTGGCCTCCCGCGGACGCTCATCGGCAACGGCGAGTGCTCGACCGAGGCGGCACCCGATTCCGGCACCACCTCCGGCTCGCGCCAGACCGTCATCACCGGCGAGTCGGTGCGCGGCGCCGCCTTCCTGCTGCGGGACGCCATGATGGCGTACGAGGCGGGGGAGGGCGTGCCCCAGGGCCCCGTCCGGGCGACGGGCGACGGCGCCAGGGTCGAGTACGAGGACGGCCGCAGCTACGACGTCCGCAAGTGCGAGCTCAGGGCGGGTGGCGGTCGCTACGCCGAGGACCCTGCGGCCGCGCTCCGCGCCCTCGAGGGCTGCGAGTTCAGCTACGAGTACTTCGAGCCCACCGACAAGCTGGGTGCCGACAAGCCCAATCCGAAGAGCCACGTGTGCTACGGCTTTGCCACGCACCTGGTGGTCCTGGACAAGAAGGGCCGCGTCTCGCACATATACGCGGCGCACGACTCCGGCAAGGTGGTCAATCCCATCGCCATCCAGGGGCAGATAGAGGGAGGCGTGCTCATGGGCATGGGATATGCCCTCACCGAGGACTTCCCCCTGAGGGACTGCGTGCCCACCGCGCGCTTCGGGACCCTTGGACTCCTGCGCGCAAACCAGATTCCCGACATCCACGCCATCTACGTCGAGAAGGAGAACCTGCTCAACGTGGCCTACGGCGGCAAGGGCATTGGCGAGATCGCCACGATTCCGACGGCCCCTGCGGTGCAGAACGCGTATCGCCGCATCGACGGCGAGCTCAGGACGCGTCTGCCGCTCGCGGGCACGCCCTATGAGAGGAGGCCACGCAAGCCGGCCGATGCCTAGGATATTCGGGAGACGAAGGCAGCCGTGCTGACGACTCCTGAGCTTTGCAACACCCCGAAACGTGAGACCGGAAGAGCTGCGAAAGAGGTGGTCGTAACATGGGAGAGCTCTTGAGGATGGAGGGTGTCGACAAACGCTTCGGTTCGTTCTATGCGAACCGCGACGTCACCCTCTCCATACAAGAGGGCGAGGTGCACACCCTGTTGGGCGAGAACGGAGCGGGCAAGTCTACGCTCATGAACTGCCTGATAGGCCTGTACACGCCGTCTGCGGGCAAGATTTACATTAGGGGCGAGGAGGTCCACATCGACTCCCCGCGCGACGCCGTCGAGCACGGCATCGGCATGGTGCACCAGCACTTCATGCTGGTCGAGGACATGAGCGGCCTCGAGAACATCATCCTGGGAGACAAGCGCCACGGCACGCCGCTGCTCCAGAAGTCGGACGACCGCAAGACCATCGAGGGCCTCATGCAGCGCTACGGCCTGGAGGCCGACCTCGACCAGCGCGTGGGAGACATGTCCATCGGCATGCAGCAGCGCGTCGAGATACTAAAAGTTCTCTTCCGTGGGGCCGACCTGCTCATACTCGACGAGCCCACCGCAGTTCTCACCGACCTCGAGGTCCAGGGTCTCTTCGACATCATGAACTCGCTGACCGACGAGGGGAAGTCGATCATCTTCATCTCGCACAAGATGCGCGAGGTCATGCACATCTCCGACCGCGTCACGGTCCTGCGCCGCGGCGAGTGCATCGACACGGTCGATGTCTCCAAGACCACCGAGCAGGAGCTCGCGGACCTCATGATTGGCCAGAAGTTCACAGAGAGCACCTACGCCAAGGTGGACGCCACCGAGCAGCCCATGCTCACGCTCAGCAACGTGTCCTATCACCCCGAGGTCAAGCACGGCGGCCTGAAGGACGTCACCCTCACCCTCCACAAGGGAGAGATCCTGGGCGTCGCGGGCATCGACGGCAACGGCCAGGGTGCCCTCGCCGAGGTCGTCACCGGACTCATCGCCCCCGAGTCCGGGGAGGTCGTCGGCCCCGACGGGTCGAGCATCGCGCTCTTCTCGCCCCAGGCCTTCATCGATGCGGGCTTCGGCAACATTCCCGAGGACCGCAACAAGATGGGCCTCGTCGGCGACATGACCGTCGCCGAGAACCTCGTCCTCAAGCAGACCAACACCGACCGCTTCTCGGCAGGGCATGGGGCCTGGCTCAAGATGGACACCATCCAGGAGTTCGCGGAGCAGCTGCGCGAGGAGAACGACATCCGCTGCACCTCGGTCAACCAGACGGCGCGCAGCCTCTCGGGTGGCAACCAGCAGAAGGTCATACTCGCTCGCGAGCTTGACAGCCATCCCAGGCTCCTCGTGGCCGTCTACCCCACGCGCGGCCTGGACATCGGTGCCACCGGCTTCGTCCACGACCAGATCGTGGCCCAGCGTGACGCGGGCTGCTCGGTGCTGCTCATCTCGGCTGACTTCGACGAGGTCCTGAAGCTCTCGGACCGCATCGTCGTCCTCTTCGAGGGTCAGATCATGGGAACGTACCCCGGCGCGAATCCCCCCATCAAGGAGATTTCGCTCGCCATGTCAGGAAAGTAGGAGGGAGGAACAATGGCAAAGAGCTCTAGCACCGAGAACAGCCGCGAGAAGCTGCTGACGACGCTCACTCCCGTCGTCTCGGTCCTCCTCGCGCTCATCGTGGGAGCCATCATCATCGCATGCCTCGGCAAGAGCCCCATCCAGGGCTATGCCGCCATGCTCCAGGGTTCCCTGGGCTCCCTCTCCAAGGTCGCCAAGACCCTGGAGCGTTCCTGCCCGCTCATCTTCACCGGCCTCTGCGCCGTGTTCGCCTACAAGTGCGGCGTCTTCAACCTCGGCGGAGAGGGACAGTTCATCATGGGAGGATGTGCCACCGCGACCGTGGTGCTCGCCCTCGGCCTCGACGGCCCCGCCGGCCTGCTCTGTGGCCTCACCGCGGGCATCGTGGTGGGCGGCCTCTGGGGACTCCTCCCCGGCATCATGAAGATCACGCGCGGCCTGAACGAGATGATCACGACGATCATGCTCAACTACGTCGCCATGTACTTCATGGAGTACGTCTTCAAGAACCTCTTCTCTGACAACGGCCTGCCCAAGACCCTCGCCATGCCGGACGCGGCGCGCTTCCCCGGCATCGGCGGCATGCACCTGGGCGTCATCCTGGCCGTCGTTCTTGGCCTCTTCCTGTGGTACCTGATCTTCCGCACCTCCTTCGGCTTCAAGATCCGCGCCGTGGGCATGAACCCCATCGCCTCGCGCGTGAGCGGCTTCCCGGTGAACAGGCTCGTCCTTCTCGCCTTCGTCATCTCGGGTGCCATCGCCGGCATGGGCGGCGCGGTGGAGCTCCTGGGCAAGACCCCCTATCGTCTGGCCGACGGCTTCGGCTCGGGCTTCGGCTTCGACGGTGTCGCCATTGCCCTCATCTCGCAGCTCAACCCCATCGCGGCGATGCTGGTCGCCATCCTCTTCGGCATTCTCAACACGGGCGGCACCATGATGCAGAGCGTCATCGGCGTCCCCACCGCCATCGTCGACATCATCCGCGGCCTGATCATCATCTTCGCCGTCGCCGGCATGGCCATCGTCAAGCTACCCAAGATCATTGCGTTCTTCAGCTCCCGCGGCTCCAAGACGGACGCGGGCAAGCCTGAGGTCGCCACCGACAAGAAAGCGGAGGTGACGGCGTAATGGACTTCCTCATGACCTCGCTGCCCACGATCCTCAACGCCACGACCCTGAGTGCCGTGCCCATCCTTCTGGCCGCCCTGGGCGAGCTCTTCTCCGAGCGCGCGGGACTCGTCAACATCGGCCTCGAGGGCATCATGGCCGTGGGTGCCTTCGTCGCCTTCGCCGTGGGCAAGATGACGGGCAACCTCTGGCTTGGCGTCTGCGCCGCCATCGTCGCCGGCATCGCCGTCAACATGATCTACGCGCTCTGTACCGTCAGGCTCTGCGTCGACCAGGTCGTCGTGGGCATGGCCATCAACATCCTCGCACCGGCCCTGGCGCTCTTCGGCTACAACATGTTCGTGGGAGCCAACCCCTCCAACGCCACGAGTGTCGTCATGGAGAAGGTCGCCATCCCCGGATTGAGCGCGATTCCCTACATAGGGACACCGGTATTCGGGCAGCAGCTCCTCGCCTACCTCTCCTTCATCCTGGTCCCGATCGTGACCTACTTCTTCCGCAGCTTCCGCGGCGGGCTCTCGTTCCGCTCCGTGGGCGAGAACCCCCAGGCCGCCGAGACCCTGGGCATCAACGTCATCCGCATCAAGCTCATAGCCTGCGTGCTCTGCGGTGCGCTCGCGGGCACGGGCGGCGCGTTCCTCTCGGTCTGCATGACGCCGATCTACATCGACGGCATCGTCATGGGTCGCGGCTTCATCGCGCTGGCAACCGTCATCTTCGGTCGTTGGAGCGCCGTGGGCATCATGGCCGCGAGCCTGCTCTTTGGCTTCTTCGACGGCCTCAACGTCGCCCTGCAGGCCCAGTTCAACGCCGCCCCCGTCATGTTCTTCAAGATGATCCCGTACATCTTCACGATCATCGCCCTGATCTTCTTCGGGTCCAGGCATGCGGGGCCCAAGGCCAACGGCCAGCCCTACTACCGCGAGTCGCGCTAGGCCGCCCGCCTCGATGCACCAGCCGCTGGGCAGCGCGGCAGTCCGAAGCGCTGCCCGGCGTGCAAGAATGACACATAAACTCTGGGCCTTTCGCCCGGACACGAAGGGAGTGGCGCAGGCAAAAAAGACACGAGGTTGGAAGTTCTTCGCATGTGTCAGTGGCAGGAACGTCTTCTTAGAAAGGGAACTACCATGAGCGAGTCCAAGTTCAACTTCATGCTCAACAGGCGCCAGGCCATCGCCCTGGGCATCGGCTCTGCCGCCAGCATGGCCCTTGCTGGCTGCGGTGGGGGAGGCAGCGAGAGCTCCGACAGCTCCTCTGCTGGCGGCGACGCGGGCAAGGGCACCTACAAGGTCGCCATGATCATGTCTGGCATCATCACCGACGGCGGCTGGGACCAGGGCCACTACGAGTCCCTCAAGAGGGCCCTCGAGAAGCATCCCAACTGGGAGATGCTCGAGCCCAAGGAGAACACCGCCGACGCCGACGCCGCCACGGCCGCCCAGACCTACGTCGACCAGGACGTCGACCTCATCATCGGCAACGGCAACCAGTTCGCGTCCGACTGGGCCGAGGTCGTCGCTGACGCCGCCGACAACGACAAGGTCCACTTCCTCATCACCAATACCAACCCCGAGAGCGAGATGAAGGACTACAAGAGCCGCGACAAGGTCGAGACCGTCCTTCCCGACTTCAAGCAGACCGGTGCCCTCGCCGGCGTGGTCGCGGGCCTCATGACCAAGACCAACTCCATCGGGTTCATAGGCGGCATGAAGCTCCCCTCCACCGAGGCCAAGTACGCCGCCTACCTCGCCGCCGCCCAGAAGATCAACCCCGAGATCAAGGGCCAGTACAACTTCGAGGCGGGCTTCACCGATGCCTCCCTGGGCACCAAGCTCGCCGAGAACTGGATCAACACCAACAACGTCGACGTCATGTGGGGCGACGCCTCCGCGGTCGACAACGGCGTCCGCGAGGCCCTCAAGGCCGCCGGTGCGGACACCCACTTCGACATCGCCCAGCCCATCGACATCGTCGGCGACGACCAGCCCACGGTCATCGTCTCTACGGTCACCGACTGGAAGATCGACCAGGCCATGGACGAGATCGAGAAGGGC
>CAMXZR010000079.1 GCA_947253595.1 uncultured Olsenella sp. | reverse complement strand
CCCTACCAGGGCACCCTCCCCTTCCGTTACCTGCCCACCTATCAGGAGCTGAGCGACCGGGAGCTGCGCGGGTACTTCAGCTGGCGCGCGCTCTGGCGACGGGACGAGGCGTCGGACGCCCCCTCCACCTTCGCACGGCTCCTCGCCTACGAACTCGTCAACGGCGTGGGCACCGAGCCCGACGCGCCCATTGCGCTCGAGCTCCGCCGCCTCGTCGACTTCTGCCAAGACCAGACCGCGGAGCAGCCAGGTACCGCGGAAGGGATCGTGCTAGACCTCGAGCGGCTGCTGCGCGACTACGTGGTCTGCCACCAGCTCGACCCCAAGCTCGCCACCAGCGAGGAGGAGCGCGACTTCGCGCGGTCGGTCATGACCCTGCGTCGCGCCGAGCGGGCACGACTCTGCGAGGAGGGCCTCCGAGGCCTCTCCCCCGCAGACCAGGAAGGTCCGACGCCCACGGCAGCCGAGCTCTGGGAGGCCCTTGGGAGAGTCTCCTCGTACCCGCCGGAGCGCTCGCCCTTCCTCAGGGAGCATCCCAACGAGGCGGCACGGGTGGCGGCCGGGGTCTTCGCCCGCCTGGTCCACCACTGCGCCAAGCGGCGCAAGACGGACTTCGTCGACAGTCTGGTGGGGCTCGCCCAGGAGCACGCCTACTACCCCTTCGCCGGCGTCCCCCTCGAGCAGGCCCCCAGGCCGGAGGGCCTGCTCGTGCGCCTCACGCCCGCGGAGACGATCACGCACCGCTTTGGCCGCTGGAAGCTGCGCAAGGAGTTCTCCCTCGGCAACAGGAGCCGCGATCTTGGAAGGATCGTCCGCGGCATAGACCGCCAGATGCGCGACGACTGGGACTTCGGCCACCCCCTCAAGGAGCAGCGCCTTCCCGCCTACGTCGTCGGCATGATCCAGAAGGAGAGCGCGCTGGAGCGCGAGCGCTCCCAAAGGGCCGAGCGACGCCGGATCAGCTTCGACCTCTCCAAGCTGGGCTCGATTCGCTCCGCAGCAGCCATCACCCAAGAGGCCCTGCTGGTGGACGAGGAGCGCGGCGACTGCCCGCCCGACGACCTGCACCGCGAGTCACTGCCGTTCGCCCCCGTGACGGCCTCGCCCCGCATGCCGGACGAGAGTGACGTCGCATCCTCCGCCGGCATGTCCCGCCCCGCCGCGACGTCAGACACCCCTGCGCCCCCGCCGCCGAACGGCGCACAGGGCAGGGACCCCATGGGAGGCCCGCCCTCTCTCTGTGGCCTCGACCAGGAGGAGCTCGCCCTCCTGCGCGCCCTGCTCGACGGGAGGCCAGGCCCCGGCGGCACCGCACGCACGACGGAGATGCTCGCCGACTCGGCAAACGAGAAGCTCTTCGACCTCCTGGGCGACACGGCCATAGAGTTCGACGAAAACGGCCCCCGCCTAATCGAGGACTACGCAGAAGACCTGAGAGGAATGCTCGAGCCATGATAGAGCCCACAACGCGCGTGCCCCGCCGCATCGCCGCCGTCATAGTCAACTCGCTCAAGGGCGGCGTCGTCCCGCGCGTGGGCCTCCCCTACATCACGGTCGGCCGCGAGCGAGAGATTCAAGCACTCCTCCACGACCTCGAGCTCGTGGCGGACGGAGGCGCGAGCTTCCGCTTCCTGGTGGGTCGCTACGGCAGCGGCAAGAGCTTCCTGCTCCAGACCATCCGGAACCATGCCATGGGCAGGGGGTTCGTGGTCTGCGACGCCGACCTCTCGCCCGAACGTCGCTTCCAGGGCGGGAACGGCCAGGGGCTCGCCACCTACCGGGAGCTCATCCGCAACCTCAGCACCAAGACGCGGCCCGAGGGAGGGGCGCTCAACCTGATCCTCGACCGCTGGGTCTCGAACGTCCAGGCGCAGGCGCAGGCTGAGGATGGCCTCGCTCCCCATGACCCCGGCTTTGGTCGGGCGATGGAGGCGCGGATCCTCTCCACCGTGCAGTCGCTCCGGGAGCTCGTGCACGGCTACGACTTCGCTCGCCTGCTCACGATGTACTGGCACGCGCACCTCGAGGGCGACGACGACACCAAGGCAAACGTCACCAAGTGGTTCCGCGGAGAGTACCGCAACAAGACCGAGGCGCGCCAAGAGCTCGGCGTCAGCATCGCCATCGGCGACGACGACTGGTACGACTACCTCAAGCTCTTCGCCGCCTTCCTCAGGGGAGCCGGCTACCAGGGACTCGTGGTGCTGGTGGACGAGCTGGTCAACCTCTACAAGATTCCCAACGCGATCAGCCGCCAGTACAACTACGAGAAGATCCTGACCATGTACAACGACACCCTGCAGGGCAAGGCGAGCTACCTGGGCATCATCATGAGCGGCACGCCCCAGACCATCCAGGACCGCCGCCGCGGGCTCTACTCCTACGAGGCCCTGCGCTCGCGTCTGACGCAGGGGCGCTTCGCCCAGGGCGGCTTCGCCGACCTCCTCGCGCCGGTGATCGAGCTCCAGCCGCTCACGCACGAGGAGCTCCTGGTCCTCGTCGAGAAGCTCGCGGACATCCACGCCGGGCTCTTCGGCTACGAGCGCACGATCGGCCAGGACGACCTCATCGCCTTTCTCCAGGCGGAATTCGGCCGCGTGGGGGCCGACACCCACCTCACGCCGCGCGAGGTCATCCGCGACTTCGTCGAGCTGCTCGACATCCTCTACCAGAACCCCCGGCTCGGCGTGGAAGAGCTCCTGGGTGGAAGCGTGGGAGGGCCCCTGGGTGGAAACCTGTACGGCTCGTCGGTGGCGCCTCCATCCGCGTCCCAGGAGGGCCATCCCCAGGACGAGTTCACCGAGTTCCGAATCTAGGAGGCGCACATGGACGCGTTTGGCCGTTACGCCCCCTTCATACAGGACTTCATCTACGAGCACGACTGGCAGTCGCTGCGTGCCGTGCAGGTCGCGGCCACCGAGGCGATCTTCGACAGCGACAAGAACGTGCTCCTCACCGCGTCGACCGCCTCCGGCAAGACCGAGGCGGCGTTCTTCCCCATCCTCACCGAGTTCTGGGAGAACCCTCCGGCGTCAGTGGGGGCCATATACATCGGTCCCCTCAAGGCCCTGATCAACGACCAGTTCATTCGCCTGGAGGACCTCTGCACGGAGGCCCGGATACCCGTCTGGCACTGGCACGGGGACGTCGCGCAGTCCCACAAGGCGAAGATGCTCAAGCACCCCTCGGGAATCCTGCAGATAACCCCCGAGTCGTTGGAGGCCATGCTGCTCCATCGTCACGCCATCATCGCACGCACCTTCTGCGACCTGCGCTATGTGGTGATCGACGAGGTCCACTCGCTGCTGCGCGGCGACCGCGGCGACCAGACCCTCTGCTGCATCGAGCGGCTCTCGCGCATCGCGGGCGTGAACCCGCGGCGAATCGGCCTCTCGGCGACCATAGGCGAACCCGAGGCGACGGGTGCCTACCTCAGCGCGGGCACCGGACGGGGCTGCGTGATTCCCCGCATGGAGGCGCCCGGGGAGCGCTGGCGCATAGGCATGGAGCACTTCTACGTGAGCGGCCCCCAGGCGCCCGAGCGCGGGACGGACGGCCTGGGCCACACGGGTCCCGAGGAGGGCGAGGCAAGCTACGAGGCTCCCCTCAGGACGTCCTCGTACGCGCCCGCGGACGAGAGGGTCCCGACGCGCGACGAGCGAGCAGAGGACGTCGCCGCCGACGCCGCAGGCCTCCCGCCCCAGCCCGAGGCCCCCGACTGGGAGGCTCCCTCGGACGCCGCGCCCGTCTTCGCCGACCCGGGGCTCGCCTACGTGTTCGAGCACACCCGCGGCCGCAAGTGCCTGGTCTTTGCCAACTCGCGCGAGGAGTGCGAGGAGGTCACCACGACGCTGCGCCAGTACTGCGAGGCGAACGGCGAGCCCGACCGCTTCCTGATCCACCACGGCAACCTCTCGGCGAGCCTTAGGGTCTCGGCCGAGGACATGATGCGAGACGAGCGCGAGAACCTCACCACGGTGACCACCTCGACCCTCGCGCTGGGCATCGACATTGGCCGCCTCGAGCGCGCCTTCCAGATCGACGCGCCCTTCACCGTGAGCTCCTTCCTGCAGCGCATGGGACGCACGGGGCGTCGCGGGCAGCCCAGCGAGATGTGGTTCGTCATGCGCGAGGACCAACCCGAGGCGAGGGCGCTCCTCCCTGAGACCATCCCCTGGAAGCTGCTGCAGGGCATCGCCCTCGTCCAGCTCTACCTCGAGGGGCGCTGGGTCGAGCCGCCAAAGCTCGACGGCCTGCCCTACAGCCTCCTCTACCACCAGACCATGGCGACGCTCGCCTCGTCCGGCGAGCTTTCGGCCGCCGACCTCGCGCGTCGCGTGCTCACCCTCACCCCCTTCCACCGCGTGGGCGTCGATGACTTCCGCACCCTGCTCAGGCACCTCCTCTCCATCGACCACATCCAAGAGACGGAGGGCGGCGGGCTCATCGTCGGCCTCTCGGGGGAGCGCGTGACCAACAGCTTCAAGTTCTATGCGACCTTCGCCGAGAACGAGGAGTTCACCGTCCGCAGCGAGTCACAGGAGCTCGGCACCATCGTCGCACCGCCCCCCGTGGGCGAGAGGATCGCCATCGCCGGGGCCGTGTGGGTCATCGAGGAGATTGACTACAGACGCCACCTGATCGAGTGCAGCCACGTCAAAGGCAAGGTGCCCGCCTACTTCGGCATGTGCGCGGGCGACGTCAACACGCGCATACTCGAGCGCATGCGGCAGGCGCTCGTGGAGACGGCCGCGTACCCCTACCTCAGGCACAACGCCGTCGCCCGGCTCTCCCAGGCCCGTCGCGTCGCCGCGAACGCCCACGTCGGCCGCAAGCCCCTCGTCTGCCTGGGCGGAAGCTCCTGGTGCCTCTTCCCCTGGCTCGGCTCCTACGCCTTCCTTGCCCTGGAGCGCTTCATCAAGCTGCGCTGCGCGGACGAGCTGGGAATCAAGGGCCTCGACTCGTCGCGCCCATACTTCATGCAGTTCACGATGAGGGCGGACGCGCGCGAGTTCTACGACGTGCTCGGGCGAGAGGCGCGGCGGGGCGTCGACCCCATGGAGCTCGTGTATCCGGGGGAGGTCCCCCGCTTCGACAAGTACGATGAGTTCGTGCCCGACGAGCTCGTGCGCAAGGGCTTCGCCCTCGGCGTGCTGGACGTGAGCGGGATGCTCGGGCGCGTGCTCTCATGGTCCGACGGGACGGAAGCCCACGACCTTCCGGAAGGGACGGAGGGACGCTCTCATGACTCCCCTTTGTCCCGCAGGAAGTAGCCCTCGCCGACTCTGTTGCCTATGGGGTCGTAGCCGAGCTTGGTCCCGAGCTTCTTGCGCAGGGCGTGTATGTGGACCCTGACGGAGTTGCTGAAGAGGTCGACGTTGCTGTCCCAGGCGTGATCGAGGAGCTCCTCGCTGCTCACGCTCCTCTTGGGGTTGCGCAGGAGGTACTCGACAATCGCCGTCTCCTTCTTGGTGAGCCCGACGGGCTCCCCCTTGGCGCTCAGGATGCGCGACACGGTGTCGAAGGACAGGTCCCCATGCGAGAGCACGTTGCCTCCCTGCCGGTACTCCCGCCGCAGCAGGCCCCTGACGCGCGCCTCCAGCTCCTCGAAGGCGAAGGGCTTGACCAGGTAGTCGTCGGCACCGGCGTCAAGGCCGACGACCCTGTCCGGCACGCCGGAGCGGGCGGAGAGGATCAGGACCTTGCTCTGGGAGTTCTGGCCCCTCAGGGAGTGCAGGACGTCCAGGCCATCCATGCCAGGCAGGTTGAGGTCGAGCAGGATGAGGTCGTACGACTCCACCTCCGCTGCGGCGAGGGCATCGGTCCCGTTGTCACAGAGGTCGACGTAGTAGCCGTCGAGCTCGAGGCCCTCCCCTATCGACTCGAGCAGGTCGCGCTCGTCCTCGACGACCAGGATCTTCATGATGCGAGAGCCCCCCTCCGCCGGCCGACGGGCCGCAACGACTTCCTTTTTTTGGAAAGGATACCAGCCTCGCCCGCACTTAATGCGGACTTAACGCCCGCCCTGCTGTACTGGTCCGGAAAGGGGAGGTGCGTCGCATGGTAAAGCGATTCTCGGTAGGGGCCCTCAATGGGTCGAGGAAGTGGGCGAGCCTGGCACTGCTGCTGCTCTCCGTCGCGTTCATCTGCTATGGGGCGTGGCGCGGGGAGGTGGATACCGTCTTCTCGAAGGCAGTCCGCCTGTGCATGGAGTGCGTGGGGATTGGATAGGTGGGCCGCATGAAGAGATTTCCGTCGAAGTTCACCGGCTTCATCAAGAGGCGCGGGGCGGTGCAGGCGCTCGCCACGTTCCTCACCAACCCCCACCTGCCCAACTTCCTGTCCGGCACGATCTACACGGGCCAGGCGAAGGCCGCGTGCGTTCCGGGGCTCAACTGCTATTCCTGCCCCGCCGCGACCGGAGCGTGTCCCATCGGCTCGTTCCAGGCGGTCGTCGGCTCCTCGAAGTTCAGCTTCTCCTACTACATCACGGGAATCCTCATCTTCATAGGGGTCATGCTGGGCAGGTTCGTCTGCGGCTTCCTCTGTCCCTTCGGGTGGTTCCAGGACCTTCTCCACAAGATCCCGTTCCCGAAGAAGCTCAGCACCAAGCGACTCAAGCCCCTGCGCTACGTCAAGTACGTGATTCTGATCGTGATGGTGTGGGCGCTCCCTGCGCTGCTCAACAACAACGCCGGGCTGGCCAGCCCCTACTTCTGCAAGTACGTGTGCCCGCAGGGCATCCTGGAGGGAGCGATCCCCCTCTCGCTTGCCAACGCCGGCATACGTGCCGCCCTCGGCAAGCTCTTCACCATGAAGTTCAGCATCCTGATGACCGTCGTCCTCCTGGGCATCCTGTTCTACCGTCCGTTCTGCAAGTGGATCTGCCCACTTGGGGCGTTCTACTCGCTGTTCAACAAGGTCTCCCTCCTGCAGTACCACGTCGACAAGGAGGCCTGCGTCTCGTGCGGGAAGTGCGCCCGCACCTGCAAGATGGACGTCGACATCACCAAGGACTCCTCCCACCTGGAGTGCATACGCTGCGGCGAGTGCCTGAGGGTCTGCCCCGTCCATGCCATCGACATCCGCCTGCTCGCAGCCGA
>CAMXZR010000078.1 GCA_947253595.1 uncultured Olsenella sp. | reverse complement strand
CAGCTCCAGCGAGACGTCCTCGAGGGAGGCAGTCCCGCCAGGATAGCAGAAGCCAACGTGTTCGAGCAGGAGGACGGGGTCGCGCCCCAGCCCGCCCGCAGTGGGCTCTCCGTGCCTGCGTGCGCCCTCGAGCCGCAGGGGGGCAGAGGTAGTGGCCCGGAAGCCGGGGGCACTCCCCCCCACCACGCGGGACACGAGTCCTGCCGCCTCGTCGACCGTGAGGCTGACTCCGCCCTCGCCGGCGAGCCCCCGGCTCCGTAGGAGGTTGGACACGCGCGTGACGCGCGGGCTGTCGACGCCCATGCGCCTGAGCTCCTCGGAGTGCGAGAACACCTCGCGGGGACTGCCAAGCAGGGCGAGCCGTCCCTCCCTGAGCACGGCGACGCGGCGGCAGAACTCGCAGAGCAGGGCGACCTTCTGCTCGACGACGACGACGGTGATGCCCTCGTGCTGGTTGAGCTCCCTCAGGGTCTGGAAGACCATGAGGGAGGAGGCGGGATCGAGGGCGGCGGTGGGCTCGTCGAGCACCATCACCGAGGGTCGGATGGCCAGTATGGCCGCGATGGCAAGCTTCTGCTTCTGCCCACCCGAAAGCGTCGCGATCTCGCGATGGAGGAGGTCCGAGATTCCGCAGGTGGCGAGTGCGTCGGCGATGCGTCGGGGGATCTGGTCGTGGGGTACGCCGAAGTTCTCGAGCCCGTAGAGCATCTCGTCCTCGACGCTCGAGGCGACCATCTGCGCGTCGATGTCCTGAAGGACGGACCCGACCCTGCGCGAGACGTCCGTCAACCCCACCTCGCAGCTGTCCATCCCGCAGATGGTGGCGACCCCCCTGAACTCGCCGGCGAAGTGATGGGGGACGGCACCGGAGAGGACCGAGCAGAGCGTGGTCTTGCCCGCACCAGATGGACCAATGACACCGAGGAAGTCGCCGGGGGCGACGGCTAGGCAGAGGCCGTCCACCGCAGGGGCGTCACCTCCCTCGTAGGTGAACGAGACCCTGTCTAGGCTGACGAGGGGATTCTGGGAACCTTGCTGAGACACGCTACCTCCCGTGCTGCGCATCGACGACATGATGGTGCCCGCGTGCCGTGCGACGCGCGGGTGCCGGGAACCATCGGAGGGCCTAGCGCTTCGCGGCCTTCTTGAGCGGGAGATACAGTACCTGCACGATAATGCTGTTTGCAAGCGCGGTCCCGAATACCACGGGAAGCATGGCGACGATGGACGAGGGGACTGCGCCCAGTACGACCACCGTGGCGACGGAGGCGAAGATCAGGCCTGACACGGTGGTGGCCACGAAGGCACCCGCAAGGGGGAGGACACCGGTCGACTCGCGCGCGGCCATCGCCCGGGCAAAGAGGAACATCACGGCTCCGCCGGGGATGTCGCAGACGTACTCGAGCCCGGGCACCGAGGTGGTGAGCTGGATGACCGTCGCCGCCAGGATGCCGATGAGGATCGACTGGGGCAGGGTCGGCCTCAGGATGAGGATGGCGAGGCAGTAGGCCGAGATGACGAACTCGGGCTGGATGCCCGTGATGGCGAGCGCCTTGCCGACGGTGATGTTGAGGACGAATCCCGCCGCCATGAGGATGGCGAGGAGGACGAGGGAGGCCACGTCGAGGCTACCCGCCTTTCCCCGTGTGCTGTTGACAAAGGTGCGTGGGGCGTTGTTCTCTGCCATGTTCCTATGAACCTTTCTCTTGGTGGATCGGTCGACTTCCGTATCTGGGTCCTAGCGACGGGACGCTCGGATGATGGCGGGTGCTAAGGCCTGCACGACGACGGCGTTGAAGGTGGCGGTGCCTATCACGATGGGGAGCTTGACGAGGATGGTCGCCATGCTCGCTCCCATGGTCACGTTTCCGAGAGCGGCGAACAGCAGGCCCGAGACGAGGGTCGCGACGAATGCGGCAACGAGGGGCATGGTCTTGCCGTTCGCGAAGGCGCTTTCCGCGATCAGCGACATCGTGAGGGTGCCCATCGCCTCGGTCACGAAGTTGAGCCCGGGAATCGAGGTCGTGATCTGGCACACGACGGCCGAGAGGAGGCCGAGGAGGACGGCCTGGGGGTGCGTGGGCCTGATCGCGACTATGGCAAGGCAGTAGGCGGCAATGATGAACTGGGGCTTTATTCCGACGATGGCCAGGGCGTTGCCGAGGGTCATGTTGAGTATGAAGGCTGCGGCGAGGAGGGTTGCGAGGAGCATGAGGGAGGAGACGCCCAGACTCGCCCCCTTGGCGGCCGAGCGAATGGACCTGACCCCTGCGTTCTGCGTTGGCATGCGTGCTCTCTCTTGAGTTGTTGGAACGACTAAAAAAAGGGACCCCCGGTCAACCCGGGGGTCCCTGCTCGGTTGCTATGCGGCAGTGACGCGACTCAGAGTCGACCAGACGAGGCGAGGGTATGCCACCACCAGTTCCTACGGATTGCGTTCTGCTTGTTGCCGGACATGGCTTCCTCCCATCGATTGGCCCGAATCCCTGTGCAAGACCCTACTTCAGCTCGAACGCGCGGACGCGCACGGATGTGACGCCGTTTCAAGGCAGTAACAAAGAAGGGACCCCAAAGGGTCCCGAAGAGGTGAGGCTAGGCGGTGCGAACGTGCACGTAGTGCTTGGCACCCTTGGTGAACTCGACGGTGCCGTCTGCGAGCGCGAACAGCGTGTCATCCTTGCCGCGGCCGACGTTCTCGCCGGGGGTGATGTGGGTGCCGCGCTGGCGGACAATGATCTGACCGGTCTTGATGGACTGACCACCATAGATCTTGGTGCCGAGCCGCTGTGCGTGGGAGTCGCGGCCGTTCCTGGAAGAGCCCAGACCCTTCTTGTGAGCCATTGTGATACCTGCCTATCTGATCAAGGGAGAGAAACTTCGGTGCCTGGAGTGGCTACTCCTCAGTGGAGGCCGACTTCGCGGCCTCGCCAAGCCCGCCGGGGATGCCGGTAATCTGAAGCTTGGTGAGGTTCTGACGGTGGCCCCTGGTGCGGTGGTAGCGCTTGCGCTTGTGGAGCTTGAAGACGATGACCTTCTTGCCCTTGAACTGGTCGACGACCTCGGCGGTGACCTTCTGGCCCTCGAGGGTGGCAGCGTCAACGATGGTCTTGGTGCCGTCATTGATCATGAGGACATCCAGCTCGACCTTGTCGCCAGGCTGCGCGTCAAGCTTCTCGACATCGACGATGTCGCCCTTGGCAACCTTATACTGCTTGCCACCAGTGGTAACGATTGCGTACATGTGTTAGCCCTTCATACTGGTTCTAGTGCAACAGTCGTACATCTTACTAGCGAATACCTGCCCGGTCAACAGAAAGTCTCGGTTCACACGCCGACCACGGCGGCAACCCCCGCCTGGGCGAAGCTTACTCCCAGGGACCCAATGCGTCCAGCCTCGCGCCGCCCTCGCCCACGTGCCACTGGGCCTCTCGGCAGATCCTGATCGCCGGGGTCTGACGACCCGTTAGCCTGAACGCGGCGTCGAGGAGGACGGCAGGCCTGAGCGATGCCTCGTTGGTCGCACGGGTGCGGACGCTGAGCCCGCCGCCGTCCGCGTCTACGTCCCAGCCCATGAGGGTGCTCCGCAGGTCGACGACCTTGCGGCGCTCGCCCCTGAGGTACTCGAGGCTACCCTGTGACCTCAGCTCCCCCAGCGCGGCGCAGAGGTCCCCCGGAATCTCTCCGCCGAGCAGGTCGACCCTCCAGAGGGAGTCAGTCAGCCAGGCCTCGAGCGCGGGCAGGGCGCGCGGCACGTAGCGGAGCGCCTGGGGGGCGAGCCCGGCAGGGGTGGCCCCGGCGAGCGCTTCGAGGGCCTCCCCCTCCCCCACACGCTTGGTCAGCATGAGGTCGAAGTACTCGCCCTTGGACGACGCGCCGACGGGGAGCGCCTGCGAGAACTGGAGCCTGATGCGGCGCGCGAAGCCGTTCCCCACGGCGAAGGGCAGACCGGAGCGCCTGACGGAGCGGTTGACCGTCGACAGCACCTCGAGGTGGCCCAAGTAGGCGAGGCGACCGTCCTTGCCGTAGCGGACGCGAAGCCTGTGCTGCTCCGCCCTACCTGCCATTGCGGACCCCCTCGATGCGGTTCGAGACACCCAGGGTCGGACAGACCCCGCAGCCCGTGCAGCTCTCCATGGTGCAGTCCGCCGTGGTGACGCCCGCAGCGGCGCGCCGCCACTCCCTCTTGAGGAAGCCCTTCGACACGGCCGGGGAGGTGTGGTCCCAGGGAAGGCGCAGTTCGAGCGGCATCGGTGCCGAGGCGACCCCTTCGAGGGAGAGGCCCAGCTCCTCCCCCGCCTCGACCCAGCGCCGGAAGTCGAACTGGTCGGTCCAGGCGTCGAAGCGGCAGCCGTGCCTCCATGCGGCAAGGACGAGGTCGAAGCCCGCGCGCCCCATCTTCGAGAGCGCCGCCTCCACGAGCGACACGTCGGCGTCGTGGTACGAGACCCGTATGTCCCTGTCGTGCGTCGACGAGAGGAGGAGCTGCTGGCGCCTGATCACCTCGTCACGCCCGAGCTGCGGGGCCCACTGGAAGGGAGTGTGGGCCTTGGGCACGAACACGGCCACCGAGATAGAGACCGAGACGCCGCTCTTGTAGCCCCTGCCCACCACCTCTCGCCCGATGTCAAGCACGCGCTGGGCGACGGCAGGAATCGCCACGATGTCCTCGTCCGTCTCGGTGGGAAGGCCCATCATGAAGTAGAGCTTCATCCGACGCCAGCCGCCTTCGAAGGCATTGCGGGCGGCGAGCTCGATGTCCTCCTCGCTCACGTTCTTGTTGATGACGTCGCGCAGGCGCTGGCTGCCAGCCTCCGGAGCGAAGGTGAGGCCGCCGCGGCGAGCACCACCCACCTCCTCCGCCATCTCGACGCCGAAGGAGTCGAGGCGCTGCGAGGGGATGGAGACGCGAACCCCCCTGCCAGCGAGGTCGGCATTCAGCCGATGGAGGATGGCGGCGCAGCTCGAGTGGTCGGTGGTGGACAGCGAGGTCAGCGAGACCTCGTCGTGCCCCGTGAGGGCAAGCCCCCTCTCCGCCGCCTCCACGACCTGTGCCCGAGGCCGCTCGCGCACGGGACGGTAAGTCATACCTGCCTGGCAGAAGCGGCAGCCGCGCGCGCAGCCCCTGAGGACCTCGATGGCGAGGCGGTCCTGGACGATGCCCATGTAGGGGACGATGGTCTGGGGCAGGGGGTCCGTTGCGGCGAAGTCTGCGACGCAGCGCTTGGTCACCACGCGGGGCGCGCCGCTTCCAGGCCGCGGGACGGCATACCCCCAGCGCGTGGACGCGTCGTCCACGACGACGTCGTAGAGCGAGGGGACGTACACGCCGGGAACGCGCGAGAGCTCGGCGAGCAGCTCGGCGCGGGCGAGGCCACGCGAGCGGCAGTCACGCACGCAGGCGCAGATCTCGACGATGGCGTCCTCGCCATCCCCCAGGAGAATGGCGTCGAACATGGGCGAGACGGGCTCGCTGTTCCAAACCGAGGGGCCGCCGGCGATGACGATGGCGTCGTCCTCGTCACGCTCCGACGCCCTAACGGCAATCCTGGCCAGGTCGAGGGCCTCGACGACGTTGGTGCAGGCCATCTCGTGGGCGAGCGTGAAGCCCACCACGTCGAAGGAGGCCACGGGAGAGGAGCTCTCGAGCGAGGTCAGGGGCACCCCCGCCTCGCGCATGAGCCCCGCCATGTCGACCCAGGGCAGGTAGGCCCTCTCGCAAGACATGCCCTCCTGGGCGTTTAGGCAGCGATAGAGGATGCCCAGGCCCAAGTTGGGCTGACCCACCTCGTACGCGTCCGGATAGATCAGACAGGCGTGGAAGGGGCCGTCCTGGTCCTCGCAGGCACCCCATTCGTGGTCGAGGTAGCGGGTAGGCTTCTCCACGCACGAGAGAAGCGGCTCGAGGCGATGGTAGAGGTCCTGCCTGGGAAGCCTCATGCGCGACCCTGCCGAAGGGTCAGGTACCGGTCCCCCGCGTCGGGGGCGTCGGACCTCCTCCCGCCCCCGGCGAGGCGAGAAGACCCCTCGCGGGCGAGGTCGCGAAGGCACGCCAGCGCCTGGCTCGCACGGGCGCGGAGGCCGGCACCGCCGGGAAGGCCCTCCCCTCCCAGACGAAGCTCCATGGCGCGTGCGGTTGCGACGGTCCCCGCATAGCCCATGCCTGCCTTGAGCGCCCAGCCCAGACCGGGGGCGAGCCCCACGAGGCCGCGCGCGATGGCGCGGTAGAGCACGCCTGCGCCCAGGACCCCCGCGAGGTCGGCAAGGCGCTCGAGGCGCAGCGGGCGTCCGTAGGCGGCGGCGATGTCCAGGGCCAGCTTGGCCTGGCTGGCCGTCATGACCGGGAAGTCAGCCCCGGGAAGGATCGCCACGGCACCCACCGCGGCGTTGCCTAGGGCGCAGGTGCGGACGAGCTCCCTTACCTTCGCCTGGCGGCAGAAGGGAAAGTTTGCGGCGAGGGCGATACCCTTCTCCTCGCAGGCACCGACGAGCCAGGACGCCATCGATTCCCTCAGAGCCTCGTCATTGGCACCGGCCACGTAGCTCACGAGCCCATCGGGCCTCAGGTCGGCCTCCGCCCGATCCAGCATCGACTCGACGGCGATGGCCGCGGGGACGCCCCCACCCGCGATTCGACGCGCGCAGCCGAGGGCCGCGGACGCATCGGGACCCGCGAGGACGAGCGCGCAGTCGGCTCCGGGGGCGGATTCCTCCCCCATGGGCAGGACCCGCACGCAGCCGCCGGGAAGCTCGGGCACGAAGGCGCCACGTACGCAAGATACGAGCCCCGGTGGCGCGTCCCGTGCCACCACGATGCAGACACGCACGTCTTCGGAGCGCTTTCGCTCGCTCTGCCTGCCAGCTCCCAGGATGTCGGCGACGTCGCCGACGCTGACCCTCTTCTTGCCCGCCATTCCCACGCTCCCGTACTCGGAATCGGATGTCACGCCCAGACGCCCCGGAATCACCGGAGCTGCCGACAGGCTAGCTCACCTTAGTTCGATGGTGCCACACTGACTGCACCATGCCCACGGAGACGAGCTGCGAGACCATGGACGACGAGCCGAAGCTGATGAAGGGCAGGGGAATGCCCGTGATGGGCATGATGCCGATGCACATCCCCACGTTCTGCAGCAGCTGGAAC
>CAMXZR010000077.1 GCA_947253595.1 uncultured Olsenella sp. | reverse complement strand
CGTGGGCTCGGAGATGTGTATAAGAGACAGCCCCAGCGAAAGCCCCCGCCGGGGCGGGCCGCCCCGCCACTCTCCCAGGGCGGCACGTCCCGGCCGGCACTTTCGCGACAGACAGGAGAGAAAAATGGAAGCTGAGACCGCATACGACAACCGCGCGACCGTCGAGGTGGGCGGCGTGCCCTACGAGCTTGAGGCGTCGAACCTCGCGTGCAGGCTCTATGCCGAGGAGATGGCGGGGTGCGACGCGCCCTACACCGGGCGCCTCATCCATGACGCGCTCATGGAGCGCCAGGAGGCCTTGGACGCCGGGAACGACCACCCCGAGTGGTCCGACCTCCCGCACGTGCTCGCGGCCATCTGGGCCATGGCCAAGGCCGCAGGCAGCACCAAGCTCTCGCGCAAGGCGTTCGTCGCGTCGCTCGACCACGCCCCCGCGAACCTCTACGAGCCGGTTGTGGCGTCGAACGTGGTCTTCGGGGAGCTGGGCGAGAGGACCTTTTTTCGGCTCCCGGCGGGACTCAGAGACGCTCTCGAACCCGACGAGGCCCAGTAGGGCGGACGGAGCGCGGGAGCACGGCCCGACCTCCGAGCGCGTCGCGTGGCCGGACCACGGCCTGGTGGCGTCGCTCGTGGCGCTCGGCATCCCGTGGGCTGACGCCTGGCACATGAGCCCGCTCGACTCGCATCGCATGCTCGCGATAGCCAGCGCGGACTCCATCCCGCCCGACATGCGCGAGGGCGGCGTTGTGCTTGGCACGGCTGCGAGCGCGCGGGCCACATTCGGGACCTTCTAGGCCCCATCCGATTCGAAAATGACAACGGCATAGGTGGTGGGCGGCGTGGCAAGCGAGTACAAGGGCCTCTACGTAAGCTTCGAGGGCGACTCGTCCAAGCTCACGGCGGCGCTCTCCAAGATAAACTCCGCCTCGCGCTCGGCGCAGTCCAGCCTCCGCAGCGTGCAGAACGCGCTCAAGCTCGACCCCGGCTCCGCCAAGCTGCTGGGCGCGGCCGTGGAGGCGGCTGGCAGGAAGGTCGATGCCACCAAGCAGCGCATCGACGTGCTCCGGCAGGCCCAGGACGAGCTGTCCAAGAGCGGGGACACCACCAGTGCGGCCTACCAGCGCGTCTCGCGCGAGCTGGCCCAGGCCGAGGCGTACCTCAGGCGCGACCAGCGTGCGCTCATCGACGCGACCAACGCGGCCTCCGGCTTCGGCAAGGCGTCGCGGCACCTGGACTCCTTCGCGACGAGCGCCAAGGCCCTCTCGGGCAAGCTGATGGGCGTCGGCACCAGCCTCACCATGGGCGTCACGGCACCGCTCGCGGCAATCGCGGGCGCGTCAATTGCCGCCGCCACCACGGTGGACACCGCGCTCACCAACGTCCGCAAGACCACGAACCTCACGGAAGACCAGTACCAGGCCCTGAAGGACGCTGCCATCGAGTCTTCCAAGGCCCAGCCGGTGACCGCCGACCAGATTCTCAACATGGAGGCGCTTGGCGCTCAGCTCGGCTGGTCGCGCGACGCCTTGAAGCAGTTCGCCGACGTGGCCAACGGCCTCGACATCGCGACCGACATGAACGCGGAGCAGGCAGGCACCAACCTCGCCCAGTTCGCCAACATCACCAAGATGGCCCAGGGTGACGCCGAGCGATACGCAAGCTCCATCGTCGGTCTCGGCAACAACATGGCAACGACGGAGAGCAAGATCTCCGACATGGCGATGGGCATGGCGTCCGCTGGCACGCAGGCGGGCATGAGCCAGGCCGACATCCTGGGCGTGGCAGCCGCCGCCGCGTCGCTCGGCCTCGAGTCCCAGGCTGGCGGAAGCGCCTTCAGCAAGACGGTCAATGAGATTGGCATGGCCGTCTCCCAGAACTCGGCCGACCTCGAGAAGTGGGCCTCGCTCGCCCACATGAGCGCGGACGAGTTCCGCTCCGCATGGTCCGAGGACAGCGCCAGCGCCTTCCAGGCCGTCGTGCGCGGCATGGGCGAGGCTGCGGCCAGCGGCGAGGACCTCAACGGCATCCTGGCCGACCTGGGCATCACGGAGCTGCGCCAGAGCGACTTCATGCGCCGCCTCGCGGGCAACTCCGACCTGCTCGGCAAGGCGGTCGCGCTCTCCAACGACGAGTGGAGCAAGAACACCGCCCTGCAGGACGAGGTGGACAACCGCAACGAGTCGCTCGCTTCGAAGATGCAGGTGCTTCAGAACCGCGTGTCCGCCGTGGCGCAGGAGGTCGGGGGGCCGCTCGCGGACGCGGCCCTCGCGGCGGTCGACGCGGCCAAGCCCGTCACGGACATCATCGAGGGTGCGGCCAGGTCCTTCTCCTCAATGAGCAGGGAGGAGCAGGGCGCGGTCATCCAGACGCTCGCCCTCACCGCTGCGGCAGGACCGGCGCTCGCCGTCGCCGGCAGGGTGGTGGGCGTCTTCGCCGGCGTCGCAGGCGGGCTGTCATCAGCCGCGAAGACGGTCGGCGAGCTCGCGTCAGCCACCAAGGTCATGGGCAGCTTCGGGGACGCCCTGGAGGTGCTCAACCTCAAGGGGGCGCTGGCGGGTGGCGGCATCATGGTCGCCGTGGCAGCCGTGGCGGCAATCGGACTGGCCGTCCACGACCACGTCAAGACGGAGCGCGACTTCTCGGACGCCCTGGGCAGGATGCGCGACAGCGCGAGCGGCGTGTCCGAGTCCCTCGCAAGCGGGGCGCGCAGCGTCACCGACTGGGGCGGAACGTCCCAGGAGGCGGCCATGGGCACCAAGGAGCTGACGCAGGCCATCCAGGAGCACAACGAGAAGATGTCCTCCATCCGCAATGGCGCGGAGGAGTCAACCCACATGCTCGGCGAGTACAAGTCGGTCATCGACAGGCTTGGCGGAGCCCACACGGCGAGCGCCGAGGACACGGCCATGCTCGAGTGGGCGCTCAAGGGCATCAACGAGGCGTTCGGGACAAGCTACACGGCGGCACAGGTCCTCTCAGGCGAGTACGAGAACCAGGAGGGCGAGATCGTCAACCTGATCGCCGAGATCGACAATCTCATAGCCAAGAAGCAGCAGGAGGCGCAGGTCAACGCGGCCCAGGAGGGCTACACCGAGGCGCTCAAGAACGAGCTGCAGATGAAGCACAACCTCTCCGCAGCTCAGGACACCTACAACGCGAGGGTTGCCGAGCTCTCCGAGCAGTACCAGAAGGCGGGCATGTCGGCAGAGGCCGCGCGAAAGACAGCCGAGTCAGTTGCAGACGGCGAGGGCCTGAGGAAGTCCATCGAGAACGCGGAGCAGGCATATCGCGCTGCGGCAGACGAGACCCGCGCATGGGCAGAGGAGATGACGCAGGCCGAGGTCGCCGCGTCTGACCTAGGCCGCGCGATGTCCGACATGCTCCAGAACGGCGACGGATGGGCCGGGAAGCTCGATGACACCGGCCTCTCGCTCGAGCAGATGGCGGGCGCTGCGGTCAAGGCGGGGTTCTCCACGGAGACGCTCTCGGAGGTCGGCGCTGACGCGTTCGCCAAGCTTGCGAAGAGCGCAAACGGCAACACGGACACGCTCATCCAGCGCCTCACAACGCTCAACCAGCTGCACCTCGACCCCAAGACCTTCTCGGTCAACGAGGATGGCACGCTCACGGACTCCACGGGCAAGGTGTGGGACCTCCAGAACATGACCGTCGACGGGAAGCACTTCACCGTCTCCGACGACGGCACCATCACCGTGGAGGGGACCGAGCTTGCGGGCCTCTCCGCCCAGCAGGTGGCGGATAAGCCCTTCACCGTCACCTCCAACGGCACGACGCAGGCCGAGACGGGGAGCGCCGAGGACCTGCACAACAAGCTCGACCAGATTCCGGGGTCCTACGACGCCTACGTAAGTGCCCACACGGCCTCTGCGGAGAGCAATGTAGACTCGCTCAGCAGCAAGCTCTACAACCTCGTCCACACGGGGTGGACCGCCGTCGTGCACGCGGCGACGGGGAACGCCGCCGGGGGCGTCGTGAGGCACGCGGCAGGCGGGGTGCGCCTGCACGCGGAGGGGGCCATCTACACGAAGCCAACGTTCATCTCGCCGCGCGACGTGATAGGCGAGGACGGGGCCGAGTGGTACGACGGCAGGAACATCGTGCCGCTCACCAACAGGACCTACAGCCAGCCCTTCGCGGACGTGATCGCCGACGGCGTGATATCGCGCCTCCCCGCGCCCGCCCCGTCTGGCGGGGCCGAGGTGGTTGCGTGGCTGGAGCGCAACCTGCCACGCATCATCAGCGAGGACACCCCTGTTCTCGGCAGAAGGGACTTCGCGAGGCTATCGAAGGAGGTTGCCTATGGCCAGCTATAGGTCGGGCGCCACGGGCGAGGTGGTGAGCCTCTTCGGGGACTCCGTCTTCATGGAGACCCTCGCGCTTCGGGGCTTCGACTTCAGGCGCAGCCTGGGTGCCCACTCGTACACGTCCGCCGACCTCGCCGCGAGGGAGGTGGGCGGACTTTACGCCAAGGCGACCACCCCTGAGGCGGCGGACCGCCTCGTGTCCGTCCTCTCGCGCGACATGGAGGCCGGGACGCCCGGGACGCTCACCTCGCGCGGATGGAGCCAGAGGGCGCTCGTGCCCGCCGTGTCCGTCGCGTCGCGACGCGGCTGCGAGGTGCACCTGGACGTGACCGTGGCCCTGCTGGACGGCTGGTGGTGCCGCCCGACGCTGCACAGGCTGAGTCCCGCCACGGGCGGCTCGCAGGGCACGGCGAGCGTGGACCTCCCGCTTGACCTCCCGTTCGACCTTGGCGGCACCACCGGCGCGTCCAAGGTCATGACGGCTGGCATGCCCGCGCTGCTGCGGCTGGTCTTCTACGGCCCCTGCTCGAGCCCCTACGTCGTCGTCTCGGCGCCCGGCTTCTCCAACCGCTACGGCGTCTCCGCCTCCTGTGGCGAGGGCGAGCGCATCGTCATCGACCCGACGCGGACGGCCGAGGTCGGGGAGAGCGTCTACCGTGTCGGCTCCTACGGCCAGCGCACGAACCTCTTCGCCCAGCGCATGGGCGAGGTCCGGGGCAGCGGGACGTACCCCTTCGAGCGCCTCCGGCCCGGCGTCTACACAGTCGCGTGGAACGGCTCCACCGGCGTGGACGTGGAGCTCGTGGAGCTGAGCGGGGGCCTGCCATGGAGCTGACCGTGACCATGCCGGACGGCACCGAGGTCGGGATGGTCGAGGTTGCCTCCGGGGACTTCGAGTGGGGAGTGTCGGACAACAGCTTCCAGGTGACCGTACGCGCAGGGGACGCGATGGACATCCCCGACGGTTCCGCGCTGCACGACCCGGCCTCCGGTGTCGGCGGTCTCGTCCTGGGACGCGAGGCGACGTGGGGCGCTCGGGCCGTCGCGCTCTCGGGCGTCACGTGGGCGGGCGTCATCGACGGACACGTCATCGGACCTGACCCCGGTCATGCCTACCTGTCGGCATCGGGCGACGTGTCGGACGTCATCTCCACGCTGCTCTCGCGCATGGGTCTGCTGGGGCCGTTCCGCGTCGCTGGCGGGCGCGTGGGCGTCCAGGTGAGCCACACGTTCACGGGCTCGCGCGACGCCGCGCAGCAGGACAGCGGGCGCTACATGGGCGGATGGGCCGCCATCTGGCAGCTGCTTCTCGCCTCCGGGTGCTCCTGCGACTTCAGGCGGCGCGCGGGCGTGGTCGAGCTTCTGCCACACCGCGCGCGCGACCTCACGGATGCGGAGGCGGTGTCGGCGGGCGTCGTCATCGTCACATCGCGGCGGACGAGGCCGACGAACCACCTGGTGTGCCTTGGGAAGGGGGAGCTGGCCGACAGGCAGGTTGCCCACGTCTATGCGGACGCCAAGGGGGCCGTCTCGGCCACGCAGACGCTCTTCGGGGCCGAAGAGCTGTCCGAGACGTATGAGGCCGCCACTGCCGACGACCTTGTGACAGCAGGCATGTCAAGGCTGCGCAAGCTTCAGGCGGCAGCCTCGAGCGTGCGCGTGTCGGTCCGGGAGGGCGTCACCTGCTCGGTCGGTGACGTGGTTGGTGGAACCGACCCCACCACGGGCGAGGCGGCCCGCGCCATCGTGACCGGCGCCATCGCCCGCGTGGGCGTGTGCGGCTTCGAGTACGAGTACAAAACGACGGAAAGATAAGGAGGACACATGGCCAAGGAGGAGGGGTACACCCGCTTCTCGTGCGACGTGCAGGGGTGCGCCAGCGCGGCGTTCGCGCTGCCGGACACCGACGCGGCGGACGCCTACGTCACCAGGCGCAGGGTGGACGCCCAGGGGGTCGAGCGCAGGATGCTGCTCTGCCCGGCGCACGCGGCTGAGTACGCCAAGATCGTGGAGGCGAGCGACGCGGCCTACTCGGAGTTCGAGCGCACCGGCAGGGCCGAGCTCGTGACCAAGGCGCAGCTGGACGCGGCCACGGCCCGCGCCGAGGAGCGCGACAAGGCCGCCAAGTGGTGGTCGGACAAGCACAGGGCGCTGCAGGCCGAGTTCGACGCCTACAGGGCGGCGCATCCGGACGGGGGTGGGGAGTGATGGCGGTAGAGCTCATCACCGGGAGGGCCGGCGCCCCGCACATCGACGCACCCGACGTTGGCAGGCTGCTCGCGGGCGTCATGGGCAGGGAGGCATACGTCATCGGCCCCGCGCCGACCGTGACCATGAGGGACGCCAACACCTGCTCCATCGGGGCGTGTGACGTGGTGGCCCACGGCAGGCACATCTCCATCGGGGTTGGCACCACCGCTGCCATAGCCAACGGCACGCAGACCGGGCACAGGCGGGACCTCGTGTGCCTGCGCTACTCGCGCGACCCCGGCACGGACATCGAGTCCGCATCTGTTGTGGTGCTGCAGGGCACGACGGTGCCATCGAAGGCAGCCGCCGCAGACCCGCAGGTTGGCACTGGGACCATCTTGGACGGAACGCAGCAGGTGGACGTGCCCATCGCCCGAGTCACGCTCGACGGCCTCTTGCCAGCGGCGGAGTGGCTCCTGCCCGTCGTGCCGCCCCTGGCGTCGCTGGCCGAGGTCGGCAGGGTCGAGCGGGGCAAGGTCAACGGCAACCTCTCCTACGAGAGGCTCGGCTCACTGGTGATAGCCCACGTCTTCAACGTCCACAACGGCAAGGACGCGGGCTACATGCCGGTGGGCATGAGGCCGTCCGCGACCGCCTATGGTGGCGCGTCCGCATCCCAGTACGGAGGCTTCGTCCGGGTGGAGCCGAGCGGCC
>CAMXZR010000076.1 GCA_947253595.1 uncultured Olsenella sp. | reverse complement strand
CGGCTCGTTCATAGGCCACCAGGAGAACGACGGCGAGAAGCAGAAGCTGGACGTCGCCCTGCCCGACCACAAGACCGCCATCCAGCACGTCTTCCAGATTCTGGACGAGGCCGGCTTCGACAGCTCGAGGATCGAGGGCATCGGCCATCGCGTGGTCCAGGGTGGCTGGTACTTCCCGGAGTCCAAGGTCGTCACCGACGAGACCCTGGGCTGGGCCCGCGAGGTCGCGCCCCTGGCGCCCCTGCACAACTACGCGGAGGCAGACGTCATCCAGATTTGCCGCGAGCTCTTCCCCAGCATCGGCAACGTGATCGTGGCGGACACCTCCTTCCACTACAACATGCCCGAGAAGGCCTGGCGCTACGCCCTGCCGCGTGATGTGGTCGACAAGCTGCACATCCGCAAGTACGGCGCTCACGGCACCTCCCACCGCTTCATCTGGAAGACCGCCAACGAGTTCCTGGACGGCGGCGTCCACAAGCTGGTCTCCTGCCACCTGGGCTCCGGTGCCTCCCTCGCCGCCATCCAGGACGGTCGCGTCATGGACACCACCATGGGCCTGACCCCGCTCGACGGCCTCATTATGGGCACCCGTTGCGGCACCGTCGACCCTGCCACCGTCTTCTACCTCCAGCGCGTCGGCGGCTACACCGTCGACGAGGTTGACACCATGATGAACAAGCAGTCCGGTCTGGCCGCGCTCAGCGGCGTCTCGAGTGATTCCCGCGACATCGAGGAGGGTGCTGCCAGGGGCGACGAGAACTGCAAGCTCGCCCTCGAGATGTTCTACTACCGCACCTCCCAGCTCATTGCCGAGATGGCCCAGTCCATGCATGGCCTCGACACCATGGTCTTCACTGCGGGCATCGGCGAGAACTCCGACATCATGCGCCTTGGCGTTGCCCGGGAGCTCGAGTGGCTCGGCGTCAGGCTCGACGAGGGGGCCAACAAGGTCCGCTCCGGCGAGCCTCGCGTCATCTCCATCCCCGACTCCAAGGTCAAGGTCCTCGTGGTCCCCACGAACGAGGAGCTCATGATCGCCATGGACGTCGAGGAGCTCCTGGGCAAGTAGCCCTTCCCTCGCATCGTTGGGGGCGGCCTGGCAGGCATCCTGCCAGGCCGCCTTCTGTTTGCGATTGGCCTCTTCGCGAGGGAGCCGACGGGTGCGAGGGACAGCACGGTGGCATGACACGAGGCGAATCTACTGCGGCGGACGAGACTCCCGTCGCGCCGCGAACGTCGGCAAGTACGGCACTGGCGAAGGAACAGAAGCCATCTCTGTGAAACTTGCCTGAGTCCGTGGAATAATGCCGTGAGGAAGTGATTGTAATACAAGGCTCTGAATTTGGGGGTGGGGCAATGATCGTGTTGGAGCTGGCCTTGTACTGCCTCCTGTTCACGGCAATGGTGAGATATGCCGTGAGAGGCGGAGCGATTGATGGGCTGTACTTTTATCCCAAGGCTGTGCAGGACCGTGCCATTGAAATAGGCCTTACCACAAGAGAGGCGATGCGACGCAAGCAGAAGATCTTCATGACTGAATTCTACGTTGTCATGTTGGTTGCGCTCGTGCTCGTGATCGGCGTGCGGCATAGGGTATCGGACTTCAGGACGGCTTATCTGCTGGCACTGTTGTTCCTGGAGGTCATGAACTGGTATGACGGCATCGTGATCGACAAGATATGGGTAGGGCACAGCAGGTTTTGGGTGCTGACGGGATGCGAGGGCTTGCCATTTGTTCAGACCTGGAAGCAGGTGCTGAAGAAGCGAGGCTTTCTCACGCTGGTCTGGGTTGCGGGTGCGGCAATCGTGGCCGGAATCGTCGTGCTGATCTTCTGACGCATCCCGAAGTCGTGTGGGGCACTACCTGCCAAGGCCGCCCCTGCGCCAGGGCAGCCGGCTCGGCAGGCGATGCCGGTCAGGATGGTGGGTGGGGGAGAGGTACTGGTAGGCGAGTCGTGATTCCCCGTTCGCGAGCCGGATGGTCCCACAGCACCCGAAGCCGTGACCCTCGAGCAGGCGACGCATGGGCAGGTTGAGCTCGTGGGTGTCCGTGCGCAGGCTGTCGGCGACCCCGCAGAGCCACTCCAGCATGAAGGATCCGACCCCGCGTCCCTGCTCGAGCGTGGCGAAGCGGTGCACGGCGAAGTACGGGCCGTCGTCCAGCCACTTTCCGCCCTCTATCCTCAGGTAGCAGGTCTCGGGACCGGGCGCGAGGACGAAGCAGCCTATGACACGTCCCTCCTCCTCGCAGCACATGAGCGAGCCGCGCCTCTGCTCGCCCGCCAGCTCCGCCCGCGTGGGGAAGGAGCGCTCCCATTGGGGGTTGCCCTGCCGGCGCATGAAACCGCGCGCGACCTCGAGCATGCCCATGACGGCATCGAGGTCACGTCCCTCGGCTGGCCTGATGCCTCTCTCTGCCATGGGCTCAGAGGGGGATGACGACGAAGGAGAGGCGGTCGGTGCGTCCGGGGGAGAGGGACCTCATCCCGCGCTTGTGCTCGAAGACGTCGTCCTCGTCCGTCGCGGTGGCGCATCCCGTCCAGGGCTCGAGCGCCACGAAGGGCGCGTCCCCCGCGGCAGACCAGACGCCGAGGTAGTCGAAGCCCTCAAAGGCAAGCTGGATGCCGTGACCTCGCACTCCGACGAGGCGCACCCATCGCTCTGGGACGTCCTCGAAGACCAGGGTATCCACGTCGAAGGTCCTGTGGCTCAGGGGGAGGACGGTCGAGCTGCCGTCCAGGAGGGGCATGCGATTGCCGAAGTCCAGCAGGCCGCTCGAGACGTCGATTCGCGGCACGGAGTACGCCCAGGGTCTGGCGAACTCGAGGCGGTAGGAGGAGAAGTCGTCATGCGCCCCCGCGACCGGGACGCTGAAGGCGGGGTGCCCTCCCAGAACGTAGGGGAGGTCGCGCGCCCCGGTGTTGGTGACCTCGAAGCCCTGGACGAGCGAGTCGCCCTCGACCGCGTACGAGAGACGCAGCCTGAAGTCGTAGGGGAAGGACGCGAGGGTCCTCTCGCACGACGAGAGCTCCATCAGGACGTGGTCTCCTCCCTGTTCGACCACCTCGAACTCCTCGTTTCGGGCGAGTCCGTGCCTGCCCAGGCGAACCTCTCCGGCGGCGCTCGTCGCACGGTCGTCCCTGAGGTTGCCCACGATGGGGAAGAGCACGGGCGCGTGCCGCGGCCACCAGCGCGGGTCTCCCTGCCAGAGGCACTCGGCCCCGTCCCGCCTGAGGCTCGTGAGCTGGGCCCCCAGGGTGCTTACCTCCGCCTCGATTCGACCAGAGGCGATGCGCCTTGTGTCCTCCATGCCGACCTCCCGCTTCGAACTCCTGGGTTGGATGCAGTAATATGTGCGATGTGTGGGCAGATAGATGGTACATCCCCCCAGCAACAGAAAGGCCCAGGCATGCACAAGAGGAAGTCGTTCTCGCTTGCGTCGCTCGCCGTAGTTCTCCTTGCCTTCGTGCTCGTCGGCTGCGCGGGCGGGGCCCAGCCAGGGGGAGACGCGGCCGCGGGGTCCCAGAGCGTGACCGAGGTCCGCGTGGGCTCTCTCAAGGGCCCCACCTCCATCGGGCTCGCCTCCTTCATGGACCGCGCGGCCGGTGGCGGCACCGCGAACGCCTACAGCTTCACCATCGCCTCGTCGGCCGACGAGATTGTTCCCTCCATCACGAGTGGCGACCTCGACGTCGCGCTGGTGCCCGCGAACGTCGCCTCCGTCCTCTACAACAAGACGAAGGGCGCCGTCTCGGTCATCGACGTCAACACCCTGGGCGTGCTGTCGGTCGTGACGGGCGACGCGGGAGTGTCGGGGCTCTCAGACCTTGCAGGCAGGACGGTGTACATGACCGGCAAGGGGACCACCCCCGAGTTCGTCATGCAGTACCTGCTGCAGAAGTCCGACCTCGCGGACAAGGTGACCCTCGAGTTCAAGAGCGCACCCACCGAGGTCGTGGCCGCCCTCGTCGCCGATCCCGGTGCCATCGGCGTGCTGCCCCAGCCCTACGTCACAGCGGCCACGACCAAGAATCCCTCTCTGCACGTCGCCCTGGACCTCAACGACGCCTGGAAGGCGACGGGCGGGGATGCCACGATGGTCACGGGCGTCACCGTCGTGCGCAACGACTTCCTGAGGGACCACCCCTCGGCCGTGGCCGAGTTCCTGAAGGAGCATGCGGAGTCGGTTGAGGCGGCCAACGCGGATCCGGCGGGCATCTCCTCGAAGGTCGTCGCCGCGGGGATTATGGACAACGAGAAGGTTGTGGAGAAGGCCATCCCCTCCTGCCACCTGGTCTGTCTGACCGGGAACGAGATGGCCGACGCCCTCTCGGGCTACCTCGAGGCGCTCCATTCCGTCGATGCCAGCTCCGTGGGCGGGGCCCTGCCCCCCAAGGGCTTCTACTACCTGGGCTAGCCCTTGAGCGAGAAGCCCGCGCACAGGGGCGTCTCGCGGCTCGCGACCTGCCTGCTGTGGCTCGGTGCCTGGCAGGTCGCGAGCCTTCTTGTGTCAAGCGACCTCCTCCTTCCCGGGCCCCTGGCGGTCCTCCGGAGCCTGCTGGGGCTCGCCGCTGGCGGAACCCTGCTCGATGTGGGCCTGGTCACCCTCTCCCACGTCGCGCTGGGCTTCGTCGTGTCGCTGCTGCTCGCCCTGTCGCTGGGGCATGTCCTTGACGCCTCGCCCGCTTTCCGTCGCGTCGTCCTCCCGGGCGTGACGGTCCTCAAGAGCGCCCCCATCGTCTGCGTCGTCGTCCTGCTCCTCCTGTGGTTCGGGGCTGCGCACGTGGCGGAGGCGGCGGTGTTTCTCGCCTGCTTCCCGCCCCTGCTCTTCGCCGTCCTGGAGGGGCTTGGTGGGCTCGACCCGGGGATGTCGTCCCTCCTGCGCATCATGCGCGTTCCGCGCTGGAGGAGGGCACTCGCAAGCGTCTGGCCCCAGGTCCTGCCCTTCCTGGTCGCGGCCTCGAGGAGTGCCGTGGGGATGGCCTGGAAGGCGGCCGTGGCGGCGGAGCTCATAGGCTCGCCCCTGGGCAGCGTAGGGGAGCGCGTGTTCCAGGCCAAGCTCCTGCTCGAGACCTCGGACGTCTTCGCGTGGACCGCCCTGGTCATACTCGCCTCCAGGCTCAGCGAGTCGCTCGTGGTGAGGCTGCTGGAGTCCTCCGCGCCGCTGGCGCGCAGCCTCGCGCTCGTCGGCTTGGGCCGCGCCCGCGCGGGGGAGGGGACTGACGACGTCCCGGCGACCCCCATCGTCGCCAGGGGCCTCTCCTTCTCCTACGGGGGCCTGCCGGTCATCGGCCCGCTCGACCTCGAGCTGGGCCCGGGCGCGCGCGTCTGCCTGAGCGACGCATCCGGCTCCGGCAAGACCACCTTCCTGCGCCTGGTCTGCGGGGAGCTCGACCCCTCCGGGGGAAGCGTGGGCGGCGGTGGCCCCTTCTCGCTCCAGACGCAGGGAAGCCTCCTCGTCGAGGAGCTGGGCGCCCTGCAGAACGTCCTCCTCTGCGCCCCGGTCCGCATGCGAGATGAGGCCGCCCGCGCGCTGGGCGGGGTCCTGCCCGGCGTCGACCTCTCCCGTCCCGTGAGCGGGCTCTCGGGTGGGCAGAGAAGGCGCGTCGAGCTCGTGCGCGCGCTGCTCTCCCCCTCGCGCACCGTCCTGCTGGACGAGCCCTTCTCGGGGCTCGACGCCGCGTCCCGCGCCCGCTGCCACGCGCTCGTGGACGATCTCCTCGGTGGCCGCACCCTGGTCATGGCCTCGCACGACGAGGTGGATGCGCAGGCCCTCGGGGCGACTTCGCTCTCGCTGCATGCCGAGGCCCAGGGTGCGGGCGTCGCGGCGGGGCCCTTGGCTCGCATGAAGCTTTGTTAATTAAATCCCGTCCCCTTCGGTCTTCCCATATGCTGGATGGGTTGAGCTTCCGCGGCGTGACGGCCTCGGACCGTGCCCGCGGCAATCACTAGGAGGTGGGTCATGATTCAAGATCAGCTCGCTGCCTGCGGTCTTGTCAACTGCAGGGGTGCCATCCAGGTAGACGCGGCTCCGGCCGTTCTGGTGGAGAAGGCCCTGCTGGCAAACGAGGGTCGCCTGACCTCGCGCGGTGCCCTCTATGTGGAGACGGGCCGCTACACCGGGCGCTCTCCCGAGGACCGCTTCATCGTGGACACGCCCGACGTCCACGACAACATCGCCTGGGGGCCCGTGAACAGGCCTTTCGACGTCGAGGGCTACGAGAGGGTCAAGAAGGCCGTGGTCGACCACCTGAGCACGCGCGACCTCTACGTGGTGCATGCCATCGCGGGTGCCGACCGCCGCTGGTGCCGCAAGTTCCTCGTAGTCTGCGAGCGGGCGAGCCAGGCGCTCTTTGCCCGCCAGCTCCTCGTGAGGCCATCCAAGCGCCAGCTGGCCGACTTCGAGCCCCAGGACTTCAGCGTCCTCGTCGCGCCGACGCTGCGGCTGGACCCCGCGGCCTACGGGACCCACTCCGAGGCGGTCGTGCTCATCAACTTCCAGAAGCGCGAGATCCTCATCGCGGGAACCATGTACTCGGGAGAGATAAAGAAGTCCATCTTCTCGGTCATGAACTACCTCATGCCGCTCGAGGAGGGCGTCCTGCCCATGCACTCCTCGGCCAACATGGACCCCATCACGGGCGAGACTGCCGTGTTCTTCGGCCTCTCCGGCACGGGCAAGACCACGCTCTCGGCCGACCCGGAGCGCATGCTCATCGGCGACGACGAACACGGATGGGCAGAGGGCAGCGTCTTCAACTTCGAGGGCGGGTGCTACGCCAAGGCGATTCGCATCTCGTCCGCCACCGAGCCGCAGATCTACAACGCCATCCGCTTCGGCAGCATCTGCGAGAACGTGATCGTGGACAATGCCTCGCGCAAGCCCGACTACTTCGACGGGGCGCTGACCGAGAACACGCGCGTGGCGTATCCCATCGACTTCATCGACAACGCCCAGGTCATGGGCCAGGGCCGCTATCCCAATGTGATCATCTTCCTGACCTGCGACTCCTTCGGCGTCCTCCCCCCCATCTCGCGCCTGGACAAGAACGGTGCGATGTACCACTTCCTGAGCGGCTTCACCAGCAAGGTCGCCGGCACCGAGCGCGGTGTGAACGAGCCGCAGCCGACCTTCTCGACCCTCTTCGGCGAACCCTTCATGCCCCTCTCGCCCCTGCTCTATGCCGACATGTTCGGCAAGAAGATCGACAAGGCGGGCACCAGGGTCTACCTCATCAATACGGGCTGGACGGGCGGCCCCTGTGGCGTGGGCATGCGCATGGACCTCGCCTCGACGCGCCTCATGGTCTCGGCCGCGCTCAACGGCTCGGTCGAGGAGACGGAGTTCGTCCATGACCCCATCTTCAACGTGGACGTCCCCCAGCACATCGAGGGCGTCGACAGTCGCGTCCTGAACCCGCGCAACACCTGGGCCGACAAGGCAGCCTACGACCTGTCTCTTATACACATCTGACGCTGCC
>CAMXZR010000075.1 GCA_947253595.1 uncultured Olsenella sp. | reverse complement strand
CCTTCTCGCCCACATGGAGGGTGAGGGCGGGCTGGTCGAGCTGCCTGGCGGCTGGCTGATCCTGGCCAGCGCATACGAGGAGGCCCGCGCCGCCCTCGGGGAGCTCTTCGCGTCCGACTCCCCCGTGACGCTCGCCCAGTTCCGGGACCGCCTGGGCATCTCGCGCAAGTACGCGCAGCTCCTACTCGAGGCCTTCGACCATGCCGGCTTCTCCCGCCTGGTGGGGGAGGCGCGCGTGCCGGCCGGGGAACGGGACTAGCCCCTTCCCTTCCACGGCGAGGCAGGCGTCCCGCGCCTCGCCGCTGCGGCCAGGGCGTGCCGGCGATGCTAGAATCTCTCTCCAATGGGCATCGGGCTTTCCGACGGAGCAGGCGAGATGCGCCTTCCCGCCGCGTCCCGTCGTAGATTGGTGGGTTGGACATGGACCTGAGGCAGCTGCAGTCCTTCGTGAGCGTCGTGCGCTGCGAGAGCTTCACGAGGGCGGCGGAGGTCCTGGGCGTGTCGCAGCCCACGATCTCGACTCACCTGAGGTCGCTCGAGGAGGAGCTGGGAACCACGCTCGTGCTGAGGGGAGGACGTCGCGTCGAGCTCACGCTCCAGGGCACCAAGGTCTTCGAGCAGGCAAGCTCGATGCTCGCCCTGCGCGACCGCCTGATCGAGGATGCGCGCAGTCGCGAGCGCAATGCAGTCTACCTGGGAAGCTCCTCCGTCCCCTCGGCCTACGTCCTGCCCGACGTGCTGCCCGCCTTCGCCGGTTCGTGGCCCGGCGCGCGCTTCAGGATCTTCCGGCACGACAGCCGCGAGGTCATCTCGGGGCTCGTCGAGGGCAGCTTCGACCTGGGCCTCACGGGGCTCCCCGCAGACGAGCCCTCGCTCGAGTGCGTACCGCTCTGTGCCGACGACATGGTGCTCGTCACTCCCGCCGAGGACCGCTTCCGCGCGCTCGAGGGGGCTGGGGCCGAGGCCATGCGCGAGCTGCTGCTGCGCGAGCGGACCATCCTGAGGAGCGAGGGCAGCGGGAGCCGCTCCACCATGGACAGGATCCTGGAGGAGCTGGGGCTCTCGGGCGAGGAGCTCGACGCCGCCGTGCGCACCAACGACCAGGAGACCATCCGCCAGCTCGTCGAGGCGGGCCTCGGGGTGACCGTGGCGTCGTCCCGTGCGGTCAGGGCGGGGGTCGAGGCGGGCAGGCTCCTGCAGTTCGAGCTGCCCTGCGAGTCGTCGCGGCGCTCCCTCTACGTCGCCTGGCGCCGGAACGCCGCGCTCGACGAGCCCACCCTGGCCTTCAGGGACTTCCTGCGCCGGTGCCTCGCGGTGGACTGAGGCGGCTCCCGCAGCCATCGGGCATGCCGCTGCGCGCAAAAGTGCAGCAAACGTGTGGAGCGCGACTTCGCCCCATCGCGGCGGCCCGCGTGCTATAGTGTTCTAAGCTTAATCGTGAACGTTCGAGGAAGTGGGGCAGCGTCTTTGCCCCGCTTCCTTTTGGTATGCAGGGACGCCGCAGGGCGGGAAGGAGACAGGGTGGCATCGACTGACCTTGAGAAACGGCTGGTCGCCGCGTTGGAGGAGGCTGCGGGCCCGCACGGCATCGACGTCGTGGACGTTGAGGTCGTGGGCTCGGCGAAGGCTCCCACGGTCCGCGTGCGCATAGACCACGCAGACGAGGGGCTCCCCACGATCTCGCTCGACGACGTGGCAGCCCAGGGCGACTGGATCAACGAGGTCCTCGACGCCTTCGACCCCATCGAGGGCCCCTACACCCTCGAGGTCTCGTCCCCCGGGCTCTCGCGCCCCCTGCGTCGCGCGCGTGACTTCGAGCGCTTCGCGGGCCAGGACGTCTCGCTGACCACTATGGCCACGGAGGGGCGCAGGCGCTTCTCCGGACGGCTTCTGGGCATCGGGGGCCAGCTCGTGCGCATCGAGTGCGAGGGAGAGGAGCTCGCCTTCGAGCTCGACCAGATCAAGTCCTGCAAGATCAAGCCAAACTTCGACCAGGCCTAGCGCCGGAGCAGGGAAAGGAAGCAGCATGGCATCCGAGATGATGGAAGCGCTGATGGCGCTCTGCCAGGAGAAGCACATCGACGAGCTCTACCTGATCGACCGCCTCGAGCAGTCGCTGGCCAAGAGCTACACCGAGGTCTTGCACCTCGACTGGGGCGCGCGCGTCACCATCGACCGCGCAACCGGCAAGGTCTACGTATACAAGCTCATCCCCCGCGACGACTCCATGGACGAGGAGACGGGCGAGTACACCGAGTTCGACGAGGAGGACGTGACTCCCAGGGACGCCTCCCGCATTGCGGCCCAGCACGCTAAAAGCGAGATCATGGACATCGTGCGCAACTCCGCACGCCAGCAGATCTTCGAGGAGTTCTCGCACCGCATCGGCGACATTATCACCGGCACGGTGCTGCAGACCACGCCCGACTTCGCCTTCATCAAGATTCGCGAGGGCGTCGAGGCCGAGCTGCCTTACTTCGACCAGCGTCGCTTCCCCGATGAGCGCAACGAGCGCCCGCAGGGCGAGCGCTACAGCCACAACCAGCGCATCCGTGCGATCATCGTGGACGTTCGCGACCCCAACAGCTCCCAGCCACCGATTCGTTCCGAGCGCCAGCGCCCCTCCATTGTCGTTTCGCGCACGCACCCGGACCTTCTGCGCCGCCTCTTCGAGCTCGAGGTACCCGAGGTCTACGACGGCATCGTCGAAGTTCGCTCCGTGGCCCGCGAGCCGGGCGTGAGGTCGAAGGTCGCCGTCTCGTCCATGGATGACCGCCTGGATCCCGTGGGCGCCTGCGTCGGCCCCAAGGGCAGCCGCGTGCGCACCGTGGTCTCCGAGCTGCGCGGCGAGCGCGTGGACGTCGTCCTCTGGAGCGACGATCCCGCCAAGTGCGTGGCCAATGCCCTCTCGCCCGCCCGCGTCTCGCGCGTGCTCGTGGACGACGACAACAACTACGCCACCGTCATCGTGCCCGACGACCAGCTCTCGCTGGCCATCGGCAAGGAGGGTCAGAACGCCCGCCTCGCGGCGCGCCTCACCGGCATGCACATCGACATCAAGAACGAGTCCCTGGCAGCCGACGTCATGCGCGAGCTGCCGCATGACGTCGACGCGGACGTCCTGGCGGAGGAGGGGGGGCACCGCTGCGAGTACGTGGGGCCCACGGGCATCCAGTGCCGCAACATGGCGCGTCCCGGCTCCCGCTACTGCGGCATCCACGAGAAGCTCCAGGAGCTCTCGGACGACTCGGTCTCCGACGACCCGGATTCCCTGATCTAAGAGGTCACCCACCCCGTCCGCCCATACGTACGTAAGAAGGTTGGTTACATGGCAAAGACCCGCGTGCATGACCTGGCAAAGGAATACGGCATGTCGAGCAAGGAGATGCTCGGTCACCTCCAGGACATGAAGATCCCCGCAAAGTCCCCCTCGTCGACCCTCGAGGACGCCTACGTCTCGATCGTCCGCAAGAAGCTCAAGCCCATCCTCGAGGCCCGCGCGGCCGAGATTGAGGCCCAGCGCAAGGCCGAGGAGGAGGCGAGGGCCGAGCAGGAGCGCCTCGAGGCCGAGAGGGCCGAGCGGGAGCGCCTCGAGGCGGAGGCCCGCCGCGAGCGCGAGCGCGCCGAGGAGGAGCGCAAGCGTGCCGCCGCCGAGGCCGCCCGCAAGAAGGCTGAGGCCGAGAGAGCCGAGGAGGAGCGTCGGAAGGCCGAGGAGGCCGAGCGCAACCGCGTGAAGGACACCGCGCCCAAGATGGCGCCCTCCTTCACCAGTCTCCTCGACCAGATTGCCCAGCAGGAACAGGTGCTCAAGCAGCAGGCCGAGGAGGCCGCCAAGAAGAAGGAGGAGTCGCGCGGACAGAGGCGCGAGGCCTCATCCGCACGTCCCGCCCGTCGCGGTTCCGCGCCGCACGGCGAGGGCGTGCCCGCGACCGAGGCGGGCGACTCCGGCGACTCCCGCGGTCGCGGCAAGGGCCGCAAGGCCGGCCGCAGGGGCCAGGAGGAGGACCGCTACAGCCGCATGGCCCGCGAGGCGGAGGAGTTCACCCGCTCGAGCCACGTGATCGTCGAGGCCCGCGAGGCCATCGAGGAAGCACGCCAGTCCACCGGCAGGCGCAAGAAGCGCAAGGAGCGCAGGAAGCAGCAGCAGCAGGCCGCAGCCGAGGAGCAGCGCATCCAGGAGGCCATCGAGAACGACCAGGACCTCTCGCAGCTCGACACGGTCAAGGTGCCCCAGGGCTCCACGGTGGCCGACCTCGCCGAGCTCCTGGGCATCCCCGCCAACGACATCATCAAGAGGCTCTTCCTCCTGGGGACACCCCTCACCGTCACCGAGTCCATGTCCGACGAGCTCATCGAGCTAGTCGCCGACGACCTAGGGCGTGACGTCAAGGTAATGAGCAAGGAGGAGGAGAACTCCTTCACCTTCTATGACGACCCGTCGACCCTCAAGGGCAGGCCTCCCGTGGTCACCGTCATGGGCCACGTCGACCACGGCAAGACGTCGCTGCTCGACGCGATCCGCCACACCGGCGTCGCCGAGGGCGAGGCGGGCGGCATCACCCAGGCGATCGGCGCCTCTCAGGTCAGGATCAACGACCGCGTGATCACCTTCATCGACACGCCCGGCCACGAGACCTTCACCGCCATGCGCGCCCGTGGTGCCAAGGTGACGGACATCGTCATTCTGATCGTTGCCGCGGACGACGGCGTCATGCCCCAGACCATCGAGTCGATCAACCACGCCAAGGCCGCCAACGTTCCCATCATCGTGGCCGTCAACAAGATCGACAAGCCGGGTGCCGATCCCACCCGCGTGCGCCAGGAGCTCACCGAGTACGGCGTCATCCCCGAGGAGTGGGGCGGGCAGAACATGTTCGTCGACATCTCGGCCAAGAAGCAGCAGGGCATCGACACCCTCCTGGAGTCCGTCCTGCTCGAGGCCGACGTGCTCGAACTCAAGGCCAACCCGGACACCTTCGCCTCGGGCAACGTCCTCGAGGCCAAGTTGGACCGCGGTCGCGGCTCGGTCGCCACGCTGCTCATCAGCCGCGGCACCCTGCACGTGGGCGACGCCATCGTCGCGGGCATGTCCTTCGGCAAGGTTCGCGCCATGGTCGACCCCCGCGGCAACAGCGTCACCGAGGCCCGTCCCTCCGATCCCGTCGAGGTGCTCGGCCTCCAGAGCGTGCCCATGGCGGGCGACGAGTTTCGCGTGTTCCAGGACGAGCGCGACGCGCGCGCCCTGGCCGACGAGCGCTCGCTGAAGGCACGCATCGAGGAGCAGAATAAGGTCAAGCACGTGACCCTCGAGAACCTCTTCTCCACCATGGAGGCCTCCGAGGTCAAGGAGCTCAACCTCATCATCAAGGCCGACGTCCAGGGCTCCATCGAGGCCCTCGTCGACTCGCTGAACAAGATGGACCAGAGCGAGGTGCGCATCAACGTGATCCACTCCGCCGTGGGTGCCATCACCGAGACCGACGTCACCCTGGCGGACGCCTCCAACGCGATCATCATCGGCTTCGGCGTCCGCCCTGAGGCCAAGGCCAGGGTCGCGGCCGAGCAGCAAGGCGTCGAGATCAGGACCTACAGCGTCATCTACAAGGCGATCGAGGAGATTGACGCCGCCCGCATCGGCATGCTCAAGCCCACCGAGCAGGAGGTCCAGACCGCCTCGATCGAGGTCCGCAACACCTTCAAGGTTCCCAAGGTCGGCATTGCGGCCGGCTGCATGGTCCAGGAGGGCGAGGTCACGCGCGACGACAGGTGCCGCCTCGTCCGCGACGGCATCGTGGTCTACGAGGGCAAGCTTGCCTCCCTGCGCCGCTACAAGGACGACGTCAAGTCGGTCAAGGCGGGCTTCGAGTGCGGTGTGGGCTTCGAGAACTTCCAGGACATCCACGTTGGCGACGTCATCGAGACCTACCGCATCGAAGAAGTCGCCCGTACGGAGTAGAAGATGAAGCAGAACCAGAATTCGCGCCGCGTGAACAAGATTGCACGCGAGAAGCTTGCGAGCATCCTCCTCTTCGAGGTGTCGGACCCCGACCTCGCGCTGGTGACCCTCACCAGCGTGGAGGTCTCGGTCGACAAGTCCGTGCTCAAGGCATACGTGAGCTGCGACAGCGAGAGCTACGAGAAGGTGCTCGCCGCGCTTGAGCGGGCGAAGGGTCGCGTGCGCAGCCTCCTGGGCCATGCCCTGGGCTGGCGCGTGACGCCCGAGCTCGTCTTCCAGATCGACACGACCGCCGACGAGGCCGAGCGCATCGCCCGTGCCCTCGAGAACGTGCCCAGCACGCTCGCTGTGGAGAAGGACGAGGAGGGCTATCCCGTGGAAGCGTCCGCGGGCGTCGGCCCTCTCGGGGATGGCGAGAGGGAGTAGCTAGCCCGTGGACATCAGATCCAATCCGGAGCAAGAGGAGAGGTTCGCCTCCATCGCCGAGGCGATGGAGGCGGCAGGCTCCATTGCCATCTGCGCGCACTCCAACCCCGACGGCGACGCCCTGGGCTCCGGTCTCGCGCTCGCCGCGATCCTGAGGGAGAGGTGGCCCGGCAAGGAGGTCGTCTCGCTCCTCGCCGACCCCGACCCCGTGCCCCGGCTCTACCACTTCCTGCCCTTCGTGGACAGCCTCGTGCATGCCGCGGACTACGGCGGGGTGCCCGACCTCTTCGTGAGTGTCGACCTCTCGGACGTCGCCCGCCTCAACGACGGCGAGGCGGTCATGCGCCGCTCGCGCCGGTGCGCGATCATGGACCATCATCCCTGCGACGAGCCCTACACCGACCTCGCCCTGATTCGCCCCTCCGCCGCTGCGGTGGGCGTCATCGTCGCAGAGTTCGCCCTCTTCCTGGGGGTCGGGATTACCCCCCAGGTGGCCCAATGTCTCTTCTGCGCACTCTCGACCGACACGGGCCGCTTCCAGTACCAGAATGCCGACGCGGAGGCGTTCTCGGTCGCGTCGCTCCTGGTGGATGCCGGTGCCTCTCCCTCCGAGGTCTCCCTCAACGTCTACCAGAACTACAGCTTGCCCTTCCTGCACCTCAAGTCGGCGGTCATGGGACGCATCACCACCTTCGCCGAGGGGAAGGTGGCCTACAGCTACTCGACGGCGGCGGACCTCGAGCGCACGGGCGCCAGCCCGGACGAGTGCGATGGCCTCATCGACGCCGTGAGGAGCGTCGCGGGCTCCGAGGTGGCGCTCTTCCTCAAGGAGCTTCCCGACGGGTGGGTGAGGGGCAACCTCCGCAGCAAGTCGGACCTCGACATCTCGGGCATCGCTCGGGAGCTGGGTGGCGGCGGGCATCGCGCTGCGGCGGGCTTCACCATCGAGGCGGACCTCGACGAGGTTCTCTCCGCAGCCCTTCCCCGCCTGGTCGCCCTCTTTCCGGGCGAGGACGGCGAAGGTGGGCGTGGGGCGCTGTGAGGCGAGGTCAGAGCGGCATTAACTGCCTCGTCGCCATCGACAAGCCCCAGGGGCTCTCGAGCCATGACGTGGTGGGCAGGGTTCGCCGTGCCGTGGGAGAGAGGCGCGTCGGCCACGCCGGCACGCTGGACCCCGCCGCGACTGGCGTCCTCGTCGTGGGCATAGGTCAGGCGACCCGACTCCTGGGC
>CAMXZR010000074.1 GCA_947253595.1 uncultured Olsenella sp. | reverse complement strand
CTCGGTGCGCCCTCCGGCCCGCGGCAGACCACCCCGCCGCCCAGGCACTCCAGGCCGTCGTAGACGACGGCGCTCTGTCCGGGGGCCACCGTTCGCCTCGGCTCGTCGAACTCGGCCGGAGCCCAAGGCAGACCATGCGCGGCATCGGGCTCGCGGGGCGTGACCAGCGCCTCTGCCAGCTCGCCCGTGTGACGGGTGCGCAGCAGGTAGCGACCGGCGCGGGGCGGCTCGCCCGAGATCCAGCGGACGTCAGAGAGCACCAGGGCCCGGCACCAGAGCCCGGGACAGTCCAGGCTCGCGCTGACGTAGACGACGTTTCTCTCCACATCCGTGGACACCACGTAGCGGGCGGGGCCGCCGCCCAGGTCAAGTCCGCGGCGCTGGCCCACCGTGAAGAGGAAGGCCCCGTCGTGGCGACCCAGGACGCGGCCCGTCTCCCACTCCACGACGTCTCCCGCACGACGCTCGAGCGTGTCCAGGAGGAAGCTGCGAATGCCCACCTCGCCCACGAAGCATATCCCGTCGGAGTCCGGCTTGGCCTCCACGCCCAGGCCCCGCTCGGCACAGGCGGCGCGCACCTCCGCCTTGCTGGCGTAGCCGCCGATGGGAAAGAGGGCGAGGCCCTCACCGGGGACGCGCCAGAGAAAGTAGGTCTGGTCCTTGTGCTCGTCGGCGGCGCGGAAGAGGCGCGCGATGGAGGCGTGGTCGGCCAAAGCGTCGCCGACAGCCGACGCGGCGCCGGACGGCCGGGACTCGCCCCCGACCTCCCCCATCTGTGAGCCCACGCGTGCGTAATGGCCGGTGGCGACGTAGTCCGCCCCCTCCTCCAGGGCCCGCCGGGCGAAGGTACCAAACTTCACGGTCTGGTTGCACATGACGTCGGGGTTGGGCGTGAGGCCGTGGGCATAGGCGTCGACGAGGTAGTCGACCACCGTGCGCCTGTACTCCTCCTCGCAGTCCCAGACCTCGAGGCCGATGCCCAGCGTCACGGCGACGCGCTCGGCGTCGGCCAGGTCGTCCGCCCAGCGACACCTGAAGCCGGGCAGGTCGCGTGACCAGTTGCGCATGTAGACCGCCCGCACGTCGAGGCCCTGCTCCACGAGGAGGGCGGCAGCCAACGCGGAGTCCACTCCACCGCTCATGCCCAGACAGACCGTCTTGCCCATCAGTCGCGTCCTCTCCGCCATCGTCCGCCTGGGGCACCCAGCTCCGCCGCGCGCCCGGCCATCGTCGCGTCGTCCAGCCCCAGGCGTTCCATCTCGGCCCTCGCGCAGCGCACGATGGCCCGCGCGCCATACGCGACCTCGTCGGCGGTGCTGGGCCGCCCCAGCGTGAGCCTCAGGCTCCCCTGTGAGAGCCCTCCGGGCATTCCCAGCGCCTCGAGCACGTGCGACGCCTGCATCTTGCTGGCGGCGCAGGCCGATCCAGTGCCCACGCTGACGCCCTCGCGCTCCAGCAGCACCACCAGGCGCTGTGCCTCGAGCCCCGGAAGCGAGAGGTGCAGCAGCCCGGGCAGCCGCAGCTTCTCCTGGCGGGGACCGCTCACCACGCACCAGGGGAGCTCCCGGCGCAATTCGGCCTCCATGCGCTGGCGCAGGCCGCGCAGGCGCGCCGCCTCCTCCCGGCGCATGGCCTCCGCGAGCTCCAGCGCCCGCGCGAAGCCCGCGATGCCGGCGACGTTCTCTGTCCCCGAGCGCATGCCACGCTCCTGGCCACCGCCCAGCACCAGCGGACGCAGGCGCACGCGGTCCGAGCACCAGAGCAGCCCCATCTGCTTGGGTCCATAGATCTTCGCAGCCGAGACGGTGACCATGTCCGCCTCGAGGGACGAGACGTTCACGGCCAGCTGGCCCGTGGCCTGCGAGGCGTCCACGTGCAGGAGAAGCTGCCTGCGCTCCCCCGCCTCGAGCCGCCGCTGACGTTCCGCGGCGACGAGGCGCGCCAGCTCGCGCACGGGCTGGACAGAGCCCACCTCGCCGTTGGCCAGCTCAAGGCTCACGAGCTCGGTCCGGGGCGTGATTGCGGCAGCCATTGCGCGGGCGTCCACGCGCCCGTCCGCGGCCACGCCGACCAGCGTGTGGGGCCGGCCCTCCGCCACGCGCAAGACGCTCTGGTGCTCGATCGCATCGGTGACCACGTGCCCATCCGTCGCGGCGAAGGCCAGGTTGTTGGCCTCGGTGGCCCCGGAGGTCAGGATGATGCCGTCTGCGCGCGCACCCAGCACCTGGGCCAGGCGACGACGGGCGTCCTCCACGTCGGCGCGCGCCCGGCGCGCGGCCGCATAGGGAGACGAGGGGTTGTGGAAGCGCTCTGTCAGGTAGGGCAGCATCGCGTCGAGCACCCGCGGGTCAAGCGGCGTGGCGGCCGCGTAGTCGAGGTAGACCTCGCGGGACGCCATGTCCGACGCGGGGGACGCCACGTCCCAATCGCCCGCGACAGCCGAGGTGCCCAGCGGCTCTCCCCCACGCCCGGACGTCACAGCCTCCTCCCCACCACGAGGTTCTGGAAGCGATTCGACATGAACTCGTCCGTGTAGTGGGCGTCGACCCAAGACTCGAAGGCGCTGAGGGGCGGTACGCCGGCGTCCCTCTCCGCACGTCGCTGGAAGCAGGCGACGGTCATGAAGATGTCCAGGGCCAGGTAGGCAGCGAGGAGGAGGACGAAGACGACCTGTCGGCGCGTCGTGGGGCTGCCGATCCTGTACAGGGCCTCGGGCATGACGAACTTGGCCCAGACCAGCCCCAAAAGGCCCCAGGCGACGAGGAAGCGCCAGGCCACCCACTGGGTGATGTGGTCGGGCAGGTGGGCGTAGGTCCAGGACTCCGCGTTGAACAGCACCTGCATGCCCCAGCCGGTCAGCTGCTCGAGCGCCCCTCCCAGAAGCAGAGAGGCGAGGAAGACCTGCCAGTCGCGTGCGTCCCTGGCGCGCAGGCCAAAGCTCACGAGGGTGAGCAGCACGGCGCCGAAGCCGTATAGCGGAGAGAACGGCCCCCATACCAGGCCCACGCGGCTCTGGGTGAGCCCAACCGTGATCAGCATCCAAAGCTCCTCGAGGACGAGGCCCGCCATGGAGCCGATCACGAAGACGATGACCACCTGGTACCAGCCCACGTGCAGGTCGGCAAGAAAGAGCTCCCTGTCCATGAGCTGCGCGGCGATGACCTCGGCACGCTGCGCCCGCGTGAGGCGCTTGATGCCTGCGGCGGCATTCTCGGCCTCGATGTCCGCCCTGACGGCATCCTGGTTGATGCGACGGACGTCCACGGCACCGCTCAGGCGACGGCCGCGGCCTAGCCACAGGAGGAATCGCCTGGCCAGCCAGGCGATACCCCGCACGATCAGGAGGGTAACGAGCAGGAGGAGGATGTTGAGAAGCATGCGGCTCCGTCTTCTGGGATGGGCGTAGGTCGGAGTCGGGACGGCAGCGGGCGGGAACCGACCCGGAAGGCCGGACGCGACCCAGCGGCCCAGGAACAGGCCCTCTGGTGTCCCGACCATCCATCGAGCATAGCGCAGCGGCACGCTGTGGTCCGCTTCAAAAGTTTTTATCCATGTCTAGCTGCGTATTTATGACCGAGGGGAAGTTTTTCGGAATTCGGGCTTGCATAGCCCGTTGCCGTCACGTATATTATTCCTCGCGTTCGCGGGCTTGGCGCAGTTGGTAGCGCGCCACCTTGCCAAGGTGGAGGTCGCGGGTTCGAACCCCGTAGCCCGCTCCATGCGAACTCAAAGGCCGGTTTCGATCGGCCTTTTTCATACGGCGAGATGGCCAAGTGGTAAGGCAGAGGCCTGCAAAGCCTTTATCCCCGGTTCGAATCCGGGTCTCGCCTCCAACGAACGCAAGAGGGCGGCTGCTTCGGCAGTCGCCCTTTCTTCCTTTGGCTCGATGATCGACGGGGCATGGCTGGTGGCACGAGACCCTCCCCGCTCCACGCCCGCAGTCGTGCGAGGCCCCTACCCCAGCAGTTTCACGATGCGCACCACGGTTCCGTGGCCGGAGGGCTTGCGCGCGATGGTCACCGCGTCCGCCAGGAGGCGCATCAGCCGGATCCCACGGCCCCTCTCGCCAGACTCCGAGACCTCGGGGAGCTCACCTTCGGACCCCAGCTCGTAGCCGCAACCGCAGTCGCTCACCTCCACGACGGCGCGGTCGGGATAGCAGGCGACCGTCACCAGCGAGCAGTTGCTGTCCGTGTGGTCCACGGCGTTGCCCATGGCCTCCCCCACCGCCAACGCTAGGTCGAAGCCGGCATCGGCCGCAAGGCCCAGGCGCGCGAGCACCCTCTCCACGCGGCGGCGCGACCCCGCGAGGTCCGTCGGGTCGATGGAAAGCGTCGAGCGCCACTCGGGCAGCACGCCGGGGTCGAGCTCCTGCACCTGGGGCCGCTCCCCACAGCCCGAGACGGGCGCGAAATCCACCAGCCGCGCGATGCGCAGGGAGCGCAGGACTCGGTCACCGGCATTGGTGATCGAGACGAGGCCTCCCACCCCCCTCATGCGGCGGACCTCGCGGAAGATCAGTGCCATGCCGGCGGAGTCGACGAAGCTCATGCCCGCGAGGTTGAGCACGATGCGCCGACAGCCGCCGTCGATGAGGGCGTCCAGCGTGCGTCGCACCTCCACGACGGAGGTCACGTCGAGGTCGTGGTCAACGGGCACGAGGGCTATGTTGGGGTGCTCTTCCATGTGGCTCTTGTGCCCAAAATGCGCGGGCGCAAACGCAGGCGCGCAAGAGGAGCCCCACCCTTCGCCGAAATCGGCAACCGTCCGCACCACCCTATGCGCCCACATGTCCGCAGACGTCATCGAAGCGCAGCGACACCATGGCGACGTCGTCGTCCAAGTGACGCTCGGTGAATGTGTCAAGCCGGGCGAGGAGACGGTCCAGGACGCCCTCGAAGCCACGGGGAAACTCGCTCATCACCGCATCGCGCAGCCCGTCCTCCCCGAAGAAGGAACCGTCCGTCGCACGCGCCTCGGTGGTGCCATCGGTATAGAGCAGGAGCATGTCGCCCGGCTCCAGGCGGACGGAGCCGTTGCGATAGCGCATCTCGTGGAAGGCGCCCACAACGCCGGACTGCACGTCCAGGGCCTCCACCTGACTCGTCGAGGACCGCACGAGAATTGCGGGGGGATGGCCCGCAGAGCAGTACGTGAGCGTCCCCGCACCGAGGTCCGTGACGCCCACGAAGAGCGTGGCGAAGGTCTCGAGCCGGGAGAAGCCCAGCAGGAAGTCGTTGAGCAGGCCGACCATGCGCGCGGGAGAGAGACCCTGCCACGAATATGCCCCGAGGGCCGTCCTCACCGCCGCCGAGACGGAGGCGGCCTCGACCCCCTTGCCGCTCACGTCACCCATGATCACGCAGGAGCGCCGGTCGGGCAGGCGGATGAGGTCGTAGAAGTCCCCGCCGATGACCGCGGCGGCGGTCGCGGAGGAGTAGATGCCCTGGGCGGTGATGCCCGGCACCCTCTGGAGCTCGTTCTTCATGCCCGTCTGCAGCGCCTGCGAGATGCGACGGTCCTGCCGGCGCTCCTCCTCCCCGCGCAAGATGTCGCCCAGCCCCTGGGCCACGGTACGCAGGAAGCCGACCTCGACGTCGTCCAGGGGCTCGCCGTCGGCAGGGCGGGAAAGCAGCACGACCCGACGCTCCCCCCAGAGCGTCCCAAGGTCCACCAAGGCGCCGAGGGGAGACGCCCCCTGCTCCTGCAGCCACTCCTGGAGGTCTGGCGCAAGTCGGAGCGGAAGGACGGCCGCCTGGTCCGAGCCGTGCTCGCCCAGGAGGGCGTCGAGGTCCGGACCGACCCGCCTGAGGTCACCTCCCGGCAGCTCGAGGGAGAATCCCGAGTCCCCGCTTCCGGGGGGCACGAGCTGGAGCGCGACCACGCCCAGGCTCCGACAGACGCGCTCCGTCGCCTCGCTGATGGCGGTGCGGGCGTCGTCTGCGGCGAGGACGTGGTCGTGCAGCTGGATGCCCAGCTCGCGAAGTTCCTCCTCCTTGTGCCTGCGCAACGCCGAGAACGCGCCCACGAGCTGGACCGAGAGGTATTGCGTCACGGCGTCCAGGAGCTCCCCGTCCTCGTGCCTCGTGGCATGCGCCTGCTGCCAGCCCACCTCGATGAGGGCTATGACGTGCCCGCCGAACCACACGGGGACGCAGATGAGGCTCGAGAAGGGCGGCAGGTGGCTCGCACGCACGCGATAGACCTCACGGGTCTCCTCGTTGACGAGCTCGCGTTGGGTGAGCCTGCCGCGCCGGAGCTCCTCCTGGCCGGGGGCCAGCACGCGCAGGCGCAGCGCCTCGCGGGCACGGACGCTCAGCGCCTCGAGGGTGCTGCCCGCCGGCAGAAAGCGCGGCACGCGCACGCCCACCAGACTGGAGCTCACGCCGCGCAGGTGGTAGCCGTCGGACTCGGCCACGTAGAAGACCGTGCCCGACGCCTCCATGGTGCTGGTGACCTCCTCGAGCACGCGGTCGAAGAGGGTGGTGACGTCACCCGATCCCAAGGTCTCGAGCACGATGCGCAGCGTGCCAGAGAGCCGCTTGTTCGCGCGCGAGAGCTCCCCCACCAGACGCTCGTGCTCCCCCCTCGCAGCCTGCGCCGAGTCGCTCTGGCGCGCCACGAGGAGGTAGGTGTCACCGGCAGAGGGGAGGCGCACGCAACGGAGCGCCAGGTCGACGGGACGACCGTCGGGACACAGGCACAGCACCGACCCTGCGCTTCCATCCAGCGCGAAGGGCAGGTCGGCAGGCGAGAAGGGCGTCTTGGGTGCCGTCCCCACCGCCGGTGGGAAGAGCGAGCGCACGTCCCCTCCCACGAGGTTCTCGCCTTCGTGCGAGAGGAGCGCCTGGGCGCGCTCGTTGGCAAGGAGGATCCGTCCCAGGCCGTCGAAGGCCAGCACGGCCTCGCTCGTGAGCGAGAGGAGGGCGGCCAGGGTCCCATTGACGCTTCCCTGACCGATGCCATCCACACGACGCACCAGCTCGCCTCTCGCCATCATCCGCCTCCCGGGCTCGATTCCATGGCCTTGCAGTCGATTCTACCCGCATGGGCGTGCTGTCTCCCAAGCCTGGCCCCGTCTCATCCGCGCACGGGATCAGAGGCTCTCTTAACACGCCATATTCTTGCATGCATAAGAAGAGAGGCCCCCGAAGGGGCCTCTCGCATCTTCTGGTGTCGGAGGCGGGACTTGAACCCGCACGACCTTTTAGTCAGTCACTAGCACCTCAAGCTAGCGCGTCTGCCAATTCCGCCACTCCGACATGGCTTGCTGCGTTGCAGCAAGGAGTACTATAGCATCCGCCTTCGCCTCGTGGCAACAACTTTTTTCTCCGGCCCGCATTCAGGCAGAAGCCCAGCTCAAAGGCATCGGCGGATGCCGTTTTGGCGTTACTCCTTGGCCCAGCCGATGTCCGTGGCAGGAATGCCCGCCAGCAATGCGGGGCCCCAGTTGGCCAGACCGGCCTTGCAGGCGATGGTGTCTGCGCCGCTAAACAGGGGTATGAAGGCGTAGGACTTCAGAGCCTCCTTCTCGGCCTCGTTGAAGGCCTTCATCTGCTCCTTGTGATCGGCGATGCCAGTGACGGCCAGGAACTTGGCGTCGAGCTCGGGGCTGCCGAAGTGCGTGAAGTTCGAGGAGCTCTGGGAGCCAAAGATCTGGCCGCCGTTGTTGTAGGAGGCGGAGCCTGCGGACCATCCGAAGAGGAAGGTGTCCCACTCGCCGCTCGTGAGGGTCTTGGAGAACTCGGAGGAGGGCTTGTTCTCGATGGTCAGGTTCATGCCGGCGTCCTTGGCCATCTTCTGGATGGCGGCGGCGCGGTTCTTGACCACGTTGGAGTCGCCGATGGCCGTGAAGGAGCAGGCGACCTG
>CAMXZR010000073.1 GCA_947253595.1 uncultured Olsenella sp. | reverse complement strand
CGCGGACGAGCTCGCCCGACTGGACGAGGCCGCCTCGCTCAAGGACATCTCCCACATGCCTGCGCGCGTCAAGTGCGCCGAGCTCGCCTGGCGCACGCTCGAGGAGATGCTCGAGGCGGGAAGCGGGCAGGCGAGCGCGACCGTCCCCATCCACGCGCACGAGCGCGACGGGGAGGGTGCCTAGGGGCGGGTTTCCGGGCGATGCCCGTCGCGCACTATCCGGGACGTTGCGGGCATGACGGCCGCAGGGCTGGCAGACGGAAGGCGAGAGGGGACGAAGACGAGAATGGCTGGCATGTTTTCCACCAGGGGCAAGTACGCCCTGCGCGCCATGGCCGACCTTGCCATGCACGAGGGCTGGGTGTCCCTCGGCGACGTCTCCCGCAGGCAAAACATCTCGCGCAAGTACCTCGAGCAGGTGGTCTCGCGCATGCACAAGGTGGGATACGTCCAGAGCCTCCGCGGCAAGGGCGGCGGCTACCGCCTGAGCAAGAGGCCCGAGGAGTACACCCTGGGCCAGATCCTGCGCGCGGCGGAGGGCTCGCTCGCCCCCGTGGCCTGCCTCGACTGCACCAACGGGGAAATCTGCCCCATCATCGACACCTGCCCCACCGTCACCGTCTGGCGCGACCTCGGCAAGGTCACTGCGGCATACCTGGACAGCAAGACCCTGGCCGACATAGTCCGGGACCGGCAGGAGATCGCAGGGCTCACCGACTGGAGCCCGCGCGACAGCCGCAACCCGCGCCAGGGCCGCGTGAGCTGCGATTAGAGCCCCGGCACCCAACCACGCCGCAGAAGAGAGGCACCCCCGTTCCCTCGGGAACCGTGGGCGCCTCTCGCTTGTGCGCATGCCGAACGCGAGCCACGTCAGGCGGCGTCAGCTAGGCCAGACACTTCGCCAGGTCATCCTCGACGTTGGTGGTAGGGGCGATGCCGTAGTTCCTCACCAGGACATCCAGCACGTTGGGCGAGACGAACGCCGGCAGGGAGGGGCCCAACAGGATGTTCTTGATGCCCAGGTGGAGCAGGGTGAGAAGGACGCAGACCGCCTTCTGCTCGTACCACGAGAGCACGATGGAAAGGGGAAGCTCGTTGACGTCGCAGTCGAAGGCCTTGGCGAGGGCGACGGCGACCTGGATGGCGGAGTAGGCGTCGTTGCACTGCCCCATGTCCAGGATGCGTGGGAGCCCGGCAACACTACCCAGGTCGAGGTCATTGAAGCGGAACTTGCCGCAGGCCAGGGTCAGGATCACGGAGTCCTGGGGCGTCGCCTTGACGAAGTCGGTGTAGTAGTTGCGGCCGGGCTTCGCCCCGTCGCAGCCACCCACCAGGAAGAAGTGGCCAATCTGCCCCGCCTTGACGGCGTCGACCACCTTGTCGGCCACGCCTAGCACCGTGCCGTGCCCGAAGCCGACGGTCACGCGGTGGCCGCCGTTGATGCCCGTGAGCTCCTGCGCCGCGGCGTACCCGCCCAGCTCCTTTGCCTGCGCGATGAGAGCCGAGAAGTCCTTGCGCCCATGCTCGTCGGCCTCGACGTGTGCGCAGCCGGGGTACTCTACCACGCCGGTGGTCCACACGCGGTCGCCGTAGGAGGCGCGGGGAGGCATCAGACAGTTCGTGGTCCAGAGCACGGGGGCGGGGATGGCATCGAACTCCCTCTGCTGGTTCTGCCAGGCGGTGCCGAAGTTGCCCTTGAGCTGGGGGTACCTCTTCAGCTCGGGATACGCGTGCGCGGGGAGCATCTCGCCGTGGGTGTACACGTTGACGCCCGTGCCCTCGGTCTGCTCGAGGAGCTCCTTGAGGTCGCAGAGGTCATGCCCCGTCACGACGACGAAGGAACCGGGCTCGACAGTCAGCGGCACCTCGGTGGGGACGGGAGTCCCGTAGCTCGAGGTGTTGGCCTCGTCCAAGAGCGCCATGCACTCGAGGTTGACGGCACCGGCCTCGTCGACCAGGGCAAGGAGCGCGTCGGCATCGTCCAGCTCGGCGATCGCCGCCAGGGCCTTGTAGAAGAAGGAGCTCACCGCCTGGCTGCGGCGGCCGAGCGCGGCGGCGTGGTAGGCATAGGCGGCGGTCCCGCGGATGCCGAAGAGCACGAGGGACTTCAGCGAGCGCAGGTCCACGTCCTCCGCGTGCCACACGAGGCCGAGGTCGTAGTCGGGGGTCACGTCACCGGGCGCGATGCCCTCCTTCGCCGCGTGGACCCGCCCGATCATGGCGCGCACGGAGTCTGCGTCGAAGTTCACGTTGGTGATGGTGGTGAAGAGCCCGAGCACGACCGCGTCGTCAGACTGTGCGTTGGGCACGGCGCCGGCCATCACCGCCTGGGAGAGCGCCACCATGGCACCGGTGAGCTCGTCCTCGAGGCGCGCGACCTCCGCCGACTTGCCGCAGACTCCCTGCCGGGAGCTGCAGGCCACCCCGCGCGCGGTCTGCTCGCACTGGAAGCAGAACATCTCCTGCACCTTCTCGGACGTAAGCGTGGTCTGGACCATTTGTCTCCTCCCAACCTGACCGGCAGATACTCTGCCGATCCCCTCCTGCCAGAAGAAGAATATTGCTATTATTCAAACGTATCTGTTGTTTTTCCAACATAAAGGTGAGTTGATGCGCAATTCTGGAGAGAAGCGGCAGGGCGCGGGCCCGACGGATCTCTCGCTCGTGCCGAGAGAGCTTCTTCCGCAGGTCGAGGCCGCACGGAGAGCTGGGCTCTTCTCTGGCATGAACGCCCTGGAGATAGCCCGCATGCTCCCCTGCCTCGGCGCGCGCCTGGTCTCGTTCCAGGAGGGGGAATACGTCCTTCGCGCGGGAGAGCGCGACACGCACGTATGGGTGGTCAAGTCCGGCGAAGTGCACCTGATCCGCGAGGACTGGTTCGGCAACCGCAACATCCAGGGCAGCTTTGGTCCCGGAGAGTCCTTCGGGGAGGCATATGCCTGCTCCGCGGACGCGAAGCTCCCCGTATCGGTCGTGGTGGTGAGGGACGCCCGACTCCTCAGACTCGACGTCAGGCGCATGCTGCGGACCTGCTCGGCCGCCTGCCCCTTCCACCTGCGACTCCTCTCGAACTTGGTGGGACAGATAGCCTCGAAGAACCTCGTGCTGGGCAACAAGCTCCGCTACCTCTCGCAGAGGAGCACGCGGGACAAGCTGCTCGCCTTCCTCTCTGACGAGTCGGCGCGCCAGGGCAGCCCCAGCTTCGTCATCCCCTTCTCGCGCCAGCAGCTGGCGGACTACCTCTCGGTCAACCGGAGCGCGCTCTCGAGCGAGATCTCGCGCCTCCGCGACGAGGGTGTCCTTCGAAGCGAGAGGAACCGCTTCACGCTGCTGTAGGCAGGCGGCGGTGGGGCAGGTCACGTCGCACAAGAAGGGGAGGGCGTCCCTGCGGACACCCTCCCCTTCCACGGACTTGGTATTCCGCCTACTTGGCAGCCGCCTGCAGGACCGCCTTGACCTCGGCCGCGGTCTTGAGGGTGAGGACCTTCTCGGTCAGGGCATCGGCCTCCGCCTTGGTCCATTCGCTGATGATGCGACGGGTGCGCAGGATCGACGGGGCGGACACGGAGAACTCGCCCAGGCCGAAGGAGATGAGCACGGGGATGAGCAGCGGGTCCGCCGCCGCCTCGCCGCACATGCCCACCATGATGCCGGCCTTGTTGCCCTCGGTGATGATGCGCTTGAGGGAGCGCAGCACGGCAGGCTGGTAGACCTCATAGAGGTAGGCGACGCGGTCGTTGCCGCGGTCGGCGCACATGGTGTAGCCAATCAGGTCGTTGGTGCCGATGGAGAAGAAGTCGCACTCGGCCGCAAGGTCATCGGCGATGAGGGAGGCTGCGGGAGTCTCGATCATGGTACCGACCTCGATGTCCCTGTTGTAGGAGACACCGCGGACGTCAAGCTCCCTCTTGCACTCCTCGATGAGCGCCTTGGCCTGGCGAATCTCCTCGAGGGAGGTGACCAGCGGCAGCATAATCTTGATGTCACCGAAGGCGGACGCGCGCAGGAGGGCGAGGAGCTGGACCTTGTACTGCTCAGGGTTGTTCAGGCAGTAGCGGATGGCCCTGAAGCCCATGAAGGGGTTCTCCTCCTTCTGGAGGTTCAGGTAGGGAATCTCCTTGTCGCCACCCACGTCCAGGGTGCGGATGATGACCGGCTGGTCCTTCATTCGCAGGGCGACCTTCTGGTAGGCGGCGAACTGCTCGTCCTCGCTGGGCAGCTCGGATGCGTCCATGAAGAGGAACTCCGAGCGGAAGAGGCCGATGCCCTCGCAGTCGTGCTCGGCGGCGTTGTTGGCGTCCTCGGGGTTGCCGATGTTGGCCACGAGCAGGACCTTGTCGCCATCGCCGGTCACGGTGTCCTTGCCGCGGTAGGCTTCGAGCGCGGCCTTCTCGTCCGCGTATGCCTTGGCCTTCGCGCGGTACTTCTCGAGCTCGGCGGCCGTGGGCTTGGCGACAACCCTGCCCTTGCTGCCGTCCACGACGACCATGTCGCCCGTCTTGATCTTGGTGGTGGCGTCCGCGACGGAGAGGACCGCGGGAATCTCGAGTGCGCGGGCGATGATGGCGGAATGGGAGGTACGGCCGCCGGTCTCGGTCACGATGCCGGCGACGTTCTCTTTGTCGATGTCGGCCGTCATGGAGGGGGTGAGCTCATGGACGACGACGATGGAGTGCTCGGGCAGGGTGGAGAGGTCGACGACCTCCTTGCCCAGGAGGTCGGCCAAAAGGCCGGTCTTGACGTCGGCGACGTCCGCCGCACGCTCGCGGAAGAGCTCGTCCTCCATGTTCGAGAACATGTTGTAGTACATGTCATAGGCCTCGCTCACGGCCTGCTCTGCGCACATGCCGGAGTCGATGGAGCCGTTGACCATTTCCTTGATGCCGTCATCCTCGGCAAACTCGATGTGGGCACCCATGATGAGGGCCGCCTCGTCGCCGACGCTCTTCCTCATGCGCTCGATCTGCGCGTTGGTCTGGGCGACGAACTTCTCGAGAGCAGCGTCGTAGCGCGCCTTCTCTTGGCCCGCGTCCTCGGGAACCTTGGGGGTGAAGCTGAGGTCGGGTGCCACCGCGACCTGCGCAACGCCGATTCCATAGCCGTCTGATGCGTTGACGCCTTCGAACATAGGTTCCTCCAAACGATTCGATCCCAATAGTGTGGTTTCGCGCTGGTGTTCAGGAAGGTAGCTCTATGGAACGGCGCACGCCCTAGGCCTGCGCGGCGATGATCTTGTTGAGCTGCTCGTAGACGCGGTCGACGGTGGCGCGCTTGGCAATCGCCTTGCTCGCCGCAGTGGCCGTGCCGCAGGCGGAGGAGAAGCGCAGCGCCGTCTCGTAGTCGGCGCCCTGCTGGACCTTGGCAACGAAGCCAGCCACCATCGAGTCGCCGGCACCGGTGGCGTTGACCAGGCGAATCTTGGCCGTGGGAACCGTGTGCACCTCGCAGTTCTCATCAAAGAGCAGAGACCCGTGCCCGCCGCACGAGACGATGACGTTCTGCGCGCCGCGGTCGTGGAGCTCCTTGGCGAAGGGGATGCACTCCTCCGGGGTCTCCGGGCGGGCGTCGAAGATGCGGCCGACCTCGTGGTTGTTGGGCTTGATGAGGAAGGGCCTGGCGTTGAGGGCCTTGAGAAGAAGCGTTCCGGGGGCGTCAACGACGAAGCGGATGCCACGACCCTCGAGGCGCTTCATGATGATGTCGTACATGTCCTCGGGCAGGGACTTGGGAATGGAGCCCGTGAGGACGACCGTGTCGCCCGAGCCGATGTAGTCGATGCGCTCAAGGAGCTCGTCGACCTTCTTCTCAGAGATCTTGGGCCCCATGCCGTTGACGATGGTCATGACGATACCCTTGAGCTTCACGTTGATGCGGGTGAAGCCGTGCTCGAGCCTGACGAAGTTGGACGAGATACCGCCCTTCTGCAGCTCCTTGATCAGGTAGTCCCCCGTGAAGCCCGCAGCGATGCCCAGAGCGACGTTGGGTACCTTGAGCTCGTTGAGCATGGTGGAGACGTTGATTCCGTTTCCCCCGCAGTAGAGCTCCTCGCTCGAAGAGCGGTTGGTGAAGCCCATGTCGAGCGTAAGGGGGTGCATAACGTAATCGATCGCCGGATTCAGCGTGACGGTATAAATCAACGTGTGCTCCTCTCGGCCACTGATCATGTGAGGCCATTATGCCTTAATTGGGCGAGTTCGGAGGAGAAATACCGTCCAACGTGCCCCAATTGAAAGCCGGGGGCGAAGTCGAGGACGACGCCCAAAGAAACGATGCGGGCCCGCCCGAATCCTGGTCGGACGGGCCCGCACGGACCGCTCGTGGTGCGCCCTAGGCGATTCGAACGCCTGACCCGCGGTTTAGAAGACCGATGCTCTATCCAGCTGAGCTAAGGGCGCATGCATTGGGCCCAATCATGGTACCACGGCAGGACGTCGCAAGGCGGCGGGCCGGACAGCCCTACCTAGGCACGTACGAGACGATCAGCGTCATCTCCCCCTCGAGCGCGAGCTCGCCGTATCCGCTCGGAACGAGGAAGTGGTCTCCCTTCCCCACCTCGTGGCCTCCCGCTACTCCACCGCCCTCCACGACGCTCGCGCAGGCGAAGTCCTCGAAGGGAGGAAGGGACCTCTCGCCTGCCACCCTGACTCGTTCCACGACGTAGCGCGCGCAGCTCACCAGTTCGGTCACGCCATCGACCTCCTCGGCCTCGAGCCGTCCGGACACGATGGGCTCGCTGCCGTAGTCGATTACGTCCAGGCTCTGCGCAAGATGCAGCTCGCGCCTGCTGCCGTCGTCCTGCAGGCGGTCGTAGTCCCACACGCGGTAGGTGACGTCGCTCGACTGCTGGGTCTCGAGCACCATGGTCCCCGCCTTTATGGCGTGCACGGTGCCCGGCTCGATCTGGAAGAAGTCGCCGGCATGGACGGGAACCTCGTTGAGCAGGCCTTCCCAGTCGCCCCGCTCGACCCCGCGCACGAACTCCTCGCGGCTCTTCGCCCTCTGCCCCACCACGATGGTCGCGCCCGGCTCAGCGCGCAGCACGTACCAGCACTCGCACTTGCCCAGGGAACCGTTCTCGTGCTCGGCGGCGTAAGCGTCGTCGGGATGAACCTGGATGGAGAGGTCTCCCTCGGCGTCCAGAATCTTGATCAGGAGGGGGAAGCGGTCGCCCACGGCACCACCGAAGAGCTCGCGGCGGCTCTCCCAGAGCTCGGAGAGATGCCTGCCCGCGAAGGCACCCGACGCCACGCGGCAGTCGCCCGCGGGATGGGCCGATATGGCCCAGCACTCCCCCACCGGGCCGTCGGGAATCCGGTAGCCGAACTCCTCCTGAAGCCTGCGACCGCCCCAGATCTTCCCATGGAAGACGGGCTCGACAAAGATGAGGTCGCGCTCGGGGGTCTTGGCTGCATCCTTGGGCTGGCTCATGGGCCTTCCTCTCTGTGTGGCTTTTTCTCGATAGTATCAGGCTGTGCCGCGCCGCCTCAGCTCCGCAGCGAGGGCGGCGACGATGGTCTTCCCGTCGTCGATGAGGCCGGCCCGTATCCCCTCGAGGACCTCGTCCAGGGGCAGCCAGGCCACATCCACGAACTCGCCCTCGTCGGGATGGGGGCCTCCCGCCCTAAGATCGGTCGCCAGGAAGACCTGGGTGGCCTCGTCCGTGAAGCCGGGGGACCCCAGCGAGCGGGCGACGAACTCGAGCCGCCCGGCGACGAGGCCCGTCTCCTCCCCGAGCTCGCGGGCGGCGCAGCGGGCTCCGTCCTCGCCCGGCTCGAGCCTGCCCGCGGGAATCTCGAGCGAGACCCTCCCCAAGGCGACCCGATACTGCCTCACCAGGCACAGGCACCCGTCCGCGCGCAGGGCACCGACGCCCGCCCCTCCGTGATGCCGCACCAGCTCGCGCCTCCCGTGGCTACCGTCGGGCAGGGCCACGTCCAGGAGCTCCACAGAGAAGACCCTCCCGTCCCACTCGCGGCTCACGGAGCAGGTGCGCTCGTCGAGCCGCGGATCGGGCTCCAGGAGAGCTCTTATGCGGCCGAGGCGGTCGCCCGACGCCTCCTCCATGGACATGCGCATCACTCCCTCGAAAACGGTTCCGTCGGCAGCGCATGGGCTGCCGCCGACCCGGACGACCCAGATGATACCGAGTTGCGCTTATTTGGAAGAGTGGCGCC
>CAMXZR010000072.1 GCA_947253595.1 uncultured Olsenella sp. | reverse complement strand
TGTCTAGCGGGCATCGCGCCGCCGGCAGGTCAATCGGGTTGGGCCTGGTCTTGCCGTAGGGGCTCCACGAGGCCGGAGCCCGTCCCCCTCGCCCGGCTACTCTCCCCTGAGCGAGGCGGCAAGGGCATGCGCCAGGGCGTCCAGCTCGCCAACATTCTTCTCCTTCACGGAGGAGGCGAGGTGGACGACAGGCTCCAGGACCCTCACGTCCTTTGCGGCCTCGAGCTGCCCCAGCATCAGCTTGCCTGCGGCGGGTGCCCAGGAGCCGTTGTAGATGACGCCCACGGTACGCTTCGAGAAGCCATGGTTGCTCAGGTCGAGCAGGAGGTTGCGCATGCCGTCGAAGATCTCCATGTTGTAGGTCGACGAGGCGAAGACCAGATGGGAGTACTGGAACGCGCGCGAGAGGAGCTCGGACACGTCGGTCTTGGAGCTGTCGTACACGCGTACGTCACGCACGCCCAGCTCGGCGAGCTGGCGGCTCAGTATGTCGGCCGCATTGGCGGTGTGGCCGTACACGGAGCCGTAGAAGATGGCGACCGAGTCGAGCTCAGGCTCGTAGGAGGCCCACTTCGCATAACGGTCCAGGATCTGGCCGAAGTCGCGCCTCCAGAGGTGGGCATGCAGGGGGCAGATGAGCCTGACGTCGAGCTTCGCCGCCTTCTTGAGCAGCGCCGTGGTCTGCATGCCGTACTTCCCCACGATGTTGGCATAGTAGCGGCGCGCCTCGTCCGCCCAGTCGCGCTCCCACTCGACCTCGTCCGCGAAGATGCAGCCACTCATGGCACCGAAGGTGCCAAAGGCGTCGGCCGAGAAGAGCGTGCCCGTGAGCTGGTCGTAGGTGACCATGACCTCGGGCCAGTGGACCATGGGCGCGGTGACGAACTGCAGAGTGTGGCGGCCGAGCTCGAGGGTATCTCCCTCCTTGACCTTGACGGCGCGCGACTCCACGTCGAAGTCATAGAACTGGCCCATGAGCTTGAAGGTCTGCGCGGTGCCCACCAGCCTCATCTGCGGGTACCTTCTCACCAGGTCGGGGATGACCGCGCAGTGGTCGGGCTCCATGTGGTCCACGACCATGTAGTCGAGCTCGCGCCCGGCAAGGACGAAGTCGAGGTTCTCCCAGAACTGGGAGGTGACGGCGTCGTCCACGCCGTCCATGAGGCAGGTGCTCTCGTCGAGGATGAGGTAGTTGTTGTAGGACATCCCCTCCGGGGCCCTGTGGGTGTTCTCGAAGAGCTCGATGCGGCGGTCAGAGGCCCCGAGCCACCAGATGTCCTCCCCGACCTTGCGTACGTTGTGCATGGGTGCTCTCCTCGCTGGAATGCGCGGCTCCGTTGCCGCCAGGATTTCTGCCATTCGCCATTCTACTATGCCCCTCGCGCTTGACAGGCCGAGGAAGCTGCCCTGCAGAGCGGTCATGCCAGGTACGCGGGTCCGCGGCTCTGCCCCCCGCCCGCCCTAGCGCGAGGCGGCGGTGTGGCGCCCCGAGGTCCATTGGCCGCATCGGCGCAGGAGCTCCATGCGGGCCGTGACGTAGCGCTTCTCCACCGCCTGGGCGAGCCTGCGGGCGAGGCCGTTCGCGATTCCGCTCCCGAAGCAGCTCAGCAGGGCGTCCAGCCCGACGAGGGCGGCCAGGGCGAGAAGGGCCGTGCGCTGGGTGGCGTCCTGCCGCGCGAGCGCCCACTCCACGACCTGCGGCACGAGCGGCAGGAGGAGGATGCCGTACCACTGCTTCTCTATGAGGTCGGCGAGGCTCGACTGGTAGGCCCCCTGGCGACGCACCTCCACATGGGTCCGGGTGGCATAGCTGACCAGGCCATTTATGGCCTCGCGCACGGCTCCGCTCAGATGCCCCACGAACAGCTCGTAGAGGAGGAGGTAGCTGGGATAGACGCAGGCGGACAGCGTGCGCGCCCAGTCCCCGAGGCCCGCCGTGGGACCAAGGTCGAAGCGAGAGGCGTTGTCTCCCACGAAGGGGAAGGTCAAAAGCCAGAGGAGGACGAAGGCGGCCACGAACAGGACGCGAAGCAGCCAGGGGCCCAGCAGAACGCGCCTGAGGCCGTGGCCAGGCGCATCTGCCGCCGCGTTGGCGTCACGCTCGGCGGCGGAGCTCCTGGGGTTTCCGTCCTCGTCCCAGAAGAGGCTGTCATCCACCTGGGTGCGAGCCGAGCTCGTCCCGGAGGGGTCGAAGTGGACCCCAACGCCATGCCTGCCGACGCTCCCTCCCACGAGGTCGCGCTGCACGGTGGCCCGGTCTCCCTCGAAGAGGGGCTTCAGGGTGGCGTAGGCCCTGTTGACCTCGGTCATCTTGCGCTGGGCGAACTTGGGGCTGTGACCGTTTCTGGACGCGTTATCGGGGTGGTACTCCTGGGCGAGCCGCTTGAAGCTCGCGCGCAGCTCCGCCCTGCCGTAGCGCTCGGGAAGCTCAAGCGCCTCCTCCGCCTCCGCCTGCGTCATGTCCTGTCTCATGTACTGGGCTCCCTGCTCCCGTGCGCTCGCGGCGCGCCTCCCGCCCCAAAAGAATGCGACGGCCACGAGGGGCCGTCGCATTCGCAGGCTGTCGGTGCTTCGGCTGAGACTCGGCCGGAGGCTAGTCCTCGTCCAGCTGGGCGGCGACCTCGTCCGAGACGCTCATGGTGGTGTAGACGTTCTGGACGTCATCGAGCTCCTCGAGGCGATCGACGAGACGCTGGACCTTCTTGGCGTCGTTCAGTCCGAGCTCGGTCGGGGTGGTGGGGACCATTGTGAGCTCGGAGCCCTTGACCTCGATGCCCTGGGCCTTCAGCGCGGCCTCGACGGCCTGCATCTTGTCGTAGGCGGTATAGACGATCCACTGGTCGCCCGCGTCCTCGTAGTCGTCGCCCTCGGCCTCGGCCACGACCATCATGAACTCGTCCTCGTCCACGGCGTTGTTCCTGTCGGCGACCTTCTTGTCGTCGCTGACGATGACCTTGTCGATGGCGATGGAGCCCTTGCGCTCGAACTGGAAGGCGACGGAGCCCGTGGTGCCCAGGTTGCCGCCGGCATGGGTGAAGGAGGAGCGCACGTCGGCGGCGGTGCGGTTGAGGTTGTCGGTCAGGCACTCGACGTAGACGGCCACGCCTGCGGGGCCATAGCCCTCGTAGGTGACCTCCTTGTAGACCACGGCGTCGGCACCGGTGCCGAAGGCCTTGTCGATGGCCGCCTGGATCTTTGCGTTGGGCAGCGAGACCATGCGGGCGCGCGCGACGGCGGCGGCGAGGGAGGCGTTGTTGTCCGGGTTGGGGTCTCCGCCGTTGCGGGCGGCAACGGTGATGTTGCGTGAGTGCTTGGAGAAGAGGGCCGAACGCTTGGCGTCGATGGCGGCCTTCTTGTGCTTGGTGGTAGCCCACTTAGAGTGTCCGGACATGGATTCTCCTTCTGACTTTGGAACAAACATACGAATGGTACACAAATCCAGGGCAGGCGCACAAGGGAGCCACCCGCATCTACAGAAGCGCGACACGCGGGCGAGAGGGACCGACGGCCACGCCCAGCCTAGCCTATGCCCAGCTGCTCCGAGAGCGCCTCCCAGAGCTTGTGGGAGCCCGAGCTGGTGGGATGGACCTGGTCGGGGTTGAGGTCGTCGGTGCCCAGCTCCAGGACGTCGAGGAACGAGACGTGCAGGTAGCCCTCCTCCTGGCAGAGTTCGGCGAGCACCGCGTCCACCTGGTCCATGCCATAGCGGTTGCGTGCGTCGGTGCGCTCGTTGGCGGGCGGCGAGACCACCACGAGCAGGCGGCAGCGCTCCGCCGCGGCAGCCAGCGCCTCGCGGGCGTAGGCGTGGAAGTCCTCCAGGGACTCCTTCGCGGCGTCGTTCGTGCCCAGCATGACCACGACCACGTCGGCGCCGTCCCCCAGCCACGCATCGGGCTCCTCCGCCAGGAACTGCATCCTGAAGCCGCTGACACCCGCGTTCACAAACGAGACGCCCCTCTCGCCAGCCCAGGCCCTGAAGTCGTTGGCCCAGCAGCCCACGGTGGTCGCCACCTCCTCGTAGCTGCCCTGCTGCCCCTGGTACACGACGACGCCGGTGTCCGAGGGAGCCTCCCAGCCGTCGCAGAGATAGCCGGCGGTTATGGAGTCGCCAATCAGGCGGATGGAGCGCAGCTCTCCCCTGGCGAGCATGGCGGCGATGGGCGAGGCTGACTCGGGAGAGGGAGTCGCGGCGGAAGGCCGGGGCTGCGTGTCGGACGGCGAGGGCAGCGAGCTGGCAGGGCCGCCTCCCCCGTCGCCTACCTCCTGGGTTGCGGATGGCGCCAGGTGCGCGACAAAGGCGGGAACGGCCGCCGCGAGCAGCACCGCCACGAGCACGGCCACGACGGCGAGCGTCGTCCGGCGTCCCCTCCGGCGCGGGTCCGGTCTCCTTGCGTGCCTGGGTTCGGACGGCTCCCTCCCGGGAACGCGGCCCGGGGCGCTAGAGCCCATACTTCGCCACCACCCTGCGGATGGACCTGCCCCAGGGAAGCCAGACGGCGAGCAGGAACGCGACCGTGGAGGTGCCGTGCACGAGGTCGAGCGGCAGCCCCGCCGCGAAGGCGGCGAGCGTCCCCGGCCAGGTCAGGGGCCGCACGAAGCCCAGGACGTACCAGCCGTTGAGCAGGAGGCCATAGAGCAGGGCGGATGTGAAGCCAAAGGCATAGAGCAAGGAGGGACGCTCGAGGAGGCCGTGGCCGGCGAGCACGCCCGCAAGGTAGCCCACCAGACCCCAGGCATACATCTGCCAGGGGGTCCAGGCCCCCTGCCCGAAGAACGCGTTGGAGACGAGGGCCGCGAGGGCACCCACCATGAAGCCGCTCCGCCTGCCGAGGGTCGCCCCGGCGACGATTGCTATGGCACTGACGGGCTTCACGTCCGGAAGGGGCGCGAAGAGGACGCGCCCTGCTGCAGCGAGGGCGGCGAGCACCGCCGTGGGCATGAGCTGCCGCATCGCCGGGCGCGACGCCTCGAAGCTCGCGGACACAAGGGCGAGGCAGAGGACGAGCACGAGCAACGTGAGGCCCGCACTCGCCTCGACCCCCAGCATGGCGCAGGTCGCCATGGCCAGGGGGACCGCCGCGAGCGCGACGGGCTCGAGCGCTGCCAGCGCCCTCGCGCGCGTGGAAAGGGTCCCTCCCCCATCGTTGCCGACCATGGTCACCTCCCCGCCTTCCCGGTCAACCCAGAATAGCAGTCGGGGGCGGGGCAAGACCGTCCGGCCGACGCGGCGGACTGTGGGGCGGAAGTGGTCTAGAGTAGAGCAAAAAAGCCTCGACGAGGGGAGAATCCCATGCTCTACCTTGGCAACTTCAGCTACAGCGACCAAGCGGACCCTGCCGAGAACTACTGCCTGATGCCCGCGCTGGTGGAGGCGGCCGACCCCGAGGAGGCCCTCACCAAGATCGCCCACGCCCTGCAGAAGCTGCACGAGAGCTCCGACCTCCTTGAGGGCGCGACGCAGATTCACCTCGACTCGCTGATCGAACTCGAGGGCGCCCCCGAGGAACCCCTCTTCGCCCAATGGACCAAGGTGGTTCCCTCCGTGGATGGGCTCTCGCTCATCAGCTCCGTCCTGCCTGCGGGCGGTGACGAGGCGGAGGCCTACAGCTGGCTCTCGGACGACGCCGGCGAGGCGCACGATCACGACCGCGACGACCCCTACGAGGAGGACGAAGTGGACGAGGAGGTCTTCCTCAGCTTCGAGTAGCGAACCTTGCCGCGCGGGGCGCAATGCGGGCGCCCAGTCGACCACCGACGGCGACGCTGCCACAAGAGAATCGATGTGAGCGGTTCGTCCGCCGCCGTAGGCAAGAAGTGGGTGGTTCCACCCGTCTTTGGGGGATAAGAACCACCCACTTCGCACCTCTCGCGACATGTTCGCGCCGACCGAGACGGGACCGAACCAAAGACAGGTCCCACAAGGCCTAGCGCCAAAGCCAGGAATTCTCGAAGAACTCCTGGCTGGGTTCGGTAATGGCCGCCTGCCCGTCGAAGAGCAGGGTGACCGTGTCCGCGAGCCCGCGCGCGAGCTCGAGGTCGTGCGTCGCGAGGAGCACCGTCGCCCCGCGCTCGCATGCAGCGTAGACCGCCATGGCCAGGCTCCGGCGCGCGGCGAGGTCCAGCCCCTTGCTCGGCTCGTCCAGAAGCAGGAGGTCAGGCCGGGTCAGCAGAAGCTTTGCCAGGGCGACGAGCTGCTGCTGGCCACCCGAGAGGTCGTAGGGGTGCCGTTCCAGGAGCGACGTGCCCAGGCCGAGCTCGGAAAGCACGAGCTCGACATCTCCGCCCGCGTAGCCGCATCGGGAGGACCACTCCATGAGCTCCTCCCCCACGCTGGGAAGGGACAGGAGGGCCTTGGGGCTCTGGGGCAGCAGGGCCTGCGTGATGCCGCGCGCCTTGCGCACCCCGCCCCTCTGGGGACGCAGGGTGCCGGCGACGAGCGAGAGTAGCGTCGACTTGCCGCAGCCGTTGGCGCCCACGAGGGCGCGGCACTCTCCTCGCGCGAGCGAGAGGTCGAGCCCGCGCAGGACCCAGTCCGCGTCGCGCGCGTGGCGGAACCACAGGTTGCGCAGGGAGAGGCCCTTCGCAGGGCTGGACCCGCGACGCGGTGCCCGAGCGCGGAGATCCAGCTCCTGCCGCCCTCCCAGCTCCTCGGTCGGCAGCTCCGTCACGCGCCCCTCCTCCAGGGAAAGCGCCCTGGTCGCAGAGTCCGCAAAGGGCAGCGGCCTGTGCGTCGCTACCAGGACCGTGATGCCCAGCTCGCGATTAGCCTTTCTGAGCAGCGAGACGAACTCCCCCTCGCCGACGGGGTCGAGCATCGCCGTCGGCTCGTCGAGCAGCAGGAGACGAGGCCGCATCGCCAGGACGGACGCGAGGGCGAGCACCTGGAGCTGACCTCCCGACAACTCCGCGCACCGCGCGTGGAGCCAGGGGCCCATGCCCAGGAAGTAGCTCGTCTCGGCTATGCGGCGGCGCAGCTCCCCCTGGGGGACGGCCAGGTTCTCGAGCCCGAAGGAAAGCTCCTGCAGGACGCCGTCGCAGACGAGCTGCGCCCAGGGGTCCTGGAACACGTATCCCACGAGGGCCGCGCTGAGTGCGGGGTCCTCGGCGAGCAGGCCGACGGACCTTCCCGCCACCTCGAGCTCCCCCTCCCGTCGGCCCGTGGGCGAGATCTGGGGCTTCGCAAGCCGCAGCAGGGTGGTCTTGCCGCTTCCCGTGGTGCCCACGAGCACGGCGAAGTCCCCCTCCTCGAGCTCGAGGGAGACGTCCTCGAGCACGGGAACCGACTCCTCACCTCCTCCTGGACAGCCGGGATAGGCGAAGCTGACGTGGCTCATGCGAAGGGCCTTGGGCATCAGCGCATCCTCCAGGCAAGGCGTTCGACGGCCAGCGCGAGGCTGGGGGCCAGGACCTGCAGCACAAAGGGCAGGTAGCCCCACCAGGCCACGAGCGTGGGCGTATGGGGGTAGAACCTCCACTGCGAGAGCGCCACGGCGGCGAGGATGCCGTTGAGCGCCCCCAGGGCCAGCAGGGCCATGGCCGCGACCATATCCGACGGGCGCAGGGAGTCGCGCTGGTAATGGCTGCGACGGGGCAGCGCCCCCCAACCCCGCGCGCGCATCGAGTCGGCTCGCTCGAGGGAGTCCTCGAGCGCCCAGCTCAGGACGATTCCCAGCGAGCGGATCCGACGTCGGACGGACAGGGGCCACCGGGACATGCCGAAGAGCCCCCCACCCCGGCGCTCGGCCACGATACCTGCGTTGGGCCTCTCCCCTTCTGCGGCAGTGCAGGAGGCGAGCACCCCCTCGGTCAGCTCCGCACGGCGCAGCAGTCGGGGAAGCAGCTGGAACGCCATCGAGACGACGAGCGCCAGACTGGGGAGCCGGCCTCCCCAGACCTCGCGCAGACGGTCCCCGTCCACGACGCGCGCGCAGCACTCGAGCCACAGAAGGGTCGAGAGGAGCATTCCGCTCATGCAGAGGCCGTAGAGGAGCGATTCCGCCCTGAGCGAGAGGGGGCCCAGCTCGAGCAGGACGGTCGACCCCGCCCGGACGAAGAGCGGGTTGAGGAGCACGATGAGGACGAGGAGCGGAAGCTGCCAGCGCAGGCGGGCCAGGGTCGCCGAGGGGCCGAGCGCGAGCGAGGCAAGGAGCAGACCCCCGCCCAGAGAGATGCCCACGTAGACCGGCTGGGGCACGAGCATCGTCGTGAGCAGCGTCGGTGCGAGGCATGCGAGGGGGACTGCCAGGCGGCGGCCAGAGAAGAGCTCGTATGTGCCATGGACGTGCATGGTCTAGACGTAGCTCCAGCTCACTACGGAGCCGTCTGACACACCATACTCGTCGCTCATGACGCTGGGGCTCACGCCGTCGACCGAATAGACCCAGCCGTGTCCGCCGGACATGTCCGTGCTCCCCACGCCGTTGATGACGTAGACCCAACTGCCCGAACCATAGGGGTTCGCCCCAGACTGGACCGATGCCACGGAGCGAAGGGCGTCGTAGGCCGTGGAGCCCTCGCTTACGTGCGCCGTCGAGGAGCTCCCGTTGACCAGGACCGTGACGGAGATGAGCCCGTCGTCGGAGTCGGCGGGGCCTCCGGACGCGGTCGAGACG
>CAMXZR010000071.1 GCA_947253595.1 uncultured Olsenella sp. | reverse complement strand
CATGATAGGTCTGTGGGAGGTCGGTGGGCGACGGGGAGGTTGCAGCGGGCCCGCAGGGGCTTCTGCTAGTCTTTCTGGCGAATCACGTGAAGAGAGGGCCCCATGAAGACGCTTCGCGACGTCCTGCGACTCCTGCGCTCCAACTGGCGCGCCCTGGCCCTCTTCGAGCTCCTGTTCAGGGCCGCCACGGCGCTGGCGCTCGGACCGCTCTTGCGCCTGCTCTTCGACGCCGCCATGGCCGCCCAGGGCTATGCGTACCTGACCTGGGAGAACGTGGGGTCCTTCCTGCTGCGTCCGCTCAGCGTGGTCCTGGCCGTCGTCGTGGTGCTCCTGCTCATGCTCCTCGCGGTCTTCGAGCTCGCGGGCGTCCTCGTCGTCCTCGAGCGCGGGAGCAGGGGAGAGGAGATCGGCCTTCGGGAGCTGCTGCCCCTGGCGGCGCGTCAGTCCCTGCGGGCCCTCGCCCCGCGCAACCTCGGCCTCGCCGCCTACGTCCTGGTGCTCGTCCCCCTCGTGAACCTCGGGGTCTCGACAGGCGTGGTCCGCTCGCTCGCCATGCCGGAGTTCGTGGAGGAGTTCATCTACCAGAGCGGTGCGCTCACGCTTGCCTATGGGCTCGCCGTCCTCCTCCTCGTGGCACTGCTCGTGCGCTGGGCCTACGCGCTCAACGCCTTCGTGTGGGAGGGGCTCGACTTCCGCCAGAGCCTTGCCCGGTCGGTCTGGATGGGCCGTCACCGCCGTCTGCGCGACCTCCTCTGGATCGTGGGCACCCAGGCGGCGGTCGCGCTCGGGGCCGTCCTCGTCCTGCTCCTGGGCGCAGGGGCCGCAGCCGTCCTCGCCCAGGCCCTTTCCGAGCGTCCCGTGGTCGCAGCCGTCGCCTCGTCGCTCGCGCTGGTCCCACTCGCCTTCTTCGCCGTGATCTGCCTGGCCCTCTCTCCGGCCCTGGGATATGCCTGCGTGAGCGCGCTCTACCTCGCGCGAGTGGGACGCCACGCCGTGCCGCGCGCGAGCCGTCGTCCATCCAGGCGCCGTGCCGTCCTGGCGGGCGTCACCGTCGCCCTGGGCGTCTGCGCATGCTCCGGCCTGCTCCTGGCCTTCGGTCCGCGGTTGCTCGAGCCGCTCGGACGGGGAGGCGCGCGCGTGGAGCTGACCGCCCACCGAGGCGCAAGCCTGGTCGCCCCCGAGAACACGATGGCGGCCTTCCGCAAGGCGAGGGAGCAGGGAGCGGACTGGATCGAGCTCGACTTGCAGCAGGCCGCGGACGGGGGCGTCTTCGTGAGCCACGACGCACGGCTCAGGCGCGTGTCGGGCGTGGACAAGGCGGCCTGGGAGCTCACGCTGGATGAGGTCCGTGCGCTCGACGCGGGCTCGCGCTTCTCGCCCGAGTTCGCCGGGGAGCGCTATCCCACCCTGGAGGAGGTCCTCGCCTGGGCAAAGGAGACCGGCATGCACCTGAACGTCGAGCTCAAGCCCACGGGCCACGAGCATGACCTCGAGCGCGAGGTCGCACGCCAGGTGAGGGAGGCCGGCGTGGGATCCCAATGCGTCTTCGCCTCCCAGAGCTACGACTGCCTGCTGCGCCTGCGCGAGGCGGCACCCGAGCTGAGGCGTGCCTACGTGATGACCCTGGCGTACGGCGACCTCTGTCAGCTGGACGCGGCGGACGTGTTCTCCATAGAGGAGACGAGCTGCACGGCGCAGCTCGTGGGCTACCTGCACGACCACGGCCGGGAGGTCCTTGCCTGGACGGTCAACGATGGGCCCAACGTCACGCGCGTCGTGGAGAACGGCGCGGACGGCGTGATCACCGACGACGTTCCGTACGCGCGCGAGACCATCGTCGAGCGTGAGGGGCGGACGCCCGTGGGCGTCGCCTTGGACTGGATCGCGGGCCTGCTTGACTAGGGATGTGGTCCGATGCGGCTCGGATGTGTCGTGCGAAAGAACGATGCCGTGCGCCGCGCGAGCGCGATGTCGGGCATGCCATAATGCCCAGGGCCTACGGCCTCGACGCCGACGGGCCCGCGGTTCGGCCACGAGCGCCGGGTCACCGCGCCGAGACGAGCGTCCGGAGGTCTGCAACATGCCCATGAGCTTCAAGCGTCGCCTTCCCATCCCCAAGGAGATACGCAACGAGATGCCCCTCAGCGCCGAGGAGGCCGCCCGCAAGCGTGCATTCGACGCAGAGGTGGCCAATGTCATCTGCGGCAGAAGCGACCGGCACCTCCTTATCATGGGGCCCTGCTCCGCCGACCGCGAAGACTCGGTGCTCGAGTACATGTCCCGCCTATCTCGCCTGGCTGACGAGGTCGGCGACAAGGTCCTGGTGATCCCGCGGGTCTACACCAACAAGCCCCGCACGCGTGGGACGGGCTACAAGGGCCTGCTCCACAACCCCGACCCCGAGGGAGGCTCGGACCTCCTCGGGGGCATACGCGCGATCCGCCGCATGCACCTGCGCGTCGTGCGCGAGTGCGGCATGTTCACCGCCGACGAGATGCTGTATCCCGACAACTACCAGTACCTCGTGGACCTGCTGAGCTACGTTGCCGTGGGCGCGCGCTCGGTCGAGAACCAGGAGCACCGTCTGGTAGCCGGGGGCATTGCCGCCCCCGTGGGCATGAAGAACCCCACGGGCGGCTCGACCGACGTGATGCTCAACTCCATCTACGCCGCCCAGGCCCCGCAGACCTTCATCTACCGCAACTGGGAGGTCCAGACCACGGGCAACCCCCTGGCCCATGCTCTGCTCCGCGGCTACCAGGGACTCGACGGCATCAACTATCCCAACTACCACTATGAGTACCTCGAGCGCCTGGCGCAGGAGTACGCGGGGGAGAGGTACCAGAACCCCGCCGTGGTCATCGACTGCAACCACGACAACTCGGGCAAGCGGCCTCTCGAGCAGTCGCGCATCGTGGACGAGGTCCTGGACAGCGTGAGCCGCAGCACGGACATCGCGGGACTCTTCCGCGGCTTCATGGTGGAGTCCTACCTCGTGGACGGCAGCCAGCCCGTGGGCGGGGGAGTGTTCGGCCAGTCCATCACCGATGCCTGCCTGGGGTGGGACGCGAGCGAGCGTCTGGTGCGCGACATGGCGGAGCGGTTGTAGGGCGGCTCGGGGGCCTTTCCCCCGCCCGGTCCAGCCATGCGCCGCAATGTCCGCGCGCCGCTCCCACGCTGGTGCGCGGATTCCACGCAAGAGAAGAAAAAGGCGTCCCGCGGCCGCTGAGAGCCACGGGACGCCTGTGCTGCGTGCCGTCTGGACTTATCCCACCACGCGGTAGCCCACCGTGCCGACGCCGTCGAAGCCCAGGGCGTGGGCGACGGCAGGCTGGAGGTCGATCTCTCGGCCGGCGATGAAGGGGCCGCGGTCGTTGACCACGGCGGTCACGGTGTTGCCGCCGTAGGTGATCTCGACCACGGTGCCCAGGGGCATGCTCTTCATGGCGACCGCCATGGAGGTGGGGGTTACGATGTCCCCCGAGGCGGTCGCGCTGTACATGAGGCCATCGCCCTCGCCGTAGGTGGAGGCGCCCACGTAGTTGTAGCTGGGCTTTGCGGGCTTGTCCTGCCCCGCGGCCGACTTTGTGTCTTCGGCCTTGCCCGAGGATGCCGCATCGCCGGAACCCTGCCCGCCGTCGCCGCTGGAGCTTCCGGACTCGTTGCCGCCCTGCGCCGCCTTGGCAGCCTCGAGGGCAGCATTGGTCGAGCCGTCCTGGGTGCCCTCGGCGACCTGGCGCTCGTAGGTCGCCTGCTGCGCCGCCGCGTTGGCGGTCGCCGCCCTCACGGCGGCCTGCTTCGTCGCCTCCGCCCGCTCGTAGGCGCTCTGCGCCTCGCTCGCCTGAGTGTCGGCCGCGGCCTTGGCAGACTCCAGGGCCTGGCTGGTCTGGTCCAGTTTACGCTCCATCTGGGTGAGCTGGACCATCTCGTTGAGCTTGCTGGTGGTGATGGCGGTGAGGTACTGGGCCTGCGAGAGGAACTGGTTGAAGTCTTCCGCCGAGAGGAGCATGGAGACCAGGTTCGCCTGGTCCTGTTGGAGGATGTAGTGCGCCTTGATCGCGGCGGCGGCGCGCTCGCGCTGGGCGGGCAGCTCGGCCTCGAGCTGGGCCTTGCGCGCGGCGTTGTCCTCGATCTGGTCCTGGATCTGTGCGACCTTCTCCGTTGCCGCCTGATAGCTGTCGGCTGCCTGGATGGCGGCCAGCTCGAGTGACTCGAGGCTCTGTTCCGCCAGGGCGACGCGTGGGCTCGCCAGGCAGAGGAGGCCGACGAGGGCGGCCGTCCCCGCTGCTCGGGCGACCTTGCCACTGATGGGGTTTAGGTCAAACATGGTCCTCCTCGGGCGAGGGCGGCATACCGCAGTCAGAGAAACCGCAGCTAGAAAGCTTGCCTAACCCTCGTTGGCGAATGGGCGTCTTCGATATGTTAGGGCCTTGCCGAGCCCTCGGCAGAAAAAACATGAACCTGCGCTTGAGGGTTTGGGGGCGTTGGAGCGTTTAGGCAGCGCGGGGTGCCACGAGCTCGGGAGGTAGCGCGTGCCCGTGTCGCGGCGGATGTGCGTCCGGTCGGCGATAGACGTGCGCTCGCGCGGTGTCAGGCGGGCTCTCGTGCGGCGACCTGGGGTCCCCCAAGAGTTGTATGCGGATTTCGCATACAACTTCCAAAAGCCGTAAATTCTCTACCTGCGGAGACGTAAATAGCTGAAAGAATTAATCAAAGTTCAAATCTAAAAACCGCATACAAATAATTTAATTTTCCGTCCGCCGCCTGCACACCGCCCGCCTGTCCGGGCAGCGAACTCCGGCGACCTAGTCGACCATCGAGATGCGCGCGATCCGGGGCTGGTCCGCTGCGGCGACGCCGCCGTTGGAGTCCTGGACGGGCGTACCCTGGGCGATGGCGTCCACCACGTCCATGCCACCCGTCACCTTGCCGAAGGCGGCGTACTGCCCGTCGAGCGAGTTCGAGTCCCCGTGCATGATGAAGAACTGCGAGCTGGCGGAGTCGTAGTCGCTGCTGCGCGCCATGCTGATGACGCCACGCCTGTGTCTGATGGGGTTGACCACGCCGTTTGCGCTGAACTCGCCCTTTATGCGACGGTCGGAGCCGCCGCTCCCGTCGCCCCTGGGGTCACCTCCCTGAATCATGAAGCCGCTTATCACGCGGTGGAAGGTCAGCCCGTCGTAGAAGCCCGAGCCCACGAGCTCCGCGAAGTTGCTGACGGTGATGGGTGCCGCAGAAGCGTTGAGCTCGACCTCGATGGTCCCGAAGCTCTCGACCTCGATGGTCGCGTGGTGGGTGCCGCTTCCGTAGCCGTTGTCCAGCGGCTTCGCGAGCGCGCCCGACGCGCCGCCTCCGGCCGTGTCGGTGCCAGCCGAGTCCGTGCTCACCTCGTTGGTACCCGCGCCCCCTTTCACCGCCTTCCCGCAGCCGGACAGCGCGATCGTCCCGCCAAGGCAGAGGGCAAGCGAGAGAAATGTCCGGCGCCCGATCGACCGCGGCCTCGCGGCTCGTCCCTTGGTCTGGTCCTGATATGGCATGCTTCTCTCCCTTGGCTCAGCTTGTGGCGAACATGTTAGCGCGCCCGGCGGGGAAGCGCCAAAGGGGCGGGCCCGCACGGATCTTTCCGTACGGGCCCGCCATGGCCGCCCGTAAGGCGGCTGCCGCGACGCAGGTGACGCTACTCGAGCTCGAAGGCTCCGGTGTAGAGCTGGAAGTAGGTGCCTTTCTGGGCAATCAGCTCGTCGTGGGTGCCGCGCTCGATGATGTGGCCGTGGTCCAGGACGATGATCACGTCCGAGTTGCGCACGGTCGAGAGGCGGTGGGCGATGACGAAGGTGGTGCGGCCGTACATCAGGGCGTCCATGCCCTTCTGGACGATTTGCTCGGTGCGCGTGTCGATGGAGGAGGTCGCCTCGTCCAAAATCATGACGGGTGGGTCGGCCACCGCTGCGCGCGCGATGGAGAGGAGCTGTCGCTGGCCCTGCGAGAGTGAGGCGGCGTTGTCTGTCAGCATGGTGTCGTAGCCCTGGGGCAGGCGCTCGATGAAGCTGTGCGCGCCGGCGAGCTTGGCGGCGCCGATGCACTCCTCGTCGGAGGCGTCGAGACGCCCGTAGCGGATGTTGTCCATGACGGTGCCGGTGAAGAGGTTGACGTCCTGAAGGACGATGCCCAGCGAGCGACGGAGGTCCCCCTTGCGAATCTTGTTGATGTTGATGCCGTCATAGCGGATCTTTCCGTCCGCTATGTCGTAGAAGCGGTTGATCAGGTTGGTGATGGTGGTCTTGCCCGCTCCCGTGGCCCCGACGAAGGCGACCTTCTGGCCGGGCTTGGCGTAGAGCGTCACGTCGTGCAGGACGGCGTGGTCCGGCGTGTAGCCGAAGTCGACGTGCGAGAGGCGCACGTCGCCGGCCAGGGGGTCGTAGTCCACGCTGCCGTCCTCGTGGGGGTGCTTCCAGGCCCACATCTCGCTGCGCCGGTCGCATTCGACGAGCTCGCCCCGCGCGTTGCGCTCGACGTTGACCAGGGTCACGTAGCCCTCGTCCGCCTCGGCCTCGCGGTCGAGCAGGCCAAAGATGCGCTCGGCACCGGCAAGGCCCATGACCACGAAGTTGATCTGCTGTGACACCTGGCCGATGGAGCCGGCGAAGCGCTTGGTGAGGTTGAGGAAGGGAACCACGATGTCGATGGTAAGCGCGAGTCCGGAGACGGAGGGGTTGGGGACGTGGAGCGCGAGGAAGACGCCGCCCATGAGCGCGACCACCACGTAGGCGAGATTGCCGATGTTCATGAGGATGGGCATCATCGTGTTGCCATAGATGTTCGCGCTCTTCGACGCCTCGAAGAGCTCGTCGTTGACGACGTCGAAGTCGCGCACCATCTGTCGCTCGTGGGTGAAGACCTTGATGACCTTCTCGCCCGCCATGGCCTCTTCGGCGAACCCCTCGGCCTTGGCGAGGGACCGCTGCTGGGCCAGGAAGAAGTGAGCGCTCCTGCCGCCCAGGACCTTCACGAAATAGGTCATGAGCGCGACCATGGCCAGCACGACTGCCGACATGGGAACGGAGTACCACAGCATGATGGCGAGTACCGACGCCATGGCCACCAGCGTCGAGAGGATGTTGGGCAGGGCCTGGCTGATCAGCTGCCTGAGCACGTCCACGTCGTTGGTATAGTGGCTCATGATGTCGCCGTGCTGCGTGCTGTCGAAGTAGCGGATGGGCAGGTCCTCCATATGATCGAACATGGTGTTGCGGACCTTCATGAGGGTGCCCTGGGTCACGATGGCGGCCAGCTGGGTCTGTGCGGAGACGAAGGCGAGGCCGGCGAGGTAGAGGGCGATCAGCGACGCCACGATCTGCATGATGGGCACGGATGCGCCGGCCCAGTCGCCGTCCCGCCAGTGCTCGGTCACCACCTGCAGCGCCTGCTGCAGGAAGATCGAGGGGAGGGACGCGATGATCGCCGCGGCAACGATGCAGACGACCATCGCGACGGACTGGATGGGATAGAAGTCGTACACGAGCCTCAGCGTGCGGCCCAGCACCCCCATGGGGTTGGCGGGACCGTGCCCGCGTCCGCCCTGGGGCTGTGCGGGCTGGCCCGACCCGGCCTTCTCGCCTGCTTCGCCCTGCCCGCGCAGATCCTTGGGGTCCTTGTTACTCATGGGACCTCGCCTCACTTCCTGCTGCCTGGCCGTCCGAGGCGAGGGAGCCCATCTTCTGGTCGTGCGATTGCTTGTTCTGGCTGGTATAGGTCTCACGGTAGATGGCGCTCGTGCGCAGTAGCTCCTCGTGGGTGCCCACGGCCGAGATGCGGCCTCCGTCCAGGACCACGATGCGGTCGGCGTCCTCGACTGAGGAGGTGCGCTGGGCGATGATGATCTTGGTGGTGGAGGGGATGAAGCTCTTGAACCCCGCGCGGATGAGCTTGTCGGTCTTGGTGTCGACGGCGCTGGTGGAGTCGTCCAGGATCAGCACCTTGGGCCTCTTGAGCAGGGCCCGAGCAATGCAGAGTCTCTGCTTCTGGCCGCCGGACACGTTGGTGCCGCTCTGCTCGATGTAGGTGTCGTACTTGTCGGGCATGAGCTGGACGAACTCGTCAGCCTGGGCGAGCTTGCAGGCCTCGACGAGCTCCTCGTCGGTGGCCTCGGCGTTGCCCCAGCGCAGGTTGTCCTTGATGGTGCCGGAGAAGAGCACGTTGCGCTGCAGGACTACGGCCACCTGGTCGCGCAGGGTGTCGAGGTCGTATTCGCGCACGTCGTGGCCGCCAACCCGCACACTTCCGTTGGTGGCGTCGTAGAGGCGACTGATGAGCTGGATCAGCGTGGACTTGGAGGAGCCCGTTCCGCCGATGATGCCGATCACCTCTCCGCTCGCGATGTGCAGGTTGATGTCAGAGAGGGCCATGCGGTCGGCCTTCCTCGAGTACTCGAAGTCCACGTGGTCGAAGTCGACGGAGCCGTCGGGCACCTCGGTGAGGCCACCCTCGGGGCTGGTGAGGTCGCTCCTCTCGAGCAGGACCTCGCAGATGCGGCGAGCGCTCTCTTCGGACATGGTGATCATCACGAAGACCATAGAGAACATCATGAGGCTTATGAGCATCGAGAAGCCGTAGGTGATGAGGGCAGAGAGCTGGCCCACGTTCATGGAGGCGTCCTGGCTCTGGATGATGGCGCGCGAGCCGAAGTAGATGACGAAGGCGTAGATGACGTCGATGGAGAGGGTCATGACGGGCT
>CAMXZR010000070.1 GCA_947253595.1 uncultured Olsenella sp. | reverse complement strand
ACGAGATGCTCAGGAGTCTCGTGGGCTCGGAGATGTGTATAAGAGACAGCGTTGGTGTCGCGGCCGGCACGCTTGACGGCCTTGGCGACGCCCATCTTGCGCAGGACGTCGACGGCCTTCTCGATGTCGCCGTCAGCCTCGACGAGGGCCTTCTTGCACTCCATCATGGGGGAGTCGGTCATCTCGCGCAGCTGCTTGACCATAGCGGCGGTAATCTGTGCCATGTTGTGCCCCTCCTTCGGGGAAGTGAGTCTGCAAAAAGGGAAGTGCTACTCGGCCGCGGGGGCCTCAACCTCGACGGCAGGGGTGGTCTCGCCGGAGGCCATCTCCTCGACGGAGATCTGTTCCTTGCCGGAGCCGGCCAGGACGGCGTCGGCGGCGAGCTCGCACATCAGGTTGACGGAGCGAATGGCGTCGTCGTTGGCGGGGATGCCGTAGTCGATCACGTCGGGGTCAGAGTTGGTGTCGAGCAGGCCGACCACGGGGATGTGCAGGCGGTTGGCCTCGCGGATGGCAATCTCCTCGCGCTTGGTGTCGACCACGAAGAGCGCCTGGGGCAGGGCCTTCATGTCACGGACGCCACCGAGGTTGCGCTGGAGCTTCTCGAGCTCCTTGGTCAGGACGGCCTGCTCCTTCTTGCCGCGGGCGGCCATGCGGCCGTCCTCCACCATGGTCTCGAGCTCCTCCATGCGGTCGATGCGGGAGCGCATGGTCACGAAGTTGGTGAGCATGCCGCCGAGCCAGCGCTGGTTGATGAAGGGCATGCCGCAGCGCTCGGCCTGGGCCGCGATGGGCTCCTGCGCCTGCTTCTTGGTGCCGACGAAGAGGACGCGACCACCCTTGGCGGCGGTGTCCTTCAGGAAGGTGTACGCCTGGTCGGCATCCATGACCGTCTGCTTGAGGTCGAGGATGTAGATGCCGTTGCGCTCGCCGAAGATGTAGGGCTTCATCTTCGGGTTCCAGCGGCGCGTCTGGTGGCCGTAGTGGCAGCCGGCCTCGAGCAGGGTGCGGATGTTGATCTTGACAGCCATGTCTAACCTCCATTGGTTTGGCCTCCGCGTGAGGTCACCCCCGCTGGGGCCACCCTGGACTTGGCTGTTGTCCCGGGCACCGTGGCCTGCGAGTCGTCACGCGTGTGATATGGATGCCGTGCGAGCACACGACAGCAAGTCATAGTACCAGGTTGGAAGGAAGTGCGCCAGCGGGATTCGGGGCGGGCTCACAGGACGGCCACCTGCCGCGGGGCGGACCGCCTACTCCCCCCTGGGATGCGCCTGCCGTGCGGCGTCCTTCAGCCTCTGTGCCGAGAGATGCGTGTAGATCTGGGTCGTGGAGAGGCTGCTGTGCCCCAGGAGCTCCTGGACGCTCCTCAGGTCCGCACCTCCGTCGAGGAGCTCCGTCGCGAAGCTGTGACGCATGGCGTGGGGGGTGAGGTCCGAGTCGAGTCCGGCCTGAGCGACCCTGCGCTCGAATGCCGTGCGCAGGGCGTCGGCACTCATGCGCCTGCCGCGCGTGGAGAGGAAGAGGGCGCGCCCGGCCCCGTCGCGCGCCCTCGCGGCGAGCCGCGGCCGGGCGCGCTCAAGGTACGTCCGGAGGCGGGCCACGGCAAGCTCGTGCATGGGCACGATGCGCTCCTTGGAGCCCTTGCCGAAGAGTCGGACCTGCCCCTGCCTGAGGTCCACGTCGCCGAGGTCGAGCGACGACACCTCCGAGATGCGGGCCCCCGTGGCATAGAGGAGCTCGAGGAAGGCGCGATCCCTGACGCCCACCACGTCCTCCCCGCAGCACTCGAGCAGTCGGGACACCTCCGCGTCGGACATGGTCTTGGGGAGGGCGCGCACGAGCCTCGGGCTGGCGAGCGCCGCAGCGACGTCCTGCCCCACCAGCCCCTCCCTCAGGAGCCAGCGGTAGAGGCCACGTATCGCCGAGAGCCTGCGGGCGACCGTCCTGCCGGCATAGCGCGCCTGGGCGAGCTCGGCCATGTAGGACCGCAGCTCTCGATGCGTCACGACAAGGGGGTCGATACCCTCCCTCTCGCACCAGGAGGCGTAGGAGCCGAGGTCGCTCGCGTAGGCCCGTGCCGTCTGAATCGAGAGGTTCCTGACCTCCCGCAGCTGTCCGACGAAGCGTCCGGACATCTGCCGGAAGCGCTCCTGCGAGGCGCTGCGCCGGGACGCGGGGGCCACCCCCTCCGGTGGTCGGGCCGATGCGGGCACCGCACCCTCGCCGACCGCCTCCTTGGACACTACGACAGCCCCTCGGGGAAGAGCTCTGGCCTCGTCGCGAGGTAGGCGTCGAGGTCGTGTCGCGCGCGGTCGGCGTACGCCTGGTAGCGCTCCCTCTTCTTCATGCGTCCGCCCCCGAGGGGCGGCACGAGCCCGAAGTTGACGTGCATGGGCTGGTAGGGACTTGTCTTGGGGTCCGTGGCGTAGCTCACGAGCGAGCCCAGGGCACCGCTGCGGGGAAGGCTCACGCGCTCGAGGTCCCCGAGGTCCGCGTAGCAGTTGAGGGCGGCGAGGAGCCCCGAGGCGATGGCCTCGGCATAGCCCTCGGTCCCCGTGATCTGCCCCGCGAGCCGGCAGCTGGTCCCCGGGATGGCGAAGCTCCCGTCCAGCACCCGGGGGCTGTCGACGAAGGAGTTGCGGTGCATGACTCCGTAGCGGAAGAACTCGGCCTCCTCGAGGCCCGGAATCATGCGAAACACCCTCTTCTGCTCGCCCCAGGTCAGATTGGTCTGAAAGCCGACGAGGTTGTAGGCGGTCCCCTCGGCGTTCTCTGCCCTGAGCTGGACCGCGGCCCAGGGCCTCCTGCCCGTGGCGGGGTCGGTGAGCCCCACGGGCTTGAGCGCCCCGAAACGGAGCGAGTCCCGCCCCGTCCTGGCGACCTCCTCCACGGGCTGGCATGCGTTGAAGAGGTCGGCCTGCTCGAAGTCGTGCGAGACGACGCGCCTCGCCGCCACGAGCTCGTCCCAGAAGGCGTCGTACTCCTCGCGGTCCATGGGGCAGTTGAGGTAGTCGCCCCCCTCCCCCTCCTCGTAGCGGGACTGGGAGAAGACCCTGTCACGGTCGAGCGACTCGGCGTCCACCACTGGGGCGGCCGCGTCATAGAACGAGAGGTGCTCGGCACCCAGGACCTCGCAGAGCCTCTTGAAGAGGGCGTCGGAGCAGAGGGGGCCCGCGGCGATGACGGAGGGACCATCGGGTATGTCGCGCACCTCTCCCCTGCTCACCGTTATGAGGGGGGAGGACTCGATTGCCTCCGTCACGAGCGCGGAAAAGCGCTCGCGGTCCACGGCGAGCGCGCCTCCGGCTGGGACCCGCGCCTGCCGGGCGAGCCGCAGCAGGACGGAGCCCATGGATTCGAGCTCCTCCTTGAGGAGACCGGCGGCGCTGTCGTGCCGCAGCGACTTGAGGGAGTTCGAGCACACGAGCTCGGCGAAGCCGTCGCCATGATGCGCGGGGGAGCTCGCGAGCGGACGCTGCTCGCAGAGGGTCACCTCGACGCCCCTTCGCGCGAGCTGCAGCGCGCACTCGCTTCCCGCAAGGCCGCCGCCCACCACCGTCACCCGATCAGCCACCGTGCCAGCTCCCCCCTGCCGGCACCGGCGCCGGCCTCTGTCTTATCCGTCCATTCTAGCCCGCGTGAGGTATGCGTCGGACGAGAGGCTGTAGCGGCCGTCCCTCAGGCGCTCCACGATCCCGCGCGACTCGTAGTCGGCAAGGGAGCAGAGCACCCCCGTCACCGGCTCCCCGAGGTGCCGGGCGAGGTCGTCCGCGCGCAGAGGCTCCCCCACCAGGGCGGAGAGGAGTCTGCCCTCGACCTGCGGGGAGTCCTCCCCCACGAGCCTGAGCGCCCCGTAGTCCATGGATATCCTCAGCTCGAGGTCACGCTCGGAGCAGATGACGCTCGCCCCCTCGGAGATGAGCCGGTTCGCCCCGGCAGACTCGGGCGAGAAGATGCTCCCCGGCACGGCATAGAGCCCCCTCCCGATTTGGTCGGCCGCCAACGCCGTGCCGAGCGTTCCCGACCTCTCCCCCGCCTCGGCGATGAAGACGCAGCGCGACAGCCCCGCGATGACGCGGTTCCTCTTGGGGAACGCGTAGCGACGGGGCGGAGACCCCCAGGGCTCAAGCGAGACCACGGCCCCGCCCTCCCGCAGTGCGCGCTCGAACACGTCGGAGGAGCTGCTGGGGTACACGAGGTCCGCGCCGCAGCCCGAGACGACGACCGTCGGCCCGCCCGCATCGAGGGCGGCGCGCGCCGCCGCCGCGTCACAGCCCATTGCGCCACCCGATACCACCACCACGTCGCTCTGCGCCGCGACGCGCGCGGCCAGCCGTGCTGCGGCGATGCCGTAGGGGGTGGCGCGGCGCGCTCCTATCACCGACAGGCTGGGTCTGGCCAGCACGTCGGCGTCTCCCAGTCCATAGAGCCTCTCTGGTGGTTCGGGCAGGTCGAGGAGAGAGGCGGGGTAGCCCGACTCCCCCGCTGCGAGTTCCCAGCGGTCCTCCATGCTTCCTCCCTTCATCCGAGGTGGCAGCGATAGGCGCTCGCCTCGAGGACGTCCTCCCGGGAGACCGAGGGGCGCTCGGCGAGGTCGGCTATGGTCCTCGAGACGTGCGCGAGCTTGACGATGGACCTTCCTCCCAGTCCGAGGCGGGAGGCGATGCCCTCGAGCGCGGCCTGCGCGCGGGGCTCGAACGAGAGCTCGTCCATGAGCGATGCCCCGCCTCCGGCGGGACGGCGCTCCTGCCGCTCCGCCCTGAACGCGCGGGCGCGCAGGACCTGCGCCCTCATACGCTCGCTGCTCAGGCCCTCGTCGCAGCGAATAAGCTTCTGCGACTCGGGACGCCTCACGTCCACGTGGAGGTCGATCCTGTCCATGAGGGGGCCTCCCATCTTTGACTGGTAGCGCTCGACCATTCCTGGCGGGCAGCTGCAGACGTGGCCCGGGTCGCCCAGGTGACCGCAGGGACAGGGGTTAGCCGCCGCCATGAGCAGGAAGTCGCAGGGGAAGCTGTAGACCCCGTCCACCCTCACGAGCCTCACGACCCCCTCCTCCATGGGCTGGCGGAGCGACTGCAGGACGTTGGAGGCGAACTCCGGGAGCTCGTCCAGGAAGAGGACCCCGTGGTGAGCGAGCGAGATCTCTCCCGGAACGACCGGCCTCCCGCCGCCCACGAGGCCCGCGAGCGAGATCGAGTGGTGCGGCGCGCGGAAGGGCCTCTCTCCCCTGCAGATGCCCTCGACGTCCTGTCCGGCTACGGAGGTGAGGAGGAGGGATTCCTTTCGCTCCTGCGCCGTGAGCCGGGGCAGGATGCCCGGGACGCGTCGGGCCAGCATGGACTTTCCCGCCCCGGGAGGTCCCACCATGAGCATGCCGTGACCTCCCGCAGCGGACACCACGATCGCCCGCTTCGCCTCTTCCTGGTCGTAGACGTCCGCGAAGTCCGGGCCGAACGGAGTCGATCCGCCACCATCCGACGGAGGCGGGGGGAGGGTGGCGCAGGAGAGGCGCGACACGCCCGACCTCAGCTCGCCCAGCGTCCGGACCCCCCTCATCCCCGCCTTGAGGTCCGCGGGCTCCGGGCCGAGGGACGAGAAAACGAGCTCGAGCCCGAGCCCCCGGGCAAGGTCCTGATAGGCCGCGAGGCCCCTCACCGGCCGGACGCAGCCGTCCAGCCCCAGCTCCCCCACGAGGAGGCAGCGCTCCAGCCCCTCGCTGGGAATCTGCCTCGTCGCGGCGAGGATCGCCACCGCAATGGGCAGGTCGAGGCCCGTGCCGGTCTTCCTCATCTCTCCCGGCGCCAGGTTCACGGTGATGTGGAGCCGCGGCATGCTGTAGTCGCAGGCCCTGATCGCGCAGCGGACCCTGGAGCGGGAGTCGAGCACGGCCGAGTCGGGCATCCCCACCATCGTGAACCCCGGTATGCCGCCCGAGAGCGAGACCTCCACCGTGACGGGCCGGGCCTCTATGCCGCGGACGCATGCGCTACGCACCCTGAGCGAGTCCCCCGCCATCATTCGTCCCAAGCGTACGCGGCCACGAGGTGCCTCAGGTGGGCGCAGCGCTCGCCCGTCACGTTTATGGCGATCACGTCGAAGCGTATGTAGCGGACCTCGGGGTTCTGGAGCATGTAGCAGAGCGCGATGTTGCGATAGCGCTGTCGCTTCTGATGGTCCAACGCGAGCTCGGGGATGCCCTCCTCCATGCCCCGGGAGACCTGCCTCGTCTTGACCTCGACGAGCACCGTCTCGTCGTCGATCTGCGCGATGAGGTCCGCCTCGCCGTAACGACAGCGGTAGTTCACCTCGAGGAGCTCGAAGCCGCGCCTCTGCAGGTAGGCCGCCGCCAGCCGCTCCCCCAGCGCGCCCAGCTCGTGCGGGTCGATCTCTTCGTCGAGGCAGATGCCGTCGTCGCCGAGGCCGTCGCAGAGCTCCCCGTCCAGCGGGATCTCCCCATCCGGCACCCCCGCCCCAAAGACCTGCCTGAAGCCCCTCTGCTCGTTCATGTGCGTCTCCCTCCGCTCGTCCAATGGGAGGGACAGCATCCCCGAGAGAGCTTGCAGGAGACTCGTCCGCAGCTGGCAGGCAGCTGCAGGCCACATAGGCAAGTTAACGGTGTTGGCTGTGGCCACGCCGCTCATGGGGAAGGGGGACGGGTGGCAGGAAGCCGTCGACCGGGAGGGCGACGCCCTAGAAGAGAGGAGGCGTCTCCAGGAAGTTTCCACAGAACGAGACGCGATGGAGCGGCGTGAGGCCCCTCTCCCTGATGGCCGCGACGTGCTCTGCGGACCCATAGCCCTTGCACTGGGCAAGGTGATAGCCGGGGTACACTCGGTCATAGGCGACCATGAGGCTGTCTCGGGTCACCTTGGCGACGATGGATGCCGCCGCGATGCAGGCGACGCGGGAGTCTCCCTTGACGAGGGTCTTCTCCCTTGGGTGCACGTGGACGGGGTTTCCATCGATGAGGACGCAGTCGGCATCGACCCCGCTGTCCTCTATTGCCTGTGCCATGGCCATGCGCAGCGCGACCGACATCCCCACGGCGTCGATTGAGGCAGGCTCCACGTGGGCGATGCCTATGGCCAGGGCCACGTCGGCGATCTGCACGGCCAGGGCCTCCCTGCGCGCGGGCGAGAGCTGCTTCGAGTCGTTAATGCCCATGATCATGGTGTCTGTCGGCAGGGCGACGGCAGCCACCGTGAGGGGGCCTGCAAGCGAGCCTCTTCCCACCTCGTCGATGCCCAGGACCATCCCGTCGCCGCCGAGCTCGCGCTGGAGGCGGTACATCCCCGCCACGCGCTCGCCCTCGCGGAGGGCCGCGTCCCGACGTCGCATGGCCGATGCGACCGCACGCTGCACCTGCTTGCGCGGGTCCTCGACGTAGCGCGCGACGAGGTCGTCCAGCTGGGTGGGGTCGGCGTCGTTCAGGAGCGCCGCGACCTCTCGTGCGCTCGCTGCGTGGCTTGCGGCTGACATGGTCGTCTCCTTGGTCCAAGAAAAAGGGCCGCCCCGAAAACGGAACGGCCCGAAGAGGCAAAATCCGAAAGGACTAGCGCTTCTCGCGAATGCGGGCGGCCTTGCCCACGCGATCGCGGAGGTAGTAGAGCTTCGCGCGGTGGACATCGCCGTGGCGGACGACCTCGAGCTTGGCGATCTTGGGGCTGTGGAGGGGGAAGGTGCGCTCGACGCCGATGCCGAAGCTGATTTTGCGAACGGTGAAGGTCTCGCGTGCGCCAGCGCCGCTCAGGCGGATGACGTCGCCCTGGAAGACCTGCTCGCGCTCGCGCTCGCCCTCCTTGATGCGGTAGTGCACCTTGACGTTGTCGCCGACCAGCACCTGGGGGATGTCCTCCCTGATCTGCTGGCGCTCGATTGCGCGGATGTAGTCCATGTTCTTCCTCGTCTCTAGAGGTGCCGTGGCCTTGGCGGCGGCACATAGCTTTACACACGATGTGCGATTATATGCCATGCCTTGCAGGGGGGCAAGAACGTCTTGGGGCCCTCGCCCCTCCGGGGCATAAACTCACCACAACGCCCGACACGCCTAGCCCTGAGCTATCTTCCATCCGATGGTGCGCTCGCGCATGTCGACGAAGTCGCGGTATATGCCCTCCTCCCGCATAAGGCTCTCGTGCGTGCCCCGCTGCACCACGCGTCCGGCGTCGAGGACCACGATCTGGTCGGCGTCGCGCACGGTCTTGAGTCGGTGCGCGATCAGGATGACGGTCTTTCCCCTCTTCAGCTCTGCGATGGCGCGCTGGAGCTCGAGCTCGTTTTCGGGGTCGACGTTTGCCGTGGCCTCGTCCAGGACCACGATGGGGGCGTCCTTCAGGATGGCGCGGGCGATGGACAGGCGCTGGCGCTCGCCGCCCGACAGGGTCGCCCCGCCCTCCCCTATGCGGGTCCCGTAGCCTTCCGCGAGCCTCTCGATGAAGCCGTCGCAGCAGGCGCGTCGGGCGGCCTCCACGACCTCCTCGTGCGTGGCCTCGGGACAGCCGAACTTGATGTTGTTCTCGATGGTGTCGTCAAAGAGGTAGACACCCTGGAAGACCATGGAGAAGTTGGAGAGCAGCGCGTCGACCTCCCAGTCGCGGACGTCCTGACCACCCACGAGGACCCTGCCCGACCCAACGTCCCAGAAGCGGGCCATGAGCTGCGAGAGAGTGGTCTTGCCGCTGCCGCTGGGGCCCACGATGGCACAGGACGTCCCCTCGGGTATGGATAGCGACACATGGTCGATGAC
>CAMXZR010000069.1 GCA_947253595.1 uncultured Olsenella sp. | reverse complement strand
CCCGCAACGTCGAGGAGGGGCCCGAGCTTCCGCGCGTACTGGCGTGCGAGCACGGCCGCGCTCCTCGCCTCGGGGGAGCCCTGCGCGATCTTCGGCACCACCGCGCTCCTCTCGGATGGCCTCGAGTTCAGGCGCCTCTCGCTTGCCGTCATAGACGAGCAGCATCGCTTTGGCGTCGACCAGCGCGCGGCCCTCAGGCGAAAGGGTCCCGGGGCGGACCTCCTGGCCATGACCGCGACCCCCATACCGCGCACCCTGGCGCTCTCGCTCTACGGCGACCTCTCCATCTCGCGCATCCGCCACCGTCCCGTTCCCGGAGCCGGTGCGAGCACCAAGGTGATACCGCCAGAGAGCATGGACCTCGCATACGCCGCGCTGCGCGAGGCTTGCGAGGCGGGGCACCAGGCGTACGTGGTGTGCCCTCTCGTGGACGACGCCGACGAGGGGGCGGAGCTCGAGGACGTGCCCGAGTCCGTCCGCTCGGGGGCGAAGAGGCTGCACTCCGCCATATCAACCCAGCGGGAGCTGCAGAGGCGCGTCCTTCCCGGGCTCAGGGTCGGCCTGCTCACGGGGCGCCTCCCTGCCGCAGAGAAGGACCACGTCATGGAGGAGTTCTCGGCGGGCCGGGTCGACGTGCTGGTGTCCACGACGGTCATCGAGGTGGGCGTCGACGTTCCCAACGCCACGGCGATGCTCGTGCTGGACGCCGACCGCTTCGGCCTGGCCACCCTCCATCAGCTTCGCGGCCGCGTGGGCAGGGGCTCCGTCGCGGGCTCCGTCTGGCTGTCCTGTGCGGCCAAGAGGGGTACGCCCGCCCGTAGGCGCCTGGCGGCATTGGAGTCGACCGACGACGGCTTCGAGCTCGCCGAGCTCGACCTCGAACTTAGGCACGAGGGAGAGGTGCTGGGGTACCGCCAGCACGGCAGCAGCGTGTCGCTGCGCGTGGCGGACCTCGCGACCGACGCCGGAATCGCCGAGTGGGCCCGCGAGGACGCGCTCGCCCTCCTCTCCGTCGACCCCTCGCTCTCGGAAGACGACCATCGGCCCCTCGCCCTCGAGGTGAGGGACCGCTTTCCCAGCTACTTCGAGGAGATGGAGCGGGCATGAGCCGCATTCGCATGGTGGGAGGAAGGTGGAGGGGGCGTCCCATCGAGGCGCCGGACGGTCGCGTGGTGACGCGACCCACGGCAGACCGGACCCGCGAGTCGATGGCGTCTATGGTCATGTCGGCCTGCGGCTTGGACCTCTCGGGACAGCGGGTGCTCGACGCCTTCGCGGGGTCGGGCGCCATAGGACTCGAGCTACTCTCGCGTGGGGCGCAGTCCTGCTGCTTCGTGGAGCGCGACAGGGCGGCGGCGGGACGCGTCAGGCGCAACGTGGAGGCGCTCGCCGCAGGAGAGGCCGGCTTGCTCGCCCGCGTGGCGTGCGGCGACGTCCTGAGGCTGGCCCAGCGCGGCCGCGTGCCGGGTGGCCCCTTCTCCGTCGTCGTGCTCGACCCGCCCTACGCGCTTCCCGCGAGCTCGGTCGCAGGGCTGGTCGCCGACCTGCGCTCGTCGGGCCGGCTCGCTCCGGGCTGCCTCGTCCTCTACGAACGGGCCTCCGATGCGGATGCGCTCGAGCTCCCGGACGCGAGCGCCATAAGCACGAAGTCCCACGGGATCACGACGGTCACGCTCTACAGGCTGCAGGAGGAATAGATGGCGGACGACAGGATCAGCCACGTGGTGGTGCCCGGCACCTTCGACCCGGTGACCTACGGCCACCTCGACGTCATACAGCGCACGAGCAGGCTCTTCTCGCAGGTCACCGTGGCTGTGGCGGCCTCGGCCAACAAGAGGGGCACGGGTCCCGCATTCTCGCTCGACGAGCGCGTCGAGATGCTTTGCTCCTCGCTCCGCGAGGTCGGGATCAAGGGCGTGGAGGTGCGTCCCTTCTCGGGCCTCCTCATGTCCTTCTGCCGCGAGGTCGGGGCGGGTGGCGTGGTCAAGGGCCTCAGAGCCATGACCGACTTCGAGTACGAGCTCCAGCAGGCCGACCTCAACAGCCACATGGCCCCCGACGTCGAGTCGGTCTTCGTCATGTCGAACCCTCAGTACGGCTACGTCTCGTCCTCCATAGTCCGGGAGCTGGCAGCGCTGGGCTCCGACGTAAGCTTCCTCGTGCCCCCCGCCGTCGCGGAGCGGCTGCGCCTGCACTACAGGGCCTAGGTCGTCGGATGCCACCCGACGTCGGCACCCCTCTGCTGCTCTCCTCCCGTCGTGGCTCCCTGCTGTCCACAAATGGCCTTCCGGCAAAGGGGCAGCTCACCCAATCTGCTAACATATGAGTGATGCGGCCTGAATTCGACTAGAGGGGCGCACGTCAGGTCGCCAGCGTGATGAAAGGAGCCCGTATGCAGCCGGGTGAGGAGATCGAGAGCCTGGTCGGCGAACTCGAGCAGATCGTGAGCGAGGGCAAGACGCCCTTCGCCGCGGGCGCCAGCAAGAAGATCGTCGACGCCAACGAGGTCTACGAGATACTGGACGAGATTCGCCGCGTCTTCCCGCAGGAGTTTTCCGACGCCCGCCGCATCGTCAAGGAGGAGGCTGAGACCCTGGAGCGCGCCCAGCTCCAGGCGGACTCCATCATCGCCGACGCGCAGCAGCAGGCCATGATCCTCGCGGGCGACCAGGAGGTCGTGCGCCTGGCCCAGCAACAGGCCGACGACATCCGCGACAAGGCCGCCCAGTACGAGCGCGACACCCGCTACAACGCGGAGGAGTATGCCGACACCGTGCTGGCCCATCTCGAGGACAACCTCAAGTCCCTCACCAACTCGGTCACACGCGTCCGCCAGACGCTGGACGAGAACTCCGGTCCGCGCAACCAGACCAACGACGTTGCCTGGTAGCGCCGTGTCAGAGATCAGGCAGATACTGGACGAGCGCCTGGCCGAGGCGGGGGACACGCTCCCCCTGTCCGGTCACGTCGACCAAGAGGGATACAGCTTGGGCGAGCACGAGTTCTCGCTTCCCCAGGGCATGGACTACGACCTCGTCCTCACCAATGCGGGAGAGGGCATTCTCGCCACCGGTATGGTGCGTGCCCATGTGGTGGGCACCTGCGACCGCTGCCTCGATCCCGCCGAGTTCGACGTGGACGGGGAGGTGGACGAGTACTACCTCTTCAAAGACCCGGGGACCCAGGGTCAGGATGACGACGACGAGGTCGACTACTCCCTCGTCCTGCCCGATCACAGCATCGATCTGGGCGAGGCGATTCACTCCGCCCTCCTCATGGAGACCCCCTACATCGTTCTCTGCCACGAGGACTGCGCCGGGCTCTGTCCCATCTGCGGTGCCAACCTCAACCGCGAGGACTGCGGCCATGCCGCGCAGGTCGAGGCCTCGCGCATGGAGGACAATCCCTTCTCGGTGCTCAAGGGGTTCGACTTCTCGTAGGGCATGCCTCCCTTCTCTCTCGTGGGCATGCGCTGCCGTGCGGTCGCGGGGACCCGGGTGGCGTGGCTTTTGCTAACATGTCGGGCGCAGCACGGCATGCGCAAGGAATTTGCCGTGGAAATGGCAGGGTCTCCTTCACAAGGGGGCGTCTGGTGCTATATTTATCCTCGTGTGTTTGCAGGTCAGACCGTTCGGGGCAACCGTGCGGGCATGATGTGAGTCAAAGAGAGGTTCAAGATGGCAGTTCCCAAGCAGAAAAAGGGCCGTGGCGCCACGCACACTCGTCGTTCGGCCAACAGCAAGCTCGCCGCTCCGGCACGCTCCGTTTGCCCCCAGTGTGGCGCACCTAAGCTTCCGCATCACGTGTGCCCCAACTGTGGCTACTACAAGGACCGTGAGGTCGTCGTCACCGAGTAGCCCTCATTTGCAGACGAGGCCTGGGGAGGCCGGCCCCAACCGGGGTCGGCCTCCCTCTTTAGACGCACGCCGCTCAGCGGCATGGGAGGCAGCACATGACCACAATCTGCGTTGATGCCATGGGAGGCGACGAGGAGCCCAAGGTCGTGCTCGAGGGCATAGCCAGGGGAGCTCAGCGTCCTCGTCGCGGGTGACGAGGACGTGGTCGTCCCCTTCGCGGCGTCGCACGAGCGAGCCCGCGCGCTCGTCTCGACCGAGACCATAGGCATGGACGAGCATCCTGCGGACGCCGTGCGAGCGAAGAGGGACTCGAGCATCGTCCGCGGCTGTCTGGCCGTGCGCGCGGGCGAGGCGGACGGCTTCTTCTCCGCCGGCTCAACCGGGGCCGTCTTTGCCGCGGCGACGTTGCACATCGGACGCATCAAGGGCATCAAGAGACCGGCGATTGCCAGTTCCCTGCCGGGCGTCACGGGCCGCGAGACCGTCCTCGCCGACATGGGCGCCAACGCCGACGCCCGTCCCGACATGCTGGTCCAGTTCGCGCAGATGGGACGCGCATACTCGCGTGTCGTCCTGGGGGTGCAGGAGCCTACGGTCGCGCTCCTCTCCAACGGAACGGAAGACACCAAGGGCTCGGAGGCAGTGCTTGCCGCCCACAAGGCGCTCGCAGATGCAGGCCTCGAGTGGTTCCGCGGCAACTGCGAGGGCACCGACGTCCTGGCTGGTCGCTACGACGTGATAGTCACGGACGGCTTCACCGGCAACGTGGCCCTCAAGAGCCTCGAGGGCACGGCCAAGTACATCCTCTCGGAGGTCAGGCGCTCCGTGGCGCAGTCCGGACGCTCCAAGCTCGGAGCCCTCCTGCTCAAGCCTGCGCTGAAGTCGGTTGCGGCGAGCCTCTCGGGCGACGAGAAGGGCGGCGCGGTCCTCCTGGGCATCAAGGCCCCCGTCTTCATCGGCCACGGGGCGACCTCGCCCGACGCCGTGATGAACGGAACCCTGGCCTGCGCGCGGGCGGTGCGGGCAGGGCTTGTGGGCAATGTGGCACGACTGGTCCAGCAGGGCTAGTAGCAGGTACAATCATCGAGGAATGCAGCTGGCGGCCATCCCCTGCGCCGCCCTGGTCGAGGAGGATCCATGGAGCGTTCTGACATACTGGAGAAGGTCGTCTCACTCACTGCGGACGAGCTCGAGGTGGACGCAGGGGACCTGGACGAGGCGACCGAGTTCAAGAGCCTTGGCGCGGACTCCTTTGACCTGCTCGAGCTCGTGACCGCCTTCGAGGACGAGTTCGGCTCCACCCTCGACGACGACTCCCTGCAGCAGATTCAGACCCTGGGCGACGCGGTCGATGCCATATCGGCCGCCCTCGGGGCCTAGGGAGGCACGCGCCCTTGAAGCTCCACAGCAGGGTGGCGCGGCTCGAGGAGATCGTCGGCCACCACTTCGCCGACCAGGTCCTCGCCACCTCGGCGATCACGCATCCCTCCGCGGTAGAGAACAAGCCCGTCTCGGCTTCCTACGAGCGCCTCGAGTTCCTGGGCGACTCCATCCTTGGCGCCATCGTGGCCACCGACCTATTCGAGCGCTTTCCACGCATGGACGAGGGCGAGCTCACGCGACTCAAGATTTCGCTCGTCTCGGGCAAGATGCTGAGCACGGTGGCGGACGAGCTCGGCATCGGCGAGGTCATCGTCTTTGGCGAGTCCGAACGCGGGACCGGCGCGCGTGGTCTGCACTCCGCGCTCGAGAACGTCTACGAGTCGGTCGTGGGCGCGCTCTACCTCGACGCGGGCTATGACGTGACGCACGAGTTCGTCTCGCGCACCCTTGCGCCGCACATGTCGCCGGAGCTCGCGGAGCGGCCCCTCTCGCCCAAGTCGAGGCTCCAGGAGGTGACCCAGCGCGATTTTCGCTGCGCCCCCGAGTACAAGCTCGCCGGCGAGCGCGGCCCCGCGCACAGCCCCACCTTCACCTCGGTCGTGCTCGTGGACGGCGTGCGCATGGGCAGGGGAGAGGGAGGCTCCAAGAAGGAGTCCGAGTCCGCCGCCGCGCTGGACGCGCTCCTACGCATGGGGCAGCTGCCCGCCCCTGCAGGCGATAAGAACTAGCGGCATCGCGCCTGGAAGGGATTCTCTCGACGTGTATCTGAAGTCGCTCGCGCTCAAGGGGTTCAAGTCCTTCGCGGACCGAACCAACATGGTCTTCGACCCCGGCCTCACCGTCGTGGTGGGCCCCAATGGCAGCGGCAAGTCAAACATATCCGACGCAATCCTCTGGGTCCTGGGAGAGCAGAGCGCCAAGATGCTCCGTGGCCAGGCCATGGAGGACGTTATCTTCTCTGGCTCCTCCGGCAGGGCCGCGGTAGGCCTCGCCGAGGTAACGCTCGTCCTCGACAACGCCGACCACACCCTCCCGATTGACTTCTCGGAGGTCGCCGTGACCCGGCGCATGTACCGCTCGGGGGAGTCGGAGTACCTCATCAACGGAGCCCCCTCACGCCTGCGCGACATCACCGATATCCTGCACGACTCGGGCCTGGGCAAGGACACGCATTCCATCATCAGCCAGGGCAAGCTCGACTCCATCCTGGCGAGCCGCCCCGAGGAGAGGCGCGAGCTGGTGGAGGAGGCGGCGGGCATCAGCAAGCACCGTCGTCGGAAGGACCGCGCGGAGCGCAAGCTCCAGGCCATGCAGGACAACCTCACCCGCGCCAAGGACATCCAGCGCGAGATAGTGCGACAGCTCAAGCCCCTGGAGCGCCAGGTCGACAAGGCCCAGCGCCACCGCAGCATCACGTCCGAGCTCTCCACCCTCACCACGACGCTCGCCGTGGACGACCTCCGTCAGCTCCAGCAGCGCTACCAGGCGCTCGCCGACCGCGGTCGCGAGGCCGACGCGGCGGTCGAGCTCGCCCAGTATCGCCTGGACGAGAGAAACTCCGAGCTCGGGCGCTATCAGTCCCTCCTCGAGCAGAAGGGCATCTTCGTGGGGGACCTGGGCGAGCAGCGCCGTCGCATGCAGGACCTCCTGGGCCGGATGGACTCCGACATGCGCCTTCTGGAGGAGAAGGGGCGCAACATGGTCTCGAGACTCTCCGAGATGCGGATGAGCCTCTCGGCCATGGAGCGCCAGCGCGCGGAGGCGGCCCTCGAGCTCGAGCGCGTCTCGGGCGAGCTCGCAGAGGCCCGCGTGCGCGCGGACGACCTGAGGGGCAGGGTGTCCGAGCTTGGTCCCGCCGCCAAGCAGGCCAAGGACCTCCGCCGCTCCCTGGGCTCCCGCCAGGCCCAGCTGACCTCCGACCAGAGGTCGGCCCAGCGCGAGGCCGACCAGGAGACACTCGCCTACGCCAAACTGAGCGACCAGATCTCCAACGCTCAGGTGGAGGACCAGATGTTCGAGAGCCGCCTCGCCCAGATCGAGGACGGCGTGGCCACCGCCACGGAGTCGCTCTCGGAGCGCAGGGCGCGCCGAGGAGGCGGAGCTGCGCGAGCGGATCAGTCGGGGCAAGGAGGCCCAGCACGAGGCCCGCCAGGCCGAGAACGCCGCCCGACACGCCCTCTCTGACGCCCGCGCACGGCTCTCTGCCCTCGAGTCGGTGGACCGCCAGGCCCAGAACTCGAGCGCACTCGTGGGCGCGCTCTCGTCCGGCAGGCTCGCCCCTACCGTCCGCCACCGCGTGGCGGACCTGATCGAGGGGCCGACAGAGCTCGAGGGCCTGGTCGGGTCCCTTCTGGGTGACGACCTGGGAGGACTCGTGGGGAGCACGGGGGAGGAGCTCGTCGCACTCGCTCGCGAGGCCGTCTCCAGCAAGGCGGCGGGCAGGGCGTCCCTGCTCTCGCTCGACGGTGTGCGGAGTCCCGCGCCCGCGAGCGACCTTCCCGGTCGTTCCCTCCTGGCCGAGCTCATGCCCCTTCCCGGTGCGGAGGAGCTCGTGGCGGCGCTGCTGGGCGGCGTGCGGCTCGTCGGGGACGTCTCCTCGGCCGTCGCGGCGCACTCCCTGTGCCCGGAGGCATGCTACGTGACGCCAGAGGGGGCGATGGCGCTTCCCGACGGCCGCGTGGTGGTCGGGGCGGCCCCGTCCACCGAACAGGGCGCCCTCGAGCGCAAGAGGCGCATTCGGCAGCTTCGCTCCGAGCTCCCCCGGCAGGAGGCGACGCTCGAGGAGGCCTCCTCGGCCGTCCAGGCGGCGGAGGCGCGGCTCCAGGAGTCCCGCGAGGCGAGCGTCCGGTCGAAGGGCGAGGTCGCACGGCTTGCCGGGGAGCTCTCGTCCCTCACGGGAGAGCTTGGGCGACTCGAGGCCCAGTTGAGGCAGGCCGAGTCCGAGCGCGCCCAGGTGACCAAGGGTCGCGAGGCCGCTGCCGAGAGGGCGGGCCGCGCCCGCGAGGAGGTCGCGCGTCACAAGGCTGCTGCCGAAGAGGCCTCGTCGCGCGCCGGCAGGCTCGCCGAAGAGCTCGAGGAGGTCTCGACCCAGAGGCAGCGGGCCTCTCTCGAGGAGGCCGACGCCGAGGGCAGGCTGGCTGACGCCCGACTCAAGCTCGCCACCGTGTCAGAGCGGCGCAACCACCTCGCCGTCCGCGAGGAGGAGCTTGCCCGACAGGTGACCGACATCGACCGGCGACGCGCCTCGATGGAGCGCAGCGCCCGGGCGCTTGACGTCCTGCAGCTGAGGGTGGAGCCCCTGCACGGGCGCTACGAGGCCGTCCGCGAGCGTGCCCTGGCATGGGCCGCCCGCCTCAAGGACCGCGCCTCCCTCGCCGAGGCAGACTCGGATTCCCTCAAGAAGACCATCTCCGACGCCCGCGAGGCGGTGGCCGGCGCCGCCCGCGAGCTCGACGAGGCGCGCGCCGCCTCCGGCGAGGTGAGGGTCGAGTCGGGCAAGATCGAGGTCCAGGTCCAGAACGCCATCCAGGCAATCGAGGGGAGCGGCTGGGGCCTCGACGATGCCCTCGGGCTTCCCGAGCCCGAGGACCGCGCCCGGATGGAGCGCGACGTCGCGCGCCTCAGGAACGACCTCGCCCACATCGGTCCCGTCAACGAGGTCGCCATGGACGAGTACGAGAGACTCAGGGAGCGGGCTGACTACATCGGCGAGCAGGTCGAGGACCTCGAGAACGCGCGCAAGTCCCTGCAGAAGATCACGGCAGCGATCGAGCGCAAGATGCGCCGACAGTTCCTGGTGGTCTTCGAC